>JAUPKJ010000106.1 GCA_030837505.1 Actinomycetota bacterium
CCTCCGGCCAGCGTCGCACCCTCGAAACGGGCATGGGTGAGATCGGCCTCGGTGAGGTTGACCCGTTCCAGACGCATCCCCCGCAGGTCCGCTCCGCTGAGCACAGCTGAGGACAGGTCCAGGCCGGTCAGGTCCTGCCCGCGCAGGTCGATTCCCCGCAGGTCGACCCGTTCCTGGTCCTGGACGTCGGAAGCCGTCGCCCCGCGGGGCTTTTCGGCCAGCACAGCCGGTATCCGTGTCGTGACCTGCAACGCGTTCTGCTTGGCCCGCTGCGAGCAGCAGGACGACATCAGGGTCTGCCGGGCCCAGTCCTGCGCCAGAGGAACCCCGACGAGGTCTATCAGGAAATCGACCATCAGCTTCGTCATCCGTCGCGTTGTCAACGGGGTCGAGGACCGGTGAGCGCGCAGCTCACGGGCGACAACATGGGCCACCAGCCATTCCACGATCGATTGGTGGACGAAGGTGAAGGCGTCGTCCTCGGTGCGCACCAGCAGGGAGCCGGAGCCGATGGCGTGGGCTGCCTGCTCGGTGGTGTAGCCCCGCTCCACCAGCCTGGTCAGGGTGGTCGAAACCTGGGCCGAAAACTCGGCGGTGGGGATCCTGTCTGCAGGCGCGGACCACAGGCGCAGCGCCAGGGCTGTGCAGGCGTCGAGTCGTTCACACTCGTCCAGGGACGGCATTCCCTGGCGGTGGCGCTGTCGTCCGGCTTCTCCGACCAGCCAGAAATCCACCAGTTCGCGGTACAGCTCTGCGGCACTGATCCGTCCGTGCTGGGCCTGGATGTCGCGCAGCCGGTGCTCATCGAGGGCCGCCACGAAATCCAGCATCCTGGGGTTGCGGGACAGCCCGAGCAGATCCTCGACCTCGCCCAGCAGTCGGTAGCGGCGGATTGCGGCCTCTTCGTCCCCACCGTAGCGGTTGGTGAGAAAACGCAGGATCTGATGACGGCTGAAGTCTTCGAGGATCACCACACGACTGGCTCCCAGCCCGGCCACCCGGTCCCCCAACGCGGTCCGCACCTGTTCCGTGGAGCGAAAATGCTGAGTCCGGCTGGTGAGGACGACCTTGGCCCGATCCGTGACCGACCGCAACAGAACCTGGAGGTAGTCGGCGGCGTTGTCGTAGCCGACGCGCAGCTCCAATTCGTCGAAACCGTCGAAGAGCAGCGCAAGCCGTCCTGACCGGATCATGTACTGGAGTTTGCGGGGGTTCACGTCCTCCACCCCGTTGCGGATCAGGTGCTGACCCAGCAGTTCGTCCAGGGACGGCGCCTTTTCCAGACTTCGCAGTTCCACCAGCACCGGCAGCACACCCGGCAACTCGGTCGGAAGGGTCCGGGCGAGTTGCCGCAGCAGGACCGTCTTGCCGCGCCCGAAGTCGCCCAGAACCATCACGAAGCGTGCCGTGTCGTGCCCGAGCCAGCCGGTGACCCGCTGGAGCAGCCCCTCGGCCACCTCCCCGTCGACCGAGCGATATCGCTGCGGGACGTAGAGAGCTGCCGGGTAGACCCGGTCACCGAACAATTGGCCGGCCTGGCGTTCGATCAGCGGACGGAGGTCCAGTAACCCCTGGTAATCCACGAAACTGCGGAGTCTGACTCCCGCCAGGCGCGCTCGCTCCATCAGGCCGGCGGAAGCGGGTGGACCAGCGTGGACCAACTCGGAGGGCACTGAGGGATCCGCGGCCCAGAACCGGGCGTGAACGTGACGCACAAATCCGCTGACGGCTTCGACCGTCGGCTCTGCGACCACTCCTACGGGCCACTGGTCCGCTCCGGAACGGCCCGGCAGAGGGGCGGACACCCGCAGATAGCGGGACTCAGGTGGCCCTGCCACGGTCACTGTGGCCTCGGGGAGCCGGGCCAGAGTTGCCTCCAACACCCGATGGACGAGTTCCTCGTCGTCCGAACGCCGGACGGGAGCCGTCGCGGTGTTGGCGATCGATTCGCTTCCGGGACCGTAAGCTCTCTCCGTGCTCATCCGGACCGGGCCGCTGGAGCCGCTTCTCCGGCTGAGCGCAGTCCGGTCCGTCGTATCCGGGACAGAAAGATTTACGGAAGGCTCGGAACGTGCTGCGGTGACCTCTCCGGTGACAGTGCCATGACCGGACCCGAGGAACCGGCTGTGGCGCTCCGAGAAGGCGAACCGTTCATACCAATCGGAACCGGTCGGGCTGATCCTGGTGTCTCCGATCCACCGGCGCTGTCCGGCATCGTAGTGCCGCGCGTAGCGGGTGACGGTTCCTGACTCGATGACCAACAGCTGGAATTGGTCCGGGACGTGAAAACCGGCACAGGACGCGGTCTTGGGCCCGGTATGTCCGGTGCCGAGGGCGAGCAACCCTGACGGGAGGCGACATGGGGCACCAGCCACGGGCCGCCCATGGAGCACCAGGTCCACCAGCCCGCCCGCTCCGAGGGCGCGGTCCAAGGCGGCCACATCCTGCAGCCGGTCCTGGGACGGGACCGACTCGTGCACACTGTGGTGCAGCGCAGCCAATCGGATCCAGCCCCGGTCGCGGTAACGCGACAGGTTCTCGACGAACCAGCTGAGCTGTTCCGGACCGAGCCACCCGTGACGGTCCCGCTTCTGATGGGTCTCGGCCAACGTGGAGTTCAGCCCCGCTATCACGACGGAGAGTTCAGGCATTTCGAACAGCGACCACGGTTCGTCCGGAGTGTAGGTCGCAGGAACAGTCCCGGAGTAGAAGCGTTCGAAAGCCTCGGAGAAGTGCTTCCACTTTGGCCAGTACGGTGCTGTCGGTTCGCGCTCGTCAGCCTCCTGCTCCGCGAAGTAGGCGGCACAGGCCCGGCGGTTCACGTCCGTGGATCCCGGCACGATCGCGACGCGGCTCTTCGGAATCTCCACCGCCTCGGCCAACGCCCCGAGGAATTCGTTGGCGACGCTGAACTCAGTCCGCCGTCCGTGCTGTGAGAGCCCGCCCGTCACCACGATCGTGTCGGGTCTCACGTCGTGTTGCTCCGCCAGCGCTTCCAGATCGTCGTGCAGGTGTTCGAACAGCGCCTCCCTGACCGGAGCCGATGCCTGGTGTCCCGATCCTTCGGCGATCGGCTTCGCTGCTGCCAGCCGCGGTTCGGAGATGTGGAGCACGGTTCGACGGGTTCGCTCGATCAGTTTCCCGCGACAGGTGCCCTTCCCGGCGTGCCCCGTTGCTCGGCAACGGGGGTCCAGGACCTCGGGCCAGGCCAGGCGCAGCTGTCCGGCGAGGATGGCGTAGCTGTCCCGACCCATCCCGGCGGCCGTCGCGACGACGATGCCCGCGAGCCGTCCGGTCACCGGCTCCCACACCGGGCTGCCGCTGAAGCCGGGGCGTACCGGCCAGGCCGCCGTGGGATCGGCGTCCAGCTGCAGCCGGCCGTCTCCGACCACGCCCCGTACGATCGCAACGGTCCAGACGCCTCGGGGACGCTCCGGTGGACACCCGAAGATGTGCACCTCCTGCCCCGGCACGGGCGGGTTCAGCAGCAGGCGGGACGGCACCGCCTCCTGCGGTGCCCCCCCGGGATCGGTGATCACCAGTCCTGCCACATCGTCGCCCGTGACTCCGGCCGCTGCCGGTGGCGTCCAGGAGGCCACCCGGGCCGCACGGGACGGCGTCGGGGATCCTGAAGCTGCCAGGAACGGGAAACCCACCCGGATCGGGCCCTCCGGGCAGGCCTGGTGACGCGGATTCCGGCCGACCGCGACGTTGGCGACATGTGCGCAGGTGACGAGTTCCCGGGCTCCCACCAGGATTCCGACCCCCACCGGGATCTCCTGCGGACCGAGGATCCAGGCGACGCCGGCGCCCAGGATCCCCTGGTTACCCGCCATGGTCCCGGCGCCCGGCCGTCGACCGTGGAACTTCGGGGGCCTCCGCCCTCGCCGATCGATCGGCATCGCCCAGCTGCCAGGTCATGCTGACGGTGAAGTGAGCCGTTGCGGATCCTTTCGCCACCACGGCTCCGGTTTCTGTGCCCAACGAGATACCGAAACTGACCGTTGCGCTGTCCGGTCCCAGCGAGGACAGCCGCTCATGAATCGTTGTGATCGCGGGACGCAGCCCGTCCCAGGCCTGTTCCAGGGCGTAACGAGCCCTGACGAGCGGTGTTCCACTCCGAGCGGCGGCCAGCTCCAGATCGGCGGGGAGGTCTGTGGGGGAGAGCTCCAGCAGAATCCGTCCGCCGCGTTCGACAGGTACCTCGAGGACATGGGACACGGAGGCCTCCCGACGTGCGAAGTCGACTGACTCTCACTCTAGGAGATTTACCGTGTTCCGGGGGTGGTATCGAGTGATATTTCCGATATCGAGGCCGGGGCGGTCGGGATGATCCTAGGAGCCCCCGACCGGCCGAAGCGCAGGACGTTCGGGACGAGCGACATCCAGCTCCGGGACGGTTCTCTGTACCAGAAGTCGGTGGGTTTTCTCCGTCGGCTACCACTACGGATGGCTGCAACCGTGTGGCAGGACCGGAAATGTTCGGACCGCCATTTTCGACCGCGCAGTTTGCGCGGGAAGAGATACGGACGCGGCCATTTCCGGCAGTTCAGCTTCCTGTTGAACTCGCAGACCTGTTCGAAGTTCGGTCTTTCGTCGTCCCGTGAGGAGAACTCCTCACCGGGGAAACGGATCGCCTCCAACCAGAAACTCTGTTTTCTCCCGCAGATTCCTTTCAAGAGCTCAGCCAGATCGTCGCTGAAAACGTGCCAGTAGTTCTTCTGGTCGAGTTCTGTCAGGTAGATGACATCGCCGGCATCGGGTACGGGCATGCCGAGGATCTTCCGGTCGTCGCGTCTCCTGTCCCATTCCTCCTGCTCCTGATCGAGATCGCCGGTCGCGGAGACGGCGATCAAGAGTTCGCCCCGGGACCGAGTTGTCCTTCCCAGCGCGGTGAAGTAGGACTCGCGTCTGTCGTGACCTGTGACATGACCGATCCCGCTGTACCAGGACGTCGTGAGGTCGACCGGCCGGTCGCCGTTCACGCTCAGGACCAGTTCTGTCATCCGTTGCGTGGACTCTTCTTCGTTGGCATGGACCAAGATTATTTGCAGTTCGATTCCGTTTGCTTTTTTCTTGACAGAACCCATCACGTACCCGGAGCTGTGATCAGATTTTATTTCGAGTTCATGGACGGGTGTGAAGTGCTGTTCTTCGACGAGACGCCGGTGTGCTTTTTGCAGTCCGACGGACGAGACATCGTACGCAATGACCCTGAGGTTCTTCCGGAAGCCTTTCTCCTGACAGAGGCTCGAATAGCCCTCGATGAATTCATTGGTCACCCGACCCGTTCCGTATCCGAAGTCGAGAATCGTGAACCATTCTCCGGTGCATCTGCGCAGGGCGCGCAGGGCGGAGGACCTCAGCGCCTGTTCCTCTGCTCTCAGGACTCGGACGGCAGATCGGTTGTCGTAGCCGTCCTCGCTGTATCGTCGATCGTAGATAGAGCGCTGGTCGAATTTTTGGGGGGAGTCGTCGATGGGTCGGGGGGCGTTGTCGGCAGGCGCTGTACCGGCAGCCTTTTCGTCGACGCGTGGCGAGGTCACGTGAGGTCCGTCCGTTATTTCGGGATCAGGGGTCGGCAGAGGAAAAATCGTTGAGCTGGAGCGGATGTGATGGGGGCGTGGCCGCGGTGGGTTTCCGCTGCACGACGGCGATGAGGGGATCCAGATCGCAGGGGCCTCAGACACATTCAATGTCGCTCCGAGGAAGCACCGGAGAGCAGTGCTCCGCAAATTCTGACACGGAGGGTGAGTTAATGGTTCCGTAACGTAGCACGATCGGGGCTCGGGTGTGCGGAGACGCATCGACTCCGGCACCTTCTGCCTTGTGTCTGGGGTCGTAGCAGGAGCCACAGCGGAAGAAGAGCCGGGGGGTGAATGCCTGGTTCATGTCACAGGGCGTCCGGCCGTGCGGGCGCGAGCCACCGATATCGTTCTCGGTCGAATGGTTCCGACGTCGGGACCTGTGTACAGAAGTCAGACACTGCGTGCCGTTTCTCAACCGC
>JAUPKJ010000107.1 GCA_030837505.1 Actinomycetota bacterium
ACGCCCCTGATGCGCTTCGCCGAGCGCTGCCGGGCCGCAAGCTGACCTGCCGACCCCGGCGCTTCGGGCGCTGGCGGACGGCCCCCTCAACGCTCACCAGCGCAGGCGGGGCTGCTGCCCGTCGGGGTCCTGCCGGATGTGCCCGGGGCGGGGTGTGCAGCCCTATCGCGGGCCCCGGCTGGGGTAGGGCACAGTGGCGGCGGTCCAGGAGACGTTGGCGATGGCGTAGGCGGCTCCGGCGACGGGGGTGGGGAACGGCCCCAGCACCGGGGCATCGGTGCCGGCGGGCTGCTCGGTGAGCCGGTGCTGGTCGCGGTGGGCTGCGACCATCGCGGCCGCGTCGGCCCATGCCGTCGCGCAGGCGGCGCCGGGGTCGGTGCCGGTGGCCTGTTCGTGGGCTTTCCCGGGACCCCGGGTACGGCCTACCGGGACACTGGGATCATGGGGTCGATGAGGGGCCCCGGGACGAGCGGGCGGGGAGGATCACATGCACCACGGAGGGTCAGACCCCTGGCCGGCCCTGGCCGCGGAGGAACTCGCGCCCCTGTGGACGGCCCTGCACGCCCGCCTGTGCTCCGGGTCGCCCGTCGCCCGGGTCCGGCTGCCCGAGCTCACCGACGACCAGCGGCAGGCTCTGGCCGATCTTCTGGGTCAGGACCGCCTCCCGCCCCCGCGTCCGTCGGTGTCCCTGAACCGTGTGGAACACGTGTTGCGGGAAGTGGCCGACTGCACCGTGCAGGAGGCCGTGACCCGGATCGTCGGCCCCCTGGAGGACCGGGCCGCGCGTCGCGCACAGGAGAGGGCCGAACGGTCCGGGTTGTGGACCTGGTTGGAGTCCCACGAGGTGGTCCGGGCCCAGCCTGCCCTGGCCGACTGGGTCCAGGGGATCCGACAGGCGGGAATCCGACAGGGGGAGACCCTGCGAACTGGAGCAACCGGCGGCTCGGCGTCCCGGACCCGGCATGAGCTGGAACAGGTGTTGCACGTGCTCGAACACCTGCCCGCCCCGGGTGTTCCCCTGCCGAGGTTCGCCGACCGCGTGCTGGGCGACCCGCACGCCCTCGACGACGGCACGCGTTGCGCCGGCCTGGTCCTGCGCGCCCTGGCGGCCGTCTACGCGGTGGCCACGCCGTCGGACGCCGCCGGGCGCAGGGCACTGTGGGCCCGCGCCGGCGTCGCGGACGACGACCTGTCCTCGACCGTTCTCCTCGCCGGCCTGCGGCCCCTCGGCGAGGGCCCCGTGGACGTGGTCCTGCGGACCTGCGCGGGCGCCGGCCAGGCCGCAGCGCTCACCCTGGCCCAGGTGCGCTCGTTCCACCCTTCCGCGGGCCCGGAGTTCGACGTGCGGGTCGTGGAGAACCCGACGGTCCTGGCGCTGGCCCTCTCCCGTTTCGGCCCGGGCTGTCCCCCGGTCGTCTGTCCGTCCGGTTGGCCGAGCGCCGCCGGGACACTGCTGCTCAAACGCCTGGCCGACGGCGGCTTCCGGTTGCATTACCACGGGGACCTCGACGGCGAGGGCCTGCGGATAGCCGCCCACGTCATGGCGGGCACCGGTGCCGTCCCCTGGCGGATGTCCGCCGCCGACTACGCGGCCGCCGTGGGGGACGGACGCGGCGGCCCGCCGGTGGGCCGGGTCACCGACGCCCCCTGGGACGCCGACCTCGCACCCCTGCTGCGCGAACACGGGACCTGCGTGCCCGAGGAACGCGTGGCCGACACCCTGCTCGACGACCTGTTGCCCCCGGGCTGAACCGGGCGGAAGGCCTCTGCGCCCACCCCACCCCACCCCACCCCACCCCACCCCGGGCCGGGCCTGTGGGGGAACTGGTGTTTCGGTGCTGTGCACGGCACCCGACCGGCAACCGGTGTTCGCCGCCGACGGAGTCCCGCACCACGCTCTACAGTGGGATCCGATGGACCTGTTGCGTGTCCCTCCCGAAATGTTCCGGTTCACGACCGGCGGCGGCCGGGGTGACCTGTACCTCGCGCTCATGCACGCGTTCGCCGAGGCCGTCGAAGGGCTCGAGACCGCTCTGACCCTCGACGACATCCGGGCACGGCTGCGTTCCACCGGCCGTTTCTGCGAGCCGGAGGACGACGACCTGCGGGCCGCCCTCGAACAACTGCGCGACTGGGGGCTGCTCGACGCTGTTCAGAACCACACGGAGAACTACCGGACGGCCTCGGAGTACGAACGTCGCAACGTGCAGTACTTCCTGACCAAGCGCGGCGAGGCCGCCCACGCCGGGGTCGTCCACGCCCTGACGGTGCTCGCCTCGACCGGGGCCCTCCAGACGGCCGTTCTCGACGCGATCGCCGACCGGCTCACCGGGCTCGCCGAACTCCTGAGCGATGGGAACGCACCGGACCGCCGAGTGTTCACAACGCTCACGGAACTGGAGACGCATCTGGAGGCCCTGCGCACCAACACCGCGCAGTTCAACAGCGAGCTGCAGCGCCTGCTGCGGGCCGATGGCGCGGACCTGGCCACGTTCCACGAGGTCAAGGCCGCGACCGTGGGCTATCTCCAGGAGTTCCTGACCGACCTGGACCAGCGGATCCACGCCATCGCGACCGGCCTCGCCCGGGTGGAGGACCTCGGGGTCGAACACCTGTGGCATCGGGCGCTGCTCGGGGCGGAGTTGCCCCCGGTCGGTGGGAAGGACGTCGAAGCCGTCTGGCTCGGGCACCGCCGGACCCGCTGGGAGGGGCTGCGGGCCTGGTTCGCGCCCGCCGACGGTCGGGCGCCCCGGGCCGACCAGCTCCGGGACGTCGCCCGGCGGGCGATCATCACGCTCCTGCAGGCCCTTGACCGGATCACCGAGTCGCGACGCCGCTCCACCAGCGCGATTGCCGACTTCCGCGAACTGGCGCGCTGGTTCGCGCTGGCCCCTGCCGAGGCCGACCTGCACCGGTTGTGGGCCTGCGCCTTCGGCCTCGGCTCCGCGCGCCACGCGCACCTGGCCCACGCCGACCCCGAACTGGTCGATTCCTCGCACCGGTGGTCCCAGGCCCCGCCCGTGGAGGTCTCCGCGCTGCTACGGGAGTCCGGGCGCACCGAGCGGTACACCAGGACGGCGAAGGTCCGCGACGTCGCAGCCGTCCGTCGGGAACGCTCCCTCCGAGCTGCGGCCGAACGGGCCGAGGTACAGGCGGCCTGGAACATGCTCGACACCGGGGGACCGGTCCGGCTGTCGTATTTCGGTCGGCTCGACCACGACGTGTTCGAACGCCTGCTCGACCTGCTGGGGCGGGCCCTGGGGTCCGCGGCGGACCCTCGCGGGGTCCGGCGCGGTACCACGAGCGACGGAAGGGTCGAGATCATCCTGTTCCCGGGGGCCGGGGACAGTGCCGGGGCCGGGGGAGGGGCCGGGGGTGCCACGGCCCGGTTGCGCACCCCGCGCGGAGTGTTCGAAGGACCGGACTACGAGATCGAGATCCGTGCCACCGACCGACCGGCTGTCGCCGGGCAGGTGACCGGAGGATGAGCAACCTCGGCAACCAGCTGGTCCTGGCCGAGCGGGCCGAGGTGGCCCGGGGCATCCGGGTGCTTCTGGCGAACCCGCTGCTCACCGACAGCTCGTCCGCCGAGGACTTCGATCTCGTGCGCCGCCGCAAGGTCCCCCTGACCCGCTGGTTCGACTACTACTGCGGGTGGTCGCTGGCGGTCGAACCGCGCTTGGGGTACGCCAGACTTTCCAAACGCCGCCGGTCGAACGATCACACCCGGCCCGCTCGGCGGCTGCGCACGGGACGCGCGCCCTTCGACCGTCGCCGCTACAGCCTCCTGTGCGTCGCCGCGGCGGAACTGCTGAACGTGCCGGTGACCACCATCGGCCTGCTCGCCGACCGGATCACGCGGGCGACCGCCGTGGACCGGGCCCTGGACACGTTCGACACGGCGTCCCGCGCCGAGCGGATGGCGTTCGTCGACGCCCTGCGCCTGTTGGAGCACTACGGTGCGGTCGAGGCCGTCGACGGCACCACCGAGTCGTTCGTGTCGGCCGTTGACGCCAAAGTCCTGTACAAGGTCGATGCGGCCCTGCTCATGAGGCTGCTGTCCGCCCCCGTGGGGATGTCCCAGCTCGCCGTCCCGGCCCACGAGATCCCCTCACGGTTCGACGAACTCCTGTCGCAGATCACCCGGGAACGCCGCTACGGGCCGGCCGGCGAGGACGAGCCCGTTCCAGTGTCCGACGTGCAGCGCAACCTGTGGCTGCGCCACTCGCTCTTCCGTCGCCTGGCCGACGACCCCGTCGTGCACCTGGAGGACCTGACCGACGCCGAACGCGGCTACCTGGCCTCCCCGACCGGCCGCCGCCTCCTGCGCCGCGCCGCGGAGGAGGGCGGGTTCCTCCTGGAGGAGCGGGCCGACGGGATCCTGTTCGTCGACCCCGACCGCCTGTCCACGGACCGGGCCTTCCCCGACGACGCGAACAGTGCGACCGTCGCGGCTCTCCTCCTGTTGGACACCGTGACGGCCTCCCCGACCCCGCCGGCCCTCGAACAGTTGTTCGTTCGGGTCGAGGACATCCTGCGC
>JAUPKJ010000108.1 GCA_030837505.1 Actinomycetota bacterium
AGGACCGATGATCGTCCCCGTCAACCGAAGATGATCAGCGCACCTGAGCTGCGACGGACCCTCCCCGTGGACCTTGTCAAGGACCAGCCACCTGCGGAAACGAAGTTGGCACAAGCTCATTACGTGCGGTTGGGCGCCCTCACCATGGTGGTCGCCACCACCGCCTCGTGGTGGGTGGCGACAGTTCTCTGTGCGTCGGTGATGCTATTCCGGGTCGGGCAACGTGGAGGCCTGCGGGTCTTCGTCCGGGTCTACGACGAGGTGAGTCCGGCGTTACGCCGAGAAGGGTACCTACACGACGTGATATTGGGGACCCGCGACGCCAAAGAACGGCGCCGCTCGTTCTCGGCGCTCCTGGTCGGCATGGCCGTGGTCCGCCTGGCCGCACGCCGGGGACCTGGCCTCGGCCCGGGCGGCCCTGGCCTCCGGCGCGGCGATCGGCCTCGCCCCGGTGCTCCTCGCCCGCCTGGCGGATGTCTACGGCCTGCGCACGGCCTACCTCGTGGTGCCGGTGCTCCTCGCGGCCCTCGCCGGGCAGGCTGCCGCCGCCCGGTTCCGGGACCAGACGCGGCCCTGACTGCGGTCGGACGGGGCGCGGTTCGTAGCGCAGTAAAACAGGGCATAGTGCCCTAAAAGGTGCATTGGTGAGTAAAGTCACCCCTTGTTGACAATAGCGAACAAAACGTTTTCGATGGTGATCGAACAAGCGGAACGGATCACGTTCGAGTCATTGTCGCCTTGAGGATCCCGTAGTGGGCACGGAGTGCCCGCTGGAGCTGCGTGTGCCGTTCCGGAGACCTCAAGGAGGAACATGTCTGATCGATTGCTTCCCCCGGACGTCGACATGGGGCTCGGCTGTATGGGGATGAGCCAGTGGTACGGCGAGGCCGATCCGGCCGAGGCCGCGGCGACGATCCTGGAGTCCCTCGACGCTGGGGTCCGTTATCTGGACACCGCGGAGGTCTACGGGCCGTACACCAACGAGGAACTCATCGGCAGGGCCGTGAAAGGGCGTCGGAGTGACGCCTTCATCGCCACGAAGTTCGGTTTCCCGATGATCCGGCCCGACGGGAGCCAGATTCCTCCGGACAGTTCTCCGGAGAACATCCGCCGGGCCGTCGACTCGAGCCTCCGCCGTCTCGACACCGACTACATCGACCTGCTCTACCAGCACCGGGTGGACGGAAGAACGCCGGTCGAGGAGGTCGTGGGGGCCATGGCAGAACTGGTGCAGACCGGGAAGGTCCTGCACGTCGGGCTGTGCGAGGTCGGCGTCGACACCATCCGCCGGGCCCACGCCGTCCACCCACTGACGGCCGTGCAGGCCGAGTACTCGGTGTGGGAGCGGAACCTGGAGGACGGCGTCCTGCAGGCGGCCGACGAACTCGGCATCGCGGTCGTGGCGTTCTGTCCGCTCGGCCGGGGGTACCTCAGCGGTCGCGCCCCCCGGCCCGAGGACCTGGCTGGCGACGACTTCCGTCGGATGGACCCGCGGTTCACCGACGGGAACTTCGACCGCAACCGGGCCTTCGTGGAACATCTCGTGTCCTGGGCCCGGAGGCTGGAGTGCACCCCCGCCCAGCTGGCCCTGGCGTGGGTACTGGCCCGTCCTTGGGACATCGTGCCCATTCCCGGTACCAAACGTCGAAGGTACCTGCGGGAGAACATCGGCAGCCGCTCCCTGCGGTTGCCGACAGACCAGCTGGCTCTGCTGGACCGGGAGCTGGATGACCTGCGGGTCGCCGGCGACCGGTACGGGGAGTCCATGAAGCGCTACATCGACCGGTGACGTGACATGACCGAATTCTTCCGTGCGGCCGAGACGTTCCAGGGGAACGCCCGTCAAGCCAAGGACCTTCTCCTGCAGGCTCTCGCCGCTCCCGAACGGGCGCAGCAGCTGGTCCTCGAGGATCTCTCGAGGGTCACCGCGCTTGCCTCCCACTGGCGCTCCGGCGGAGCCGACCTGTCCACTCTGGATACCCTGCGCCGGACCGTGCCGGTCAACGGTTACCCGGGCTTCGAGGACGCCCTGGAGTCCGAGACGATCACCAAGGGCGGCATCCTGACGACCAGTCCGGTCCTGCGCTGGCTGAAGACCAGCGGGACCACCGGGCGGCCGAAACTGATCCCCTACACGCAGCACTGGATGCGCCGCTACCGCGTGCCGGCGATGCTGGCGATGTGGGACACCTTCCTGGCCGCCTGTCCGGAGATCCTGCTCCACGAGGCCGCGACCCTGGATACCCAGACGATCCGCGAGCAGGTCGAGCCCACCGTGCACGGCCTGTCCCACCAGGCCATCAGCAACCGGCATCCCCAGGTGGACCGGTTCGACTGGAACCCGCCCTGGTACAACGAGCCGTGGTACGGACCGCAGGTGCCCAGCAGCCACGAGGGGCGCTCCTACTACCGGCTCCGGTACTTCCTCGGGCGGGACCTCCGGGCCCTCACCGCGATCAACCCGAGTCTCATCCTGTCGCTGCGGGACACCCTGCGGGGCTCTGCAGAGGCGTTGCTGCGTGACCTGCACGATGGCACGATCGAGGGACGTCCCAGCCTGCTGGCCCCGCAGGCCGCCGAGGCGAGGCGCCTCGAGGCGGTGCTCGCCCGGCCGTCGTTCACGTTCCGGGACGTGTGGCCGCGCCTGGGCTTCTCCTCATGCTGGGCCGCCGCGGGGGCCGAGGCGTACCTGACCCGGCTGCAGGAGCTGATGCCCCGGACGACGTTCGTGCCGTTCATGACGTGCGGCACCGAGGGGGTCGTCACCATCCCGGTGTCGGCGCAGCTCGACGCCCAGCCGCTGGCCCTCAACCAGGCGGTGTACGAGTTCGTCCCGGTGACGAGGGATCCCGCCGAGTGGCTCGGCCGCTGCGAGACGGGGACCCTGGCTCCTGGTGAGGTCGAGGCCGGTCGGCGCTACCACCTGGTCATGTCCCAGGGGAACGGTCTGCTGCGGCTGTGGACCGGGGACGTCTTCGAGGTCGTCGAGGTCCGCCACGGCGTGCCGTGGCTGCGCTTCGTGGAGCGGTACGGGATCTTCCACTCCTTCACCGGCGAGAAGCTCACGCACACGGACGTCGCCACCGCCTTCGCCCGCACGTACGCCGAGGTCGAGGGCGAGATGCTCCCGTACCTGATCGGGCCGGAGTGGGGCGAGGTCCCGCGGTACGTCGTGCTCGTGGAGTCCCGCTGCGAGGCCTCCGCGGACCGGTTCGAGCGGACCCTGGACCGGGTCCTTGCCAACGTCAACATCGAGTACGCCTCGAAACGCTCCAGCGGTCGACTGCGTCCGCCCCTCGTCCGGGTCTGTCCGCCGGACACGCTGCGCCTCTGGCTGGAGGGCAGGCGGTCGACGACCAACCAGAACCAGTTCAAGTTCGCCTCCCACCGGAAATCGGCGGAGTTCTTCCACGAGCTGTCGGAGGTGCGATCGTGACCTTCCTCGACCTTCCCCCCGGCCACACCGAGCGGACCGTGACCGACTTCGAGGGCCTGAGGCTGCACGCCTGGGCGCCGCGGGTCTCGCAGGCGGTGATCGCGTACTTCCACGGTCTACAGAGCCACGCCAGCTGGTCGTGGGAACTGGCCCTGGACCTGACAGCCCGGGGGGAGACCTTCTTGTGCCTGGACCGGCGCGGCAGCGGCTTGAGCCCCGGGCCCCACGACGAGTTCCCGGAGGCCGACCAGGTCGTCGAGGACTCGGCACGCTTCCTCCGGCACTCCCTGGCGGTCGCGCATGGTCGTCCCGTCGTGGCGGTGGGCCACTGCCTCGGAGGCTCCGTCCTCACCGCGACCCTCAGCAGACACCCGGAGATCCTCGAACAACTTGCCTCGATGAGCCTGGTCTCCACCTGGCTGGGCCGGATGTCGCAGACCCTGTCCGAGGACCAGCTCCGCTCGATCCGGGACTCCCGGGACGAGCAGGTCTGGGACGCCGGCCTGCGCGCCGAGGACTTCACCGCGGCCCGGTCCTACCGGACCTTCATCGAGGAGGACCCGCTGGCTGTCACCGGGGTCAGGCAGCGCACCCGGAAGAACGTCCTCGCCCTAGAGGACGCCTACCGGGACTGGACGGCGCCCCCGGGGACCAGCGCGCACTTCGTCTCGGCGTTCGATGACCCGGTGATCGACGTGCGGGCCGCGGCCCGCACAGCGCGCCGGGTGTACGGGGACACCACCGAGGTGCACCTGCTGGGCACGGACCGGCACTACCTGCCGTTCACGCCCGCCAGGGCCTCACTGGTCCGGCTGCTCCACGCCCAGGCGGTGCACGAGTGAACGGCGCGTTCGAGACGGAGGCGTCCGCGCAGGTCCGCGAGGTGCGGCTGCCGATGGCGCGGTCGTTCAGCCATGCCGGCGCCGTGCGGCGCCGCAGCGAGTCGGTGGTGTTCGCCCTGTCAGGACACGGTGTCACCGGATATGGGGAGTGCGCGCCCCGGGTCTACGTGACGGGTGAGTCGTCGGGCGACGTGGTCGTCGGACTCACCCGGTGGTGGCGGGACCACGGGAGCGAGGTGACGCGTCTCCTCGCGACGGACGCACTGGAGCACGAGCTGCTGGACTGGCTGCACACCACGCTCACCGGTCACGGCGCGAACGAGGTGTGCGCCCTGGAGCTCGCGTTCACCGACTGGGCCGAGCAGGCCGGCCGGTCCGCTCGGCCGGCCCTCCCGGAACCGTCCTGCGCCGCGTTCGTCCCGGTGCAGGACGGTTCCGGGAGGTGGAGCGTGCCCGAGACGGTCGCAGGGACAGCGTCCGTCGTGAAGATCAAGACCGTGTCGGACCTGGCCGGGACCCTCGAACGGGTCAGGGCCGCACGCGACCTCGTGCGAGGCGACGTCGTCGTCGACGCCAACAACGCCTGGCAGGGGGACGCCGCGGTCGCGGCCGCAGCCGCCTGCCACGACGCCGGTGCCACCTGGCTGGAGGAACCCGCCCCGGCACGGGACTACCGGACGCTGCGGAGGATCCGCGCCGCCGGTGTGAAGGTCCTGCTCGACGAGTCGGTCACCACCGCCGACGACCTCCGTCGCGCTGTCGCGGCGGAGGCCCTGGACGCCGTCAACATCCGGATCGCCAAGTGCGGTGGACCGCGCCGGGCGCTCCGGATCGCCCGGACCGCCGCCGACCAGGGCGTCGGCCGCTACTACGGCGTGCAGGTCGCCGAGGTCGGCACCCTGATCCCCGCCGGCAGACGGACCGCGCTGGCCGACGCCGACCCGATGGCGGTCGAGGCCGGCCAGTCCGACCTGTTCTTCGCGCCGGACCAGCTGTGGACCGCGGCGTGCCCCACCGACCGGACCACCGCCCACCTGCACGGACCGACCGACGGCAGGCTCAACGGAAGGCACGGACATGACCGATGACACGCCCGCGACGGACATGCCTGCAACGGACACGCCTGCGACAGCTGGCGGCCGCGACGGCTACTTCTCGGACTGGCTCGTGGACTACCTGCGCCGTCACGGCGTTTCCCGGTTCGCGTTCAACCCCGGCGCCTCCTTCCGGGGCGTGCACGACTCCCTCGTCGCGACCCTGGGTCCCGGCGGCGACGACTTGGTGATGGCCTGCCACGAGGAGATCGCGGTGGCGATTGCCCACGGCTACCACAAGGCGAGCGGTCGGCACATGGCCGTCCTGCTGCACGCCAACGTCGGTCTACTGCACGGCTCGATGGCCCTGTTCAACGCCTGGTGTGACCGGATCCCGCTGCTGTGCCTGGTCGGCAACGGACCCCTCGAGTCGGGACGACGCCGGCCGTGGATCGACTGGATCCACACCGCCCACGACGTGCTGGCCCCGGTGCGCGGCTACACGGCGCTCGCGGCCTCGTCGACCGACCAGTGGGGAAGCGCGGACGACCTGCGTCGCGCCCTGCGCGCCCTGCAGTCGCGGCGGCTGCACGGACCAGCCGTCGTCGCCCTGGACGTCGCGGTCCAGGAGTCCCCGGTCGAGGACCGCGTCCTCGCGCTCCCGCAGGCCGGGTTCGTGCACCGGCCCGACCGGCTCGACGAGTCGGACCTGCAGCAGGTCACCTCGGCGGTGACGGCCGCACGCCGTCCCGTCGTCCTCGTCGAACGCGCGGCCCGGCTGCCCGGGATCCTGCGCGCGCTCGGAGAGTTCTGCGACGTCACCGGCGGCCGGGTCCCCGTCGTCGAGTGCGGGTACAGCGAGAACACCGTCTCCACCGCACGCCCGGAGTGGATCCGGCTCGAGGAGGGCCTGCCGACCGGGGAGCCGCCGGACCTGGTCATCGCCCTGGACGTGACCGACCCGCTGGGACAGTTGTCCTTCCTGTACCCGCGCGAGCGGCTCGACCGGACGCAGGTGATCTCGATCGACGCGGCCGCCGCACCCCTGCAGTCCTGGTCGGCGGACGTCGGGGTCGACCCGCCCGGCCCGGTGTACCTTGCGGACGGCCGCGACGCGCTCGAGCGGCTCACGGCGGCACTGCGCGTCATCGGTCCGTTCGATCACGTCCCGGCTGTGATCCGGCGGGCCGCGGTGCCGACCGTGCTGGACACCCTGCTGGAATGCACGGCCGAGGTCCTGGCGGCTGAAGGCTCCGACCACGTCGTCGTCAACGGCGGCAGCACCGGCATCGACCACGCGATTCGACGGGTCCTGCGGTTCACAAGGGAACGGCAGTACCTCGGGATGAACGGCGGCGGCGGACTGGGCTACGGACTGCCCGCCGCCGTCGGCGCCGCCATCGCGCTCCGCGAGGACGGTTCCGGCACCCTGCCGGTCGCGTTCCTCGGGGACGGCGACCTCCTCTACACGCCCAGCGCCCTATGGACGGCCGCCGCCCGCTCGGTTCCCCTGCTGATGGTGGTCGTGAACAACGGGCAGTACCTCAACTCGGTCCAGCACGCCAGGGCCGTGGCCCGGGACCGCGACCGGGACACCGACCCGCGGATCGGGACCACCTTCGACGACAGCCCCGTCCCCTTCGACCGGCTCGCCGCCGCCTTCTCGATCGGCTCCCTGCGGGTCGACGGCACGGACCGTGCCGAGCTGGAGGCCGGGCTGCGCACCGGGCTCAAGGCGGTCGCGGGCGGACTGCCCTACCTGCTGGAGGTCACCGTTGCCTGACCACGACGCACCCCTGTCGCTCCTGCCCCTCCTCGACGGAGCCGGGGTGTACGGGTTCGCGAAGAGCTACCGCTCCGAGGGGCCCATCCCGGGTGGCGCCACACCCCCGTACTTCTTCCGAGGCTCCGGAACCGCCCTGGTGACGGACGGCGGCGACCTGCGCGCCAGCCGGGACAGCGTGATGCTGAGCGAGGAGCTGGAACTCGTGCTGGTGCTGTCGTGCACCGGGACGGGTGCCCTCGAGGTCGCCGGCTACACGTTCGGCAACGATCTGACCGACCTGGGGAGGTTCCGGGCCGACCCCAGTGGGATCATGCACGCCAAGGCCCCGGCCGCGGCCGTTTGCTCGTCCTGGTGGCGCGGCGATCCGCCCGTTAGCCTCGACGTCGGCGTCACGGTGCGGCGAGCCGCCGGCGGGTCACAGCGCTACGAGGCCCGCATCGGCACCGACCACCTGACCTTGACGCGGGACCGCGTCGAGGAGGCGGTCGCGGGGTTCGCGGGCGTCGACCTGTTCCGCACCGTGCTGCTGTTCACAGGGGCGCCCCGCGGCCTCGCCTGGGCCGGGCAGCCGGTCACGAGCGGCGACACCGTCGTCCTCGAGGTGGACCGGCTGGGACCGGTCCTCGCCAATCGGGTGCGTTGCGATGGGTGAGACGGTGGTGGACCGGGTCGCCTCGCGGTTCCACGCCGCGGCCGTCCACCTGGGCGGAGCCACCGAGGTGGTGACCGGGGTGCGTCTGACCGGGGCCGTCCCCGACGCCGAGGACGTCGCGGCGTGGCTGGACCGGCACCCCATGCTCGCCGCGCGGCCCCGGTCCCTCGACGGGTACCTGACGCTGGTCTCCCAGCGCAGCCCCCGTCCGGTGGTGCGGGACGAACCCCTCCGACTCGGCCCCGCACCGGTGGAACCCCTCGACGCCGCGGTGCGCCGCGAACTGGAACTCCCGCTGGCGGGACGGCTGTGGCGGCTGACGGTACTGCCGTCCCACGACGGGGACACGACCCTGCTGTGGCGTCGCGACCACCTCGTCTCCGACGCCACCACCACCGACCAGCTGCTCGCGGACCTGCTGGAGAACGCCCGGGGCGGTCGGCACCTGCACCCGCGGTCCTGGTTCGCCCCCGGACTCGACCAGGACCGGCCCCGGTACGCCGGCGCCGCCGGTCCGCAGGGCACCCGACTGGTGTCTCTCACGTGGCACAGGGAGGCGGCCTGTGCCGTGGACCGGCTGCGGGCGGCGGAGGGCGTGTCGGTGAGCGCCCTGCTCGCGGGAGCGCTGGTCGAGGCCGGTGACTTCCCGACCGGTTCCCGGGCCTGGGTCGCCTATAGCCGCCGCAAGGCACTCGGCGAGAACCGCACCGGGTGCTTCATCGGGGTCCGGGGCACCCGGGTGGACCGTGAGGAGAGCCTCCTCCGGCTCGCCGCGGACTGCCACCGCGAGGCGGTCGAGGCCTCCCGGTCGACCGAGGTGACGTACGAGCGCTATGCCGACTCGGTACGGGCCGTCCTCGACGACCGGGACGCCGACCTGGGCCCCTGCGTGACGAACAGCGGCGCCTATCCCCGCACCGCCCGGCTGGAGGACGTCGACGACGTCATGACGTGCGTGGACCGCCGCCACGGCAACTACTCGCTGGTGGCGCACGTCGACCGGTTCCGGGGACGACTGCGCACCACCCTAGTCGCACCCCGCCACCGGACGACGCAGCAGCAACTCGAGGAGCTCGCCGTCCGACTCGTGAACACTGCGGGACACCCGTCGGCCGGGCACGACGCCGGGCACGACGCCGGCGCTGGCGCCGAGGGGACTGCCTCCCCCGTCCGAGAAGGGGCGTGACCGTGCCGCACGTCGTGCTGCACCTCCCCGACGCGCTGTGGGCCGACCGCGGCGCCCTCGCCGGTGCCGTGGACGCCGCACTGGCGGTGATAGCGGGTTTCGACACCACTCTGTGCAAGTACCGGCTGGTCAGGGCCGAGGAACTGGTCGTCGCGGACGTGCGGGCCTCCCCGCGCCGACTGACCGTCTCCGAGGCGGTGCGGTGCGAACTGATCACGTTCGACGACCGGCCGGCCGAGGTCCTCGCCGCCATGACCACCGCCTGCGCGCGGGGGATCGGGGACGCGCTCGCCGCCCTCGGGGTCCCCGTCCCGTTCTCGGTCGCCGTGGCGGTGACCGACCGCGCCTCGTACCGGAGCACCGTCGGCGGTATCCGGTCCGCCACCGTCCGGTTTCCCTCCCCCGACCCGGGCGCAGCCCGGACAAGGAGCGCATCGTGAGTCCTGCAACTGTCCTGGTCGTCGGCGGGGCCAGCGGTATCGGCCGGGCCGTGGTCGCCGAGCTGTCCGGGGACTACGAGGTCGAGACCCTGAGCCGCAGGGCCGTGGGCGTCGAGGGGTTCGTGCACCACAGCGCCGATGCCTCGGACCCGGCCCAGGTGGCTGCGGTCCTGGAGGGCCACGCCCCGTTCGATCACCTGGTGGTCACCGCGGCCACCACCCCGACCGGGTCGCTCGCACAGCTGTCGGACGAGCAGGCGCGGACCGCCGTCCAGAACAAGTTCTGGTTGTCGTACACCCTGGCCCGTGACGTGGCCTGGACCCGTTCCCTGACGCTGACCAGCGGCTACCTCTCGGCGCGTCCGGGACAGGCGTCCGCCCTGCAGTCGGCGATCAACGCGGGGATCGAGGGCCTGGCCCGGGCGATCGCGCGGGAGTTGGCTCCGGCCCGGGTGAACTGCGTGTCCCCCGGCACCGTGGACTCCGGACTGTGGGACGCCCTGCCCGCCCACCGGCGTGAGGCGGTGCTGCGGGGCGCGTCCGAGCGGTCGCTGCTCGGACGACCCGGAACGCCTGCGGATGTGGCCAGGGCGGTCCGGTTCGCCATCGAGTGCGAGTACCTCACGGGCGAGACCGTCTTCGTCGACGGCGGGGCCCGCTGGGGCGGTGCCTGAGGGACGCCGTTAGGACCTCAGGACGGCGTCGAGGAGGCCGGGGAACCGGGCCTCGACCTCCTCGACGCGCAAGGAGTTGTAGGACCGGCCTCCCGTGGCGGTGGTCTTGATCACGCCTGCCTTCCGCAGCACGGTGAAGTGGTGGCTCAAGGTGCTCTTCGTGACCGATGTCGCGAACTGTCCGCAGGCGATCGGCCCGGGGGCGTCCCACAGCTGGCGGACCAGGTCCAGGCGCACCGGGTCGGCCAGCGCCTGCAGGACCGCGATGACGGAGAGGTTCTCGGGTGCCGTCGGTTCGGTTCGTATGAGGTGCCTCCCTGGGACGTCCGGGGCCGATGCTACCCGGAACCCGGTGCCGAAGGACGTGGTGCGTTTCCGTGACCTTCGGGGACAGCGATGTTCCCGAAGGCCGGATATGCCGCCATGTGTACGATGATTATCGAACACGATGTCCGAGGAGTCATGGGCGCCAAGGAATCGTGGGCGCCAAGAAATCGGGAAGTCCGAGGAACGAGGGTGGGACGCTATGGTCCGGCTTGGGAAGAGACTGCCTGTCTGGCTCGGGGTGACGGCAGCCTTCATGGTGTTCGTCGACAGCACGATCGTGAACGTGGCCCTGCCGCAGTTGCAGGTAGACCTGGGCGCCAGCCGTTCTGAGCTGGAATGGGTGATCAACGCCTACACACTGACCTTCGCCGCGATGATGCTGGGGGCCGGTGCCGCGGCCGACGCGATCGGGGCCAAGCGGGTCTTCCTGCTCGGTCTGACCGTGTTCACCGTGACCTCCCTGGGTTGCGCGCTGTCGGGCACCGCGATGGCACTTAACCTCTGGCGCCTGTTCCAGGGGGCCGGTGCCGCGCTCATGCTGCCGAGTGCCCTGAGCCTTGCCACCAGGAACGTCTCCGACGAACGGGAACGCCACCGTGTGGTCGGGCTGTGGGCTGCGGCCGGCGGAATCGGGCTCGCCGCGGGGCCGTTGCTGGGAGGTCTGCTGGTGCGGGCTGCCGGCTGGCCATCCGTCTTCTGGATCAACGTCGTGGTCGGGGTGGCGGCGGTCGCTGTGGGAGCTGCGGCGCTTCCTGCGACTGCGGGGCACGAGCGTCGGCTCGACGTCGCCGGGCAGACGGCAGCCACCGCGGCGATCGCCGGTCTCGTCTTCGCGCTGATCGAGGCGCCTGTGCGCGGCTGGAGTGACCCGGCCGTGCTGGCGGCGGTCGGGATCATGGTGCTGGGGGTCGCGGGTTTCGTCGTGGCGGAGCGGCGGACGGAGTCGCCCCTGCTGCCGGCCGGGGTGTACCGCGACCGGACCTTCCTCGGCTCCGGCGCGCAGGGGGCGCTCTTCAACTTCGCGTTCTACGGTCTGCTCTTCGCGCTCAGTCTGCTGCTCCAGCAGCAGCGGGGCCTGGACGCGCTCGGGGCCGGACTGTCGTTCCTACCGCTGACCGGCATGGTCGCGGTCGGCAACCTCTCGGCACCGCGACTCGCGGCGCGGATCGGCCGGCCCAGGGTGCTGCTGGCCGGGCAGGTCCTGCTGACGCTCTCGCTGGCGGCGGTGGCCTTCACCGGAGGTCTTGCCGTGTCCTGGCCGCTGCTCCTCGCGCTCGCGCCGGCCGGGTTCAGTTCCGGTCTGCTCGTTCCGACCATGACCTCGCAGACCCTCACCACCGTCGAGACCGCACTGCACGGTGCCGCCTCCGCGGCCTTCAACACCTCGCGTCAGCTCGGCGCTGCGGTCGGGGTGGCGACCTTCGGGCCGTTGCTCGGGATCGGGCTCGGCCTGCGGGACGGTTTCACCGTCTGCATTCTGCTCGCCGCCGCGGGGACCGTCGTCGCCGGTGTGCTCACCGTTCTCACCCAGCTGCCGTCCCGCAGCGGTGACGCGCCGTCCGCCGCGTCACCGCAGGACCAGTCGCCGCAGGACCTTTCGCCCAAGTCCCTGGAACCCGGTCGGGTCGTCGGGTGAGGGGATCCGGGGCGGGTTTCCCCGGGGAGCGGTGCCCGACCGCGAGGTGTGCTGCCGCGGTGCCGTACCTGTGCTGCTGCCGGGGCCGGTCGTCGCTTCGGCCGGGACCAGACCTGATCCCCAGGAGCGTCGATGTCAAGCATGTCCAGCAGAGCCTCGGTTGCCGACACGTAGGAGTAGCCCAGCCGATCGGCGAGGAGCCGGGCGTGGGTCGTCTTGCCCGCCGCGGTCAGTCCGGCGAAGGCCACGTTCACACGGTCAGCGGCCCCGACCGAGAACGGGCGCCGATCGGCGCCGGACTCCTGGTGGCCGGACCGGGGCCCGGCCTGTTCGTGATTGTGCGTGAAGTCGTATTGACTGTGAGTTACCTGATGCACAATGCTGCTGAAGCAGCGCAAAGCGACCACGCACCGTGCTTTCCTGGGGAGGAAACACCATGACGCTTCGGTTCCTGGGCAAGGACCCCGACAGCCCGGCCGACGGCTCACCCACGATCTACGACGCCGGCGACAGCTATGTCATCCAGGGGTGGCGGGTGGTCGATCAGGAGCATCTGCAGGCCATCGGCGACATCCCAGCAGGCGAGACCCTCATCGAGATCCCCAAGCGGATGATGCAGTTCTTCCCGGAGGTAGCCCGTGACCACACCGAGCCCCACGTTCGCTGAGCTACTCGCCTGCGCCGTCACCGACGCGATCCATCTGGAGACGCGCGACGCCTACTCGGCCAAGGACGACGCCTACCAGCAGTGGCTACGCGAAGGCGACCTGCCCGACGACCAGGTCCGCGCACGCTGGGGTTCGTGGCTCGGCCTCGCGGGCGACGCGGTGCGCCGTGGCGTGCGGATCCGACGCGCGAGGGTGGTCAGTGGACCGTTGAGCGCGTATGTGCGCTACGAGCACGCCATCACGTCGGCGCTGAACCTCGCCGCCGGTGAACAGGTTCGGTGGCTGCCGCGCGACCAGGCGCCCGGGGACCTGTTCCTCCCTGTGAACGACTTCTGGGTCTTCGACGCTCATACCGCGCTGATGCTGCATCACGACGGCGACGGAGAGGAGACCCGCCGTGTCCTGTGCCGCGACCAGCATGTGATCGCTCGTCTCGTCGACGCGTTCGAGGCCGTGTGGGAAGTCGGCGTCGACCACGTGGACTACCGGCCCCGCTGACCATGGCCGGGCGCGCCCAGCAGGCGGCCATGTCCTCCAGCGTCGCCGAGGCCATGACCGATCTGCGCACCCGACTCATGACCCTGCGTGAGCGGGCGCGGCTGACCCAGACCGCGCTGGCGCGGGCCGCCGGATGGCATCCGGAACTTCCGCGCCTACAACTCGTCGCTGGTCCCCGGCATCCTGCAGACCCACGCATACACCCACGCGGCGCTGACCACCATCGCCCGCATCCGGGGCCTGCCCCCGCAGGTCGACGACGCCGTCGAGGTCCGCATGCACCGCCAACGACTCCTGCACACCCCAGGGCGCTCGTTCACCGTCATCATCGAGGAGTCCGTACTCCGCCACCGCCTCGGCGACACCGAGACGATGACCGGACAGATCGCCCACCTCATCACCACGACCTCGCTGCCCACCGTGCGCTTGGGCATCATCCCCCTGGACGTCGACCGCCCACGCTGGCCGACCGAAGGATTCTGGATCTTCGACCGAGCCGCAGTGAACGTCGAACTCGTCTCCGGCTGGCTCACCATCACCCGACCGACCGAACTGGCCCTGTACGAACAGGCGCACACCGAGTTCGCCGCCACGGCCCGCTACGGGACAGGGGCACGCACTCTGCTCATGGGCGCCCTGACAGACCTTGCACGTACGACGTCGACAGCATGAGGGCCACCGAACAGACCGCGGCCGACGAAACAACCGGGGCCGCTGACCCTGCGGGCCGCGGCTGTCGACACGGTCTGAGGGGTACCTGCGTGCGATCGGCGACACGAAGCTCGTCGGCGACATGCTCGTCGGCGACTCCCAGCGCATCATCGAGTACCCGCGCCTGGGTTTCACCGTCGAGCAGGACGTGCCGCGGGAAGTGATCGACGCCTACGATCGGCTGGTCCGCGACGGCTTCGAGGGCCGCCTCATCGGTTGATGGTCCTCGGTAGGGGCCAGGTGGTTCCCTTGTGGGTGGGCGGCCCGACCGATTCCCCTACACGCCGTCAGCGCAGGAGGCCATCCACGGTGAGCGCCCTCAACCTCGAAGCACCGGTCCAGCACGGAACAGCCCTGCTCGCCGCCGCCGTGATCGTGCACGACCGCGACGCCGACGCGGTCCTCCTGCTGCAGCGCGGGCCTGGCGCCAAGTTCGGTCAGGGCCAGTGGGATCTGCCCGTGGGCAAGAACGACACGGGCGAACCCGTCACCGTGACCGCGGTCCGGGAGCTGCGTGAGGAGACCGGCATCTGCGTGAAGGCCGAGGACCTGGTCGTGGCCCATATCGTGCATGGTGCGCGAGGGGTCGAAGCCCCCACGGGATTCCTGACCGTCGTCTTCGCCGTGTCCCGATGGACCGGTGCCCCCGCCAACCTCGAACCCGCCAAACACGCGGCAGTGCGCTGGGTCCCCGTCACCGCGCTGCCCGAGAACTTCATCTCCGGCACCGGCGACGTCGTCAGGAAGTACCTCTCGGGCACGGGCACCATCACCTTGGACGGTTGGCCCGCGTGAGCACTGCGCTGTGACCCCGAGTCACGATCATGGTGCCGGCGATCGAAACCAGCCCGCGACCGGACCTCGGAGCTCAGTCGCCGCTACGTCGCCTCGACGATCACCGCCACCGGGTAGTGACCCTTTTGATGACCACACCATGGGCTTGGGTTAGCCTCGTGGGGACGCGCCAGCGATGATCACTGCGTCGGGGTCGACAGCGCGCAGCACGCGCGCTCCGATCAGGCGTGCCGCGACACCGAGCGGGTACCAGGCAGCGCCGGTGACCTCTTCGTCCTGTAACAGGCCGACGTCGGTGTGGTCGCCGGTGGTGAAGAGGTAACCGAAGTCCAGGTGCCAGTGGGCGGGCTCGCCCCGGGTGGGGCGGGCCGGGACCAGGCCGCACTCCACGTAGACCGGCTGTGCCGAGGCGAGGACGACGTCGGCGGGGTCGATGCCGGTCTCCTCGACCAGTTCGCGCAGCGCGGCGGCGGGCAAGTCGTCGTCCTCGACTTCGAGATGACCGCCGGGCTGCAACCAGATCCCGTACGCCCTGTGTTCGATCAACAAGATCTCGGTGCCACCGCGCAGTAGGAGAGCGCCAGCGGTCACATGTAGCGGGAACGTCCTCCGTGATGCCAGGCCCTGTTCCGCGGCGACGAGCTGAACGGCCTGCACCAGGACGCCCTGTTCGTTGGGGTGGCGGTCGAGATAGGCCCGCAGCGTCCGGGCGATCGCACCGTCACTGATGCTCACCTCGGCCTCCACACCTGGTGTCGTCCCGGCGACGTGCTCTGGCGAGATATCCACAGCACCCTCGTGATCGGCGACACCGCTCGTTTCACTCAAGGTAGTCGCGAAGCCGCGCTCAGTGGATCCATCAGGGCCCATTGACAGACTCCTTCGATCCCTCCGCCAACCCGCACGGCAGCAGGGTCGCGGCGGGAAAACCGTCACATTCACACATCACGAGGACGCGAGCGTGACGGAAGTCACATCAACTGAGGCGGCGGGGATTCACACGCGACAAGTCGGTCGCTATCAGTAGCTATCGGGCGCCGAAAGTCCACCTCATGAGCCTGCGTGCCTCGCAGTCCCATTAACGAATGGCTAACAAAAGACCACTGGCCCATCATCTCGATCAAGATGACGGGCCAGTGACCTGCACTTCTTTAGTAGCGGGGGCAGGATTTGAACCTGCGACCTCTGGGTTATGAGCCCAGCGAGCTACCGAACTGCTCCACCCCGCGTCGCTGAGGCCCACCCTGCGCGGCTGGTGGCCCCCGGAGCAAAACAGCTGCCCGGTGGCCCATGCGGTCATCAGGGACACCTGCCGGTCAAGGTCCGGTCGCTGGTCGGCGGACGACACCCGGGCGTAGACCACCGTCCAGCCAGGGAGTGTCTCCGCAATGCCGTCTTCGGCTCGTGTCTGCCTCCGCCCCTGACGTTCCGTGAGCCAGCTACGGCATGGCCTTCGCCCGTCTCACTCCAGCTCTCCGTTGAGCATCGGCTCGAAATCGGCGTACGCCTGATAGTTGCGGAAGGCACGAGAGTAGAGATCGGCGTCTCCGGACAGGTCGTCTTCCAGCGCCTCTGCGATATCGACGACCCGATCGAAGGTCCAGGTGATCGTCTCTCCGGACTCGTTGGCGTAGGACGTCTGCGCACGCTCGCCCCTGGCCTTCGCCCTGGCCTTCCCCTCCGGGAGCGAAGTGGCCCGGATCAGGACCATGTCCTCCTGCCACAAAGGCCGATAGCCCGGTCGGTCAGACGACGATCGGCTGAGCAACAGGGCGATGAAGACGCGCAGCGCGCCCTTGGAGGTCAGCACCGGCAGCCGGGCTGGATCGGTCATCAGATTTCCTTCCAAAAAGATCCCGACCCTCAGGGGCGGGCGGTAGACGAGAGCGCTTGTCCGCGCAAGACTCTCCCCCGGTCTCAGGACATTCACCCAGGGCACCGGCCCCGGAACGGTCCGATTCCTCTTCGAAGCAGCCCAGACAAGTTGTTCCAGTTGGTTTTATCCCACAATGACCACCACGTCAAGTAACGAGTTCAAGGGGCTTTACGGCTTCGCCGCAGACACGAATGCTGGGCACACCCCGAAGCTCAGCCGCAGGTCGACGACAACAGGGGAACATAACGAAATCACACAGTACGAATTCGGTGTTCACCCGAGGTATCTGACGGCAAGGCTCCAGCACGACCGGATTCTTTCACTGATGGAGGTCTGACATGCGAATCAGAAGCAGTGTTGCCACGGTGGCCCTTTTGGGCACTCTCATGTTCTGGGGAGTAGCGCCCGCACAGGCGAGCATCCTGGCGACAGAAACCGGAACTGAGACGGTCGTAGCTTCCGACAGCTGCGCCGCAAACGACAATCTCGACATGATCGCCACAGTCTTCATTGGGCGGTGCCGCAAAGGATCGATCCGGCAGGAATTCCCTGGAGAGTACCTGGACATCAAGCTTGGTGTGATCAAAAAGGAAAGCTCAGCCACCGGAAAGAAGGCCTGGAAGCTCCTGAACGACAACCGATTCAAGAAGTCCTGACAACGACGGACACCTCAATGTAGAGGATGGTTGGCGTGGGTCCACATCAAAGGTGTCCTCATCCGGACCCACGCCTCCATCCGGCTAGGCGATTGCAGTGGACGGCCTCAAGCGGTCCCGCTCCGCACCCCGTAGAATCATGCATGATTCTACGGGGTGCGGACTAGCAATCGGGAATTGAATTGCAGGCAGACAGCGGTAACCAGTCAGGGGTAGTTGGCTGAGTGACTACAACGTCCACCGACACCGACGTCCTGCTGAGCGTGCACGCCAAGCGCGGGGTGAAGGGCATGGACGCCGCGAAGGTCCTCCCGCGGTTCAGGGGAGTCGCGGTACACGATGCATGGGCTCCATACGACACCCACACCGACGCCACGCATGCCCTGCGTAACACCCACGTCCTGCGAGAACTGATCTACGTACAGGACACCGCCCCCACGACGGTCGCCGACCTGGCCGAACAGTCCACCGACGCCCTGCTGGGCATCAAGACGCTCGTCGAGGCCGCAGCGGTGTCCGGTGTCGACGTCGACCCCGACGCGCTGGCCCACCGTAAGAGGCTCCTGAAGTCGGCGCTGGTGCTGGGCAAGACCGCCACCGCGACGCGGGCCACGAAACTGGAACGCAAGTACAACGCCCTGTTCACCCGCATGATCAACCGATGGGACGACTACCTCCGCTACACCCAAGACCCCCAGATCCCGTTTTCGAACAACGCGGCCGAGCAGACGATCCGCATGCCGAAACTGCGTGTGAAGGTCTCCGGATGCCTACGCTCCCTGCAGGGCTCCGAGGACTTCGCCGCGATCCGCTCGTACACCGCCACCGTCACCCGCGCCAGCCACAACATGTTCCACCCCCTGGTCCAGGCCGCCGCCGGAACCCCGCTAATCCCCGGCACCACCTGACCCACCGCCCACCTGGGCACACCCACCCCACACCCCGCGCCGCCCCACAACCCGCGGAGCAGTTCAGCCTGCCCGAAAACAGGCCAGCAGCAAAGACCTGGAGACTGTTCCGGTAACGGTGTAACTGGCGGTGCGATTAGTTAAAGATTAGCAGCTTCGGGCATGCGGTCGTGGAACGACACGGCCAGAACGTTGAGGACTGGCTTCCAGCGATTCATCC
>JAUPKJ010000012.1 GCA_030837505.1 Actinomycetota bacterium
ACGACGGGGCCCGGTCCGGTCAGTGGCACGGGGCAGGATTCTAGTGCCGTGTCGGCCGGTCCCGGAGCCGGCCCGCGGGACGAGAGGGGCCGGCGGGCCGGGTTCAGGTGTTGAGGGCCCGGGTGACGTCGGAGCGGGTCAGGACGCCGGCGACGGCGCCGTCGGGGTCCAGGACCGCGTACTCGCGGTGACCGGTGGTCTGCAGCAGGTTCAGCAGATGGTCCCCGGCGGTGTCCAGGGCCAGGCGCGCGTCGGGGGGCAGGGGGCGCACGACGGCGGTGGCCGGGACCTGCCCGGCGCGGTCGGCGGGCACCGTGTGCAGGGCCTGCGGGTCCACGATCCCGCCGGGTCGGCCGTCGGGGGTCAGCAGGACCAGCCGGGGCACGTCCGTGGGGCGGGCCCGGACCAGGACGTCGGCGACGGTCGACCCGGCGGGCAGGACCACGGCCGGCAGCATCAGGGTCACGGCGCGCAGCCGTGGCAGGGCGCGGTGCCAGCGGGCCAGGGCCAGGGACTGCCCGGCGCCCTGCCAGAGCAGGACGGCCAGCAGCACGGACCACACGGCTCCCCCGCTGCCCGCCGTGCCCTCGGTGAGCAGCGCCCGCAGGGCCGTTCCCGCGACGGCCAGGGCCACGACCCGGCCGGTCCACCCCGCGGCGGTCGTGCCGAGCCAACGGTCACCGGTGATCCTCCAGACGATCCCCTCCACCACGCGGCCGCCGTCCAGGGGAAGCCCCGGCAGGACGTTGAAGGCGGCGACGAAGGCGTTGGCCGTGGCCAGGGCCAGCAGGATCAGGGCCGTGAGCCCGGCGGGATCCGTGAGGACGTACACGAGCCAGGTCAGCAGGGCCAGCAGGGCGTTGGTCGAGGGACCGGCCAGGGCGATGGCGATCGACCGGCCGGGCGAGGTGATCTGGGCGCCGAAGGCGGTGTGTCCCCCCCACAGGTCGAGCACTATGTGGCTGACGGGCGTTCCCGTGGCCCGAGCGGTCAGGGCGTGGGCGAGCTCGTGCAGGAACACGGACGCCAGCAGCAGGGCCGCGAACACCAGCGAGGCCGTGACGAGCAGGGGCGCGCCGGTCCGGGGCACCCAGTCGGCGGCAAGGCGCCCGAAGGTCAGCGCGAGGACGGCGGCCACGAGGAACCAGGCCGGTTGCAGCAGGACCGGGGCTCCCAGAACTGTCCCGACCCGGATCCCGCGGGGCGCACTCATGCGTGGATGGTAGGCGGTGTCGCGGGCCGGGGCCGCCTGTCACCGCCTGGCTCTACTGTTCTGGGCATGACATCGACCTCGGAGCCGTCGGTCCGGACCCCGGGCCTGTCCGTCCGGACCCCGGGCCGGTCCGGCTCGCTTCCCACGCCGCCCGGGGGCGCGCTGTCGCCGTCGAGGGCCTCGGATTTCATGCAGTGCCCGCTGCTGTACCGGTTCCGGGTCCTGGACAAGCTCCCCGAGGCGCCCCGGCCGGCGGCGGTCCGCGGCACCGTGGTGCACGCGGTGCTGGAACGTCTGTTCGACCTGCCGGCGGAACGCCGGACCCCGCAGGCCGCTCGCGAGCTGTTGCCCTCCCAATGGGAACGGGTCCGTCGGGAACGCCCGGAGGCCGAGGAGCTGTTCGACGGCGACCAGGAGGAACTGGCCCGGTGGCTGGAGGGGATCGAGGAACTGGTGCTGCGCTGGTTCGAGCTGGAGGACCCCACCCGGCTGGAACCGGCGGACCGGGAACTGTACGTGCAGACCGCCCTGGACGACGGCCCCGTCCTGCGCGGGTACGTGGACCGGGTGGACGTCGCCCCCGACGGCCGTGTCCGGGTGGTCGACTACAAGACGGGCAAATCCCCCCGGCAGGCCGGGGAGGCCAAGGCCCTGTTCCAGATGAAGTTCTACGCACTGGTGCTGTGGAGGATGCGCGGGACCCCTCCGGCGATGCTGCAGCTGGTCTACCTGGGGGACGGTCAGATCCTGCGGTACGTGCCGCAGGAGGCCGAGCTGCTGGCGACCGAACGCAAGATCAGAGCGTTGTGGGCGGCCATGGAGCGGGCCCGGCAGGAGGGCGACTGGCGCCCCTCCCCCAGTCGCCTGTGCGACTGGTGCGACCACCGGGGGCTGTGCCCGGCCTGGGGAGGCACCCCTCCCCCGCTGCCCGACCCGCAGCCCTCCCCCGACCAGGCACCGAACGCCGACCCGGCACCGCCGGCGGGAGCGGACCCCGACGGCACAGACCCCGACGGCACAGGGGCCGACAGTGCTGGGGCCGACAGTGCTGCCCAGGAGGGGACCCCGCAGATCTGACACGATGCCCCCGGGAGCCCACCGGGGGGTACGAAACAGGGCACCGATTTCCTCCTCCGGGGGGAGGCGTGCTCGGGACAGCCTCCGTCAGGATGTGCAGCTAGCTCCAGTGCTCGCCGGGCCCTCCTGGTGTGGACTGGACCGGGAGGGGCCACACGGGTCGTCGGAAGACCGACCGTAGGGGGAATCCCGGCACACCGATGTGCTTCCACGCCTCAGCGGGGACCGCCGTCCCCGGAACCGGGCAGTGTCTCACGGGGACAGTTCGGTGCAGTGCTCCCACCGGACCGGTTCGTCCCGGTCCGGCCCGGAGCACTCGATCAGAAAACAGGGAAATTCAAGACAATGAGGAGTTGTCCGGTGTCCGGTAGTTCCGGAAGCAGCGGTGCAGAAGCAGTCGCGAGCGCGGTGGGCCTGAGCAAGGTCTATGGGAGCGGGCCGGCTGCGGTCACCGCTTTGGACTCGGTGAGTGTCGATTTCGAGCGGGGGCGTCTGACAGCGATCATGGGTCCGTCCGGTTCGGGCAAGTCCACCCTCATGCATTGCATGGCGGCGTTGGACCGGCCGACGTCCGGGCAGGTGATCATCGATGGGCAGTCGATCGCCCAGTTGAAGGACCGGGCGTTGACGAGATTGCGTCGTGAGCGGTTGGGTTTCGTGTTCCAGGCGTTCAACCTGGTGCCGACTCTCTCTGCTCGGGAGAACATCACGTTGCCGTTGGACATTGCGGGGGCGAAGGTCGATCCGGAGTGGTTCGATCTGGTGATCGAGACGTTGGGCATGGCTGATCGTCTGTCGCACCGGCCCAGCGAGTTGTCCGGGGGGCAGCAGCAGCGGGTGGCGTGCGCTCGGGCGTTGGTGAGCAGGCCGGCGATCGTGTTCGCCGATGAGCCGACGGGGAACCTGGATTCGCGGTCCAGTGCGGAGATCCTGGGGTTCCTGCGGCGTTCGGTGGACGATTTCGGTCAGAGCATCGTCATGGTCACGCATGATCCGGGGTCGGCGGCGTTCGCGGACCGGGTCCTGTTCCTGGCTGACGGCCGGATCGTCGACGAGATGGTCGATCCCAGTGCCGAGAAGGTCCTGGAGCGGATGAAGGGTTTCGAGATGGCGGGGCGGCGAGGCTGACGTGCTGCGAATAACTCTCAAGGGGGTCCGGGGGCACCTCCTGCGTTTCGTTCTGACGGCTGTGGCCGTGTCGCTGGGCGTTTCGCTCGTCGCCGGTACGTACGTGCTGACCGACAGCATCAAGGCGACTTTCGACGGGATCGTCGACAGCGGCGTCAAGGGCGTGGATGCCTCGGTGCGGGCCGTGAAGGTCGAGGACGATGTGCCTCGGGAGAACCTGCCGTTGTCCTTGGAGAAGGACCTGCGGGGGATCGAGGAGGTCGGGCAGGTCTACCCGGGGTACCAGGGCAGTGCGGTGTTGGTGGACCGGGAGGGCACTGCGGTCCGTAACAGCATGGCGCCCACGATCGGCCTGGCGTACTGGCCGGACGACATCGCCTTGACGATGGTCCGGGGACGAGGTCCGCAGGGGCCCGGGGAGATCGTGGTGGAGAAGTCCACCCTGAAGCGGTCCGGGCTGGCCGTGGGTGACACCGCGCAGGTTCTGGTGCAGGGGGAGCCGCGGAAGGCGAAGATCGTGGGGGAGATGGATTTCGACGCGGCTCTGGCGGGGGCGACGCTGGTGCTGTTCGACGGACCGACGGCTCAGAAGGCTTTTTCGCCTGACGGGACGGTGCAGGGATTCTCGCTGCGGGGGAAGGCTGGGACCAGTCCCGAGCAGTTGCGTGACCGGGTGGCGCAGGTCCTGCCGGCGGAGGCCGAGGTCCTGACGTCGGCGCAGTTGCAGCAGGAGGCCGAGGAGGACATGGACTCCAAGTTGGGGTACGTCTCCACGTTCCTGCTGGTGTTCGCGGCGATCGGGTTGTTCGTGGGGTCGTTCCTCATCGCGAACACGTTCTCGATGCTCGTGGCGCGCAGGGTCAGGGAACTGGCTCTGTTGCGGGCCGTGGGGGCTTCCCGGGGGCAGGTTCTGCGGGTGGTGCTCGGTGAGGCTCTGGTGATCGGGGCCGTCGGGGCGGGCCTCGGTGTTCTCGTGGGGCTGGGGATCGCCTCGGGGGCGTTGGCGTTCCTGGCGGATCAGTCGGGGTCGCCGGTCGGGACGGGGACGCCTTTGCAGGGCCGTACCGTGGCGATCAGTCTTCTGGTGGGGATCGTGGTGACCATGATGTCGGCGTTGGTGCCGGCGTTGCGGGCCTCGCGGATCTCGCCGGTCGACGCGTTGCGGGACGACATCGTGATGACGCCGAAGGGGGCGCGGATCCGGGGGACGATCGGGATCGTTCTGTCGGTCCTGGGTAGTGCTGCCCTGGCCGGGGAGGTCACGGCGTCCTCTCCCGCCTGGTCCTTGATCGGGGTGTACGCCCTGGCGGTGGTGAGCGGGTCGCTGCTCGCCGCGCCGTTGTCGGCGCGACCGGTGATCCACGTGGTCTGTTGGCCCTTCGTGGTTTTCTCGGGGGTCGTGGGACGGCTGGCCCGGCAGAATGCGCTGCGCAATCCGCGGCGCACGGCTTCGACCGCGAGCGCTTTGATGATCGGGTTGGCGTTGATCGCGGGGGTGGGGGTCATCGCGGAGTCGATGAAGGCCAGCGTGGCCGACATCGTGGAGGACGAGTTGACGTCGGACTTCGTGTTGAGTGCCGGGAACGAGCCGATCGCGCCGTCGGTTGCTTCTCGGGCCGAGAAGCTGGACGGGGTCGGGTCCGTGGTGGCGATGGGGCAGGTGCCCCTTGCTTTCCAGGGTGAATGGGCCACGGGTCTGACCGGGGACAGCCGGGCGTTGGGCGAGAGCATCCGGTTGCCGATGGTCTCCGGTGAGTTGTCGGCGTTGGAACGTGGGCAGGTCCTGGTTCCCGAGGAGATGGCGAAGGCGCATTCCTGGACGGTCGGGTCGACCTTCGAGGCGGCGGTGGGGAGTTCTCGGGGGCACCGGCTGACCGTGGGGGGCGTGTTCGAGGACAGTCAGGTGCTCGGGCAGAGTCTCTTGGTTCCGCGGCCGTTGTACGAGAAGGGCGTTCCGCTGGGGGAGCAGGGCGATTTCTACATCTTCGTGAAGGCGTCGGCGGGCGCTGATCTGGAGAAGGTGCGGTCGGAGCTGAAGGGGCTGGTCAAGCAGTACATCGTGGTGTCGGTGCAGGATTCGCAGGAGTACACGCAGAGCATGGCCGACGATGTCGATCAGTTGTTGCTGACCTTGTATGCGTTGTTGTTCCTGAGCGTGGTCATCGCGGTGCTGGGGATTTTCAACACTCTGGCGCTGTCGGTGTTCGAGCGGACCCGGGAGATCGGGTTGCTGCGGGCCGTGGGGCTGGGGCGGTGGCAGTTGTCCCGGGTCGTGACGATCGAGGCGGTCGCCACGGCCGTGTTCGGGGCGGTGCTGGGGTCCCTGGTCGGTCTGGGGCTGGGGATCGCGGTGCAGCAGGCTCTGGTCTCGGAGGGGTTGGACATCCTGTCGATCCCGTGGATGACGATCGGGGTCCTGGTGGGCTTCTCGGGGGTGGTGGGGGTTCTGGCAGCGGTGTTCCCCACGGTCCGGGCGGTTCGGTTGGACGTGCTCAAGGCGATCAGTACGGAATGATCGTGGGGTGGGACGGCCGGCTCCGCGCTTCGGCGCGGGACCGGCCGTCCGGTCGTTCGCGGTGGGTCCCGGAGCAGTGTCCGTGTGCCGTCCGGACGCCGGTCACCCCTGGGCGGTCACCGGGCGCCGGGCGTTGCCGGCCACTGTCGGAGGGGTCGCCGGGGGTTCCTGGGCCCAGTGGCAGGCCACGTGGTGGCCGGGCAGGATCTCGCGCAGGGCCGGGACCTCGTCGTGGCAGCGGGTGTCGTGGCGGAAGGGGCAGGGGGTGTGGACGCGGCAGCGGGGGGGGGGGTCGGCGGGGCTGGGCAGGTCGCCGGTGAGCAGGATCCGTTCGCGG
>JAUPKJ010000109.1 GCA_030837505.1 Actinomycetota bacterium
CGGGACTGCCGAACCTGTCGGTGTCCCCGGGCACCATGGGCGGATGCTTCGAACGGACGACAGCTCGGCGTCCCCGACGGATCGTGGGTCGACGGTTCACGTGGATCCCGGCCCGCCCCCCGAGCCCGAGTCCCCGGAGCTCGAGTCCCCGGAGCCCGAGACTCCCCAGGGGCAAGTTCTGCCCGAGCCCCGTCCCGACCGAACTGGCCGAACAGACCGAACGGGCCGAACAGATCGAGCCGACCGAACGGGCCGAAAGCACGAGGTCCTGAGCGCGGCTGCGGCCCGCCGGATCGCTTTGGCGGCCCAGGGGTTCGCCGTCGGCCGTCCCGACGGGCGCATCACCGCCCGGCACCTGCAGCGGGTCATCGACACCCTGGGTGTCGTACAGATCGATTCGGTCAACGTTCTTTCCCGCAGTCACTACCTGCCCTTCTTCAGCCGCCTGGGGGCCTACCCCCGGGAGGGCCTCGATCGGGCCTCGGCGAGGTCCCCGCGCCGGTTGGTGGAGTACTGGGCCCACGAGGCGTCCTTCGTCCCCCCGAGCACCCACCGTCTCCTGCGTTTTCGGATGGCGGCCGCCCGGCAGGAGGCCTGGGGAAAGATGGCAGGGGCTGCCAGGGAACACCCCGAGCTGTTGGACGGGATCCGCGATCTCGTGAGTCGTCGAGGCCCCCTCACCGCGGTCGGTCTGGAACGGGAACTGCTCGGCGGAAGGACCGCGAAAAGTACCGGATGGTGGAACTGGTCCCTGACCAAGAAGGCCGTCGAGTACCTGTTCTGGGCGGGGGAGCTCACCAGCGCCGGGCGCACGCCTCAGTTCGAGCGGAAGTACGACCTGGTGGAACGCGTGCTGCCCCCCGAGGCCAGCTCCGCCCCGACCCTCGAACCCGCCGACGCCGTCCGTGAACTGCTGCGCATCGCCTCCCGGGCCCTGGGGGTCGCCGACGAGCCCTCCCTGCGGGACTACTTCCGGCTGCGAACCGACCAGGTCCGCGGACCTCTCTCGGATCTCGTCGACGCCGGCGAACTGGTTCCCGTGCGGGTCCAGGGCCTGCCCCGGCCCCTGTACCTGCACGCCGGGGCCCGCCACCCGCGTCGGGTCGAGGCCCGGGCACTGCTCAGCCCGTTCGACTCCCTGATCTGGAACCGGCGCAGGACGGAGGACCTCTTCGGTTTCCGCTACCGCCTGGAGGTCTACACCCCGGCCCCCCGACGGGTCCACGGCTACTACGTCCTGCCGTTCCTGCGCGGGGACCGTCTCGTGGCGCGCGTGGACCTGAAGGCCGACCGCGGGAGTTCGCCCCCGGCCCTGCTGGTGCGGGCCGCGTGGGCCGAGATGCCCGACCCCGGTCGGCCGGGAACACGGCCGGGACCGGGTACCCGGGGGACCCCCGCCCCGGAGGAGGTCGCCGAGGACCTCGCGCGGGAGCTGACGCTGATGGCACGGTGGCTCGACCTGGACCGGATCACCGTGGAGCCGTTGGGCGACCTGGCCCCGGCCCTGTCCCGCGCCCTGTCCCGCGCCCCGTCGGCAGCCACGGGGGAACGCTGAGCCCGTCGACGACCACGCGGACCACCCGGCCCACCCCGACCACACGGACCACGCGGCTTACCGGGCCCACCCCGACCACCCGGCCACCCGGCTTACCCGGCCCACCCGGGGCCGGCCGAGAAGCCCCTCAACGACCGGGGTCCCTCGGCCCTTCGTCCCCGGCCAGACGGGCATGCAGGTGTTCGTCGGACCACCGGCCGTCGTCGGGGTACCGCATCCCTGCGCGCAGGACTCCCTCGAACCGGTACCCGCAGCGGCGGGCCACCCGACAGGACCGCTCGTTCTCCACGGCGTGGCGCAGCTCGATCCGGTGCCAGCCCAGCTGCCGCAGCACGGTCGTGGTCCCGAGCCCGACCGCCGTCGTTGCCGCCCCCCGTCCGCGGACCTGAGCGGTCAGCCAGTACCCGACCGCTCCGGTACCCAGGTCGCCGTCGGTGAGAGCGAACCGGACGGATCCGACGAGCTGGTCACCGGCGTCGCAGAGGGCCCAGGCCGCGCCCTCCCCGTGGTTCCAGGAATCCGTGTAGTGCTGGAGCCGCGCCAGGGCCGGGGAACGGTCCTCGACGAGGAAACCGGAGTAGTGGCGGATGAGGGGGTCCCTCATCGCGATCAGCAGCATCGGGGCGTCGTCCTGGCTCCAGCGGCGCAGACGCAACCCGGCCGGCAGATCGAAAACGGGCTGGCGCGTCCGTCGGCACGGGGTCATCGTGGTCCGCCGGGGTCGGTCCGTCCGGTCGGTCCGTCCGGGGGGAGCCTGAAAGGGCAGGGGCGCACGTCGTCCCGGGCCTCGGGCAACTCCTGCGAGAGCAGGTCGTACCGGATGATGTCCTGCAGACTCCCGTCCCGCAGGATCTGCGCGCCCCGCTCGACCCCCGTCTGGCGGAAGCCTGCGCCGCTCGCCACGGCGCGGGAGGCACGGTTCTCCCGGCAGACCTGGATGACCAGCCGTCCGAGGTCCAGGCCCCCGACGTCGCGGGGCAGCAGGGCGTAGCGGGCCACGGCCCGGACCGCCCGGGTGGTCAGACCACGGCCGCGTTCTGCGGGATGACACCAGTACCCCACCTCGGCCTTGCGCAGGCAGGAGGTGTTCATTCCGAACAGTCCGATCTCACCGGTGATCAGGTTGGTCGCCGGATCGGAAATGGCCCAGTACAGGCACTGGCCGGTCGCGTGATGGGTCTGGATCTCGGTCAGATGCGCCAGGGAGTTCTGCTCGGTGTACGGGGCCGGCAGGAGGGGCAGCCAGTGCTGGGTCTGCGTGTCGTTGCAGGCCTGCGCGATCCGCTCGGCGTCCTGCACCCCGTGCGGCCGCAGGAGCACCTGGTGATCTCCCAGGAGCGGGGGCTGCAACCACACCCCGCTCGGGGTCAGGGGATCCCCGCGACGCAGCGAGCCGATCCAGGCGTCCCGGCGTCCCTCGGGACCGGGCAGCAGCCCCCGGACGGTCCCCTCGAGCCGGAGACCGATCGCCCAGCCGAGGCGGAAGGCGTCCCAGTCGCCCACGGCGGCGCGCGCGTGCACGACCTGCAGGTCCAAGGACGAGAAGGCCCAGGGGAGCGCGAGCCTCAGGGCCCGGCTCATCGTGCCGGAGCCCCGGGCCGACGGCGCGAGCGCGCACCGCACGTCGGCGGCCCCGGCGCCGTCCGGGCGCAGGAACAGCACGCCCAGATGGCGTCCGGCCCGTTCCAGGGCCCACCGGACCTCGACGGTCCCGGGTCCCCTCGGACCTTCCTCCAACCAGAGCAGCCCCTCCCGGCCCGTGGTGGGCAGAACGCCGTCGGGCCACCGGCACTCCAGGGACAGGGCGATCAGGTCATCGAGGTCCGCGGGGCGGTGGGGGCGCAGAGCCACCGTCCCGTCGCTCAGACACGGGGCCTGCGGTGGGATCTTCATGCACCGAGCCTGACGGGCCGGGGCCGCTGTGGCAAAGGGCTTTGGCGGCGTCGGGCGAACAGCAGCAGGACAACACCGGTTCCCGCCGATCGGGTCCTGTCCGCGCCCGGGGGATTTCCGCCGGTCGAGGGCGGCTGAAGTCCCCTGGGATTCTGATCCCCGGGCCCTGTCTGTCTACGATGGGACGGGCACCTTCGGCGTTGCTTCCGTCGGACGGGTCACCCCGGTGGTGCTCCGCCCCGCCGGGTGACGCCGTCAGCGGGACAGCGCGGCCCGTCGAATCACCCCCGGGTGGTTCCTCGGGGCACCGGGCGGCCCACCGGTGGAAAGCACGTGGCGCAGACGAAGCACGTGGCGAATAGGCAGTGTCGGAGTTGTTCGAGTGCTGGGAGACACCTCGTGGTGAAGATCGTCGAGAGGTTGTTGCGCGCGGGTGAAGGGCGCACCCTCAAGAAACTCCAGAGCATGGCGATGCAGGTGAACGCGCTCGAGGAGGACTTCGCCCGGCTCTCGGACGCCGAACTGCGCGAGGAGACCGACCGCTTCCGTTCCCGGTACGCCGACGGCGAGTCCCTGGACGACATGCTCCCCGAGGCGTTCGCCGTGGTGAGGGAGGCCGCGCGGCGCACTTTGGGCCAGCGTCATTTCGATGTGCAGCTCACGGGCGGCGCGGCTCTGCACCTGGGCAACATCGCCGAGATGAAGACCGGTGAGGGCAAGACGCTCGTCGCCACGGCTCCCGCGTATCTGAACGCGATCGCGGGCAAGGGCGTCCACATCATCACAGTGAACGACTACCTGGCTTCCTACCAGTCCGAACTCATGGGGCGCGTGCACCGGTTCCTGGGTCTGTCCGTCGGCTGCATCATGTCCCAGATGCGTCCCGACGAGCGGCGCAAGCAGTACGCGGCCGACATCACCTACGGCACCAACAACGAGTTCGGGTTCGACTACCTGCGCGACAACATGGCGTGGGACTCGGCCGACCTGGTCCAGCGCGGCCACTTCTTCGCGATCGTCGACGAGGTCGACTCGATCCTCATCGACGAGGCCAGGACGCCGCTCATCATCTCCGGGCCCTCCGACCAGCCCACGAAGTGGTACACCGAGTTCTCCCGCATCGCCCGGCTGCTCCATCGCGACGTCGACTACGAGGTCGACGAGAAGAAGCGGACCATCGGCGTACTGGAGTCCGGGATCGAGAAGGTCGAGGACCACCTCGGCATCGACAACCTCTACGAGAGCGTGAACACCCCGCTCGTCGGGTTCCTCAACAACGCCGTCAAGGCCAAGGAACTGTTCAAGCTCGACAAGGACTACGTCATCATGGACGGCGAGGTGCTCATCGTCGACGAGCACACCGGTCGCCTGCTCGCCGGACGTCGGTACAACGAGGGGATGCACCAGGCCATCGAGGCCAAGGAGGGCGTGCAGATCCAGAGCGAGAACCAGACCCTCGCCACGATCACCCTCCAGAACTACTTCCGCATGTACGACAAGCTCTCCGGGATGACCGGCACCGCCCAGACCGAGGCCGCGGAACTGATGTCGATCTACAAGCTCGGCGTCGTCACGATCCCCACGAACCAGCCGATGGTCCGCAAGGACCAGCAGGACCTGATCTACAAGAACGAGGTCGCGAAGTTCGAGGCCGTCGCCGAGGACATCGCCGAGAAGAACACGACGGGCCAGCCGGTCCTCGTCGGCACGACCAGCGTCGAGAAGAGCGAGTACCTCTCGGGGCTGCTCAGCAAGAGGGGGATCCGCCACGAGGTCCTCAACGCCAAGCAGCACGCGAGGGAAGCCTCGATCATCGCGCAGGCCGGTCGCAAGCACGCGATCACGGTGGCGACGAACATGGCCGGCCGAGGCACCGACATCATGCTCGGGGGCAACGCCGAGTTCATGGCCGTGGCGGAGCTGAAGGGCCGGGGCCTGGACCCCGTCGAGACCCCGGAGGAGTACGAGGCCGCCTGGCCGGACGTCCTCAAGGGGATGCAGGAGAACGTCGCCGCGGAACACGACGAGGTCGTCGGCCTGGGCGGGCTGTACGTCCTTGGCACGGAGCGGCACGAGTCCCGCCGCATCGACAACCAGCTGCGGGGCCGGTCCGGCCGTCAGGGCGACCCGGGGGAGAGCCGGTTCTACCTGTCCCTGACCGACGACCTCATGCGCCTGTTCAACTCCGGGATCGTCGAGTCGTTCCTCACCGCGGCCAAGGTTCCCGACGATGTGCCCATCGAACACCGCATGGTCACCAAGGCCATCGCCAATGCCCAGAGCCAGGTCGAGGGCAGGAACTTCGAGATCCGCAAGAACGTCCTCAAGTACGACGACGTCCTGAGCCGGCAGCGCGAGGTCATCTACGACGAGCGCCGCAAGGTGCTCGAAGGAGCCGACCTGCACGAGCAGCTCCTGCACTTCGTGGAGGACATCGTCAAGACCTATGTCCTGGCCGCGACCGTCGAGGGGTACGTCGAGGACTGGGACCTCGAACAGCTGTGGTCCGCCGTCAAGACCCTCTACCCGGTCAGCATCACCGTCGACGAAGTGATCGAGGCCGCGGGGGGCCCGTCCGGTCTCACCCAGCAGATGCTCATCGACGAACTCACCTCCGACGCCCTGCTGGCCTACGCGCGACGCGAGGAGGAGCTGGGGGCCGAGACCATGCGGGAACTGGAACGGCGCGTGGTGCTGTCGGTCCTGGACCGCAAATGGCGTGAGCACCTGTACGAGATGGACTACCTCCAGGAGGGCATCGGTCTGAGGGCCATGGCCCAGCGCGACCCCCTGGTCGAGTACCAGCGCGAGGGCTACCAGCTCTTCCAGGCCATGACCGAGGCCATCAAGGAGGAATCGGTCGGATACCTGTTCCATGTCGAGGTGCAGGTGAACCCTCAGCCGGAGCAGGATGCCCCCCAGGCCCAGCCCGTCCTGGTCGCCAAGGGCCTGGTCGAGCCGAGCCGTCCGGCGAATCTGCAGTACAGCGCTCCCAGCGAGGACGGAACCAGCGCGGCCGAGACCCGCTCGGACTCCGAGGAGACCGGGTCCGCAGCGGGCACCGGCCGCGGGGCGAACGCCTCTGTGTCGCCCAGCAACCGGGCCGAGCGCCGCGCCTCCCGCCGCAAGAAGAAGTGACACCGCTCACCCGATCTCCATCGCCGTGATTCGCCATCGGCCGTCGCCCTTCTCCAACCGGAGGGCGACGGCCCTCAGGTTCTGACCGTCCGTCACCAGGGCACAGGCCTCGGCGACGTCCTGCGCGGGGTGGGTGACCCGCACCGACCTCACCGTGATCCGCCGGGCCCGTCGCAGACCGGGGGCGGCCCGCTGCTCGCCCATCTGCGCGAGCGCGGTGCGGACCTCCTCCGTGGCCCAGGGGGCCAACTGGCCCGGCGGCCGGACCCCCTCGGCGACCTCGAGCGCGGCCTGGGTGAGGTGGGCGGCCCACCGCTGGGGTTCTGGCAGGTCCCGTCCGTTCCCCGGACCCTGGAGGATCTCCCAGGACTTCGGCGGGCCGTCCGTCCAGTCCTCCCCCTCCGAGGCCGCCGGCCCCTGGACCCGGCCCCGCGAACGGGACCCGGACCATCTCGTCGGTGAACTGCCGGGGGGTCTGCACGATGGCGCGCAGTCCCCCGAACGATCCCAGCGGAGGGCGTGGCCGGGGTACGGCCGCTGCGATCGGGGTCTGTGGTGCCCCATCGGCATCGCCAGGGGCAGGGCCTCCTGGACCGCCGAGTTCTGCCCCCGGCAGTACCGGGCCGCCGTCGACGTCGGTGGGGCGGAGTCGGTCAGGATCCGCAGGGCCGGCAGCGGGGCGACCAAGGGGATCGGTCCGGTCCGCAGCGGCGCGAGTCGATGACGTCGACCCCGCTCTCTCGGGCCTCTCCCGCGGGTTCTCAGGTTTTTCCCGGGCCGCTTCGCCTCCTCCCCCTCCTTCGCCTTCTCTCCCTGGGCGGCGGGCACCAGAGCCCTCACCGCGGGGGAGCGGACAGCGGGGCGTTCCCGTGGGCCTCGCCCACCGGTCGGGGAGGTGCCCCGTTCCAGTGACCGTGCGAGTGCACTGCCGTGGGCCCGGACCAGTCCGACGGGAGAGGCCCCCCGAGCCCTCTTCCCTGCAGATGCCGGTTTCCTGCTGCCATGGCAACCCCCGTTACGTCAGCAGGTACCTGAATCACCGTTCACGCGGTGGAATATGCCGGAATGTCTACCACGGGACCTCCGGGGCCTGCGACCTTCGGGAAGTGGTGTGGACACGGCCCGGACCGGGGGGTTCCCGGAACGTGGGAACGTGTCGAACGCACCACCTCGTCCGCACCACCTCGTCACGCAAATCCGACCAACAGTCACCCGGTGTGTCGAATCTGACCATCCGGTCGGGTGAGTGGCGGATCATTTGTCCGAAGTGCTCATTCGTGTCTGGAACGGGATGATTCTCTGCGAGGATGGCGAGCAGCCGAGGGGACCGTCCGGGGGGACGGTCCCGGGGGGAGCAGACGGTGCTTGTGAGAGCCACGATGCTTGTGAGAGCCACGATCGAACATCCGGATGTTCGGGAGGAAAAGCAGACGGCCCGGCCCGCAGGGACAACAGCCTGCGAGCGCCGGGAGGAGACCCTTCCCCGCCAGGGCATCTGCCGCCGGGACGGCGGTCGGCTCGTGGCCGTGTGGGGCCCCACCGGCGCGCCGGGCCGCACCAGTCTGGCCATCGGCCTCGCCGCGGAACTCGCCCAGTTGGGACACCGGACCCTGCTCGTGGACGCCGACACCTACGGCGCCAGCATCGCCCAGAGCCTGTCCCTGGTCGACGGCACCACGGGCCTGGGCACCGCCGTCCAGGAACTCGACCGGGGAACCCTGGACGCGGCGGGGCTGCGCGACCTCACCCAGGAGGTCCTGCCCGGTCTGCGGGTGCTCCCGGGCCTCCCCCGCCCCTCCCAGCGGTCGGCCCTGACCCCGACCGGACTGGGTGCCCTGTGGGACCTGACCCGTCGGTTCGCGGCCTGGACCGTGGTGGACTGCGGTTTCCTGCTCGACCCGCGCGAGGGCGGAAGCGACGCGACGGTCGCCTCGCGCCGGGGGGACGCGACCCTCTCGCCGCTGCGGGAGGCCGACCTCGTCCTCGCCGTGGGACAGGCCAACCCCGTCGGCCTGCACCGGCTCGTCCGGGGCCTGTCAGAGCTGCAGGCGCTGCTGCCTGTGGACCGGCGCGTCCGGGTGGTCGTCAACCGGGTCCGTCCGGGCGCTGTGGGTTCCTCCCCCGAGCGCAGGGTGACTCAGGCCCTGCGACAGTTCGCGGGAGTCCACGACCCCGTTCTCGTTCCCGACGACCCGGCCGCGCACGACCGGGCCCTCCTGCGGGGACTGCCCCTGACCCGGGTGGCCACCGACTCGCCCGCCCGACGGGCGGTGCAGTCCCTGGCAGGCTGCCTGAGCAGTGGCACTCCCGCGGATCGTGAGGTCGGCGCGCCTTCCCGGCACCCGACCAGGCCCCTCCCGGTGCGCTCTCGGGGTCGGCGCCGCCGTTGGGCGGGGGCGGGCAGGTCGCGGCACGAGTTCCTCGTGCGCCTGGGGTCTGTTTCGGAGCTCCTGGTCCGGTGAACGTTTCCCGGGTGCGGGCCGCGGCGGAGGCCGTGCCCGCTCGCAGGTCCCGGACGCCCCCGCCGGAGTTGACGACGTGGCCTGCCCGCTGACCACGTGGCCTGCCGGGGGTCGCCGAGGGTCCCGGGACGACGAACTTGTTCGCCCCTGGGCCGTGCAGTGTGCCACGATGATCGATATGGAGGCTTCACCGACACAGTTCCGGGGTCTGATCCTCGATTGGGGCGGTGTGCTGACCATGCCCCTCGATCGCGCGATGTCGCAGTGGGCGCACCGCGACGGGGTGGACCTGCGACATTTCGCCTCCGTCATCGCGTCCTTGTCCTTCGACGTCGAGTCCTCCCCGGTCCATCGTCTGGAGCGCGGGGAGATCGGGACCGAAGATTTCGAATGTGAGTTGGCGAAGGCGTTGGCGGAGTCGGGGTCCCCGGTCCGTGCGGAGGGCCTGCTCGATCGGATCCTGCACGACCTCGCCGATCTGCACGACAGCATGGTCGGGCTGGTGGCCCGGGCCCGGCGCAAGGGTCTCCGCACCGCTCTTCTGTCCAATTCCTGGGGGGAGCACTACCCCGAGCACCTCTGGGTCGGACTGTTCGACGCCGTCGTCATCTCGGGTCGGGTGGGGATGCGCAAACCCGAACGCCGGATCTACCTGCACACGGCGGAGCGCCTCGGGCTGCCCCCGTCGGCCTGCGTCATGGTCGACGACCTGCCGGCCAACATTCGTGGGGCTGTCGCTGCCGGGATGGTCGGGGTCCTCCACCGGGATGTCGACGGAACCAGGGAAGAACTCGAAGCCCTGTTCGGACGTTCCTTGGTCTGAGCACCCGATCCCCACAATCTGCTTCCCGCCCCGCTCCGCCTTCCCGGTCCGTCCCGCCCTTCCCGCGGGCCTGACCGGTGCCGTCCGTTCAGTCGTCCCGGCCGCGTCGGGTCGTCGCGGGCGACGGCCCGGGCGGACGGTGGCAGGATCGGGATCCACATCCCGGCGTCGAACCGGAGGCGATGCATGCCCGAGCGGCTTTCCTCACTGGACGTCTCCTTCCTGTACCTGGAGGAGCCCACGACCGCGATGCACGTGGGTTCGGTCATGCTGTTCCAGCAGCCCGAGGACGGCCTGGACTTCCCGCGGCTGCTGCGTCACGTCGAGACCAGGATCGCGCTCGTCCCGCGCTACCGGCAGCGGTTGCGGCCCGTGCCGGGGCGGCTGGCGAACCCCGTGTGGGTCGATCACGAGCGGTTCGACATCACGGAGCACGTTCGCAGCATGTCCCTGCCGCGGCCCGGGACAATGACCCAGTTGGAGGAGCTCGTCGCACGCATGCAGGCCCGCCGCCTGGACCGGGACCGCCCGCTGTGGGAGCTGGCCGTCGTCGACGGCCTCCGGGACGACCGCTTCGCCGTGATCACCAAGGTCCACCAGGCGATGGTGGACGGGGTGCGGGCCGTGGATCTGGGACAGGTCGTGCTCGACGAGGAGAACCATCGCAACCGTCGGCCGCCATCGCAGATCTGGCGTCCCGCCCCGGAGCCGACAGCGCTCGAGCTGCTGGTGTCCGCCGTCACCGATTCGATCCGCCGGCCCAGACAGGTTCTGGAGACCCTCCGGGCCGGGGCCGGGGACGTGAGGGTGACCACGGGAAAACTGGCCGAGGCCCTGGGCGGGCTGGCCCTGGCCGCCCGTTCCGCCACGAGTCCGCCTCCCCGCAGTCCCCTGAACCGTGAGATCACGTCGTCCCGCCGTTTCGCGATGGTGGACACCGGTCTGGAGGACCACCGGTGGATCCACAACCGTTACCGGGACGTGCGTTCTCAGAAGGTCCCGCCCGGTTCCTCGGCCCGGGAACGGGGCGGACCCGACGATCCCCGGGGAGATCTGTCGGCAGGCGTCGACGACGTCATGCTCGCCGTGCTCGCCGGGGCACTGCGTTCCTGGCTGCTGGCCAGGGGTGAACCGCTCCACCCCTCGAGCGTGGTCCGGGCGCTGGTCCCGGTGAACGTGCCCCAGACCCGTCCCACGGGTTCCCGTCTGACGGGCGGCCGAGCGGCCTGCCTGCTCATCGACCTGCCCACCGGGGAACCGAGCCCGCTCATGCGGCTGCACCACGTGGCCTGGCAGACCCGCAGCCACCGTGAGGCCGGGCACGCGGTGGACGCCCCCGCGATCGCGGGCATGGCGGGTTTCGCACCGGCGACCCTGCACTCCCTGGGGGCGAGGATGGCCAGCGGGTTCTCCCGCCATCTGTTCAATGTGGTGGTGACGAACGTGCCCGGCCCCTCCGAACCCCTGTACCTCACGGGGGACCGCATGCTGGCCTCCTACCCGGTCATCCCCCTGGCCCGCAGCCAGGCTCTGGCGATCGGCCTGACCTCGTACGACGGCGGCGTGTACTACGGCCTGAACGCCGACAGACAGGCCCTGCCCGATCTGGGGATGCTCGCGGCGTGCGTCCGGGAATCCCTGGGCGAACTCAAGGAGGCCTCCGGCTGACCGGCCGGGCGACGGCCGGGCCCCTCCGGCCCGCAGCGCAGGATTTCCCCAGCAGCGCAGGACTTTCGAAGCAGCGCAGGACCACGAACAGGAGAACTGCAATGTCTCAGCAAGACCTGGTGCGGACGTACCTGCCCGTCACCCTGCCCCTGCTGAGGGCGGTGAGTCAGGCCCGAGGGCTGGACGCCGGCCCGCACCGGGCTCACTGTGTCACCGGCGCCCTGCGCGAGTGGTACACCGAGGGCGACCTGGAAGAACTGGAGTTCGTCGCCCTGACCCAGGCGGCGCACTCCTCGCTCCGGCTGCTCGCCGAGGACCCGCAGGCTCCTCGGCTGCGGGTCGTCCTGGCTGTGGACGCCCCGGCTCCCCAGGTCGTGCCCGTGGCGGACGGGCCGCGCTCCCTCGTGAAGCTGGGGGGGCCGATCCCGTTGTCGTGGGTCGCCAGCATCCACATCGACGAGGCCGGGGCCGAGAAAGCTGTGCTGGGGGCGATCGACGCTCTGGCAGCGGCGGACGCCGGTGACGACGACGCCCGTTTCCTGGTCGACGAGGCCCAGGCCGGCGATCTGCTCTGGTACGACGTCAGCGAGCTTCCTCACCTGCTGGCCTGATCTGCCTGCCCAGACGGGTCCGCGCACCGGTCGGGGCGGTTCCGTCGGCCGGTCCGCCGGCCCGGGGAGGAAGGGGACACCCGGGCCGGCGAGCGGTGCGGTGACGGGGGGCACGCGCCCGCTCGCCGGCGACTCGGGCACACGGCTCCCTCGCAGGACCTGTTCGGTCACCGTGTTGCCCGCACCTTGCCATCGATTGCTGTCATGAAGCAAGGTTTCACATCGTCGGGGCCCGGGAGGGTTCCTTTTCGTGACACAGCGTGATCTTTTGGGTTTGCCGTTCGGACCACCGGAGAGGTCGCCGTAGAGCAGGGGGGAAGATGGCCGGCAGCCGAAGGAAAAGGAGCCACCCGTGCACGGCAGCGACCGGTTGGAGGTCCTCGCCCGGGACGCCCTGCGCGCCCTGAGGGCCGACCCCCTCTGCGACCTGCGGCTGCTGAACGTTTCGGAGAACGCGACCTTCGCGGTCCACGACCCCCGGGACGGCCGACGCACCGTCCTGCGGATCCACCGCCGGGGCTACCACAGCCACCGGGCGATCCTCAGTGAACTGGCCTGGGTACGGCAACTGCGGGCGGAGGGAATCGTCGACGTCCCCGAGATCCTCCCGGCCCCGGACGGCTCACCCGTGGTTCTCGCCCGTCACCCGGACGGCAGCCTCCGGCACGCCGTGCGCTTCTCCTGGATCGAGGGGCAGGAGCCCTCGGGGGACCGGTTGGTGACGGACTTCTTCGAACTCGGGGCGATCGCCGCGCGGCTGCACCGGCACTCCAGACAGTGGCGCAGACCGCAGGGGTTCACCCGGTTGCGCTGGGACTGGGGGACCTCGGTGGGTCCGCGCGGGCACTGGGGACGCTGGCAGGACGGGCCGGGGGTCGGCCCTCCGGAGCGGGCCGTTCTCACGCGCCTGTCGGCGGTCCTGCGACGCCGGCTCGCAGCTTTCGGGGACGGCCCGGACCGTTTCGGTCTGATTCACGCGGACATGCGTACGGCGAATCTGCTGGTCCGCCCCGACGACCGGACCGTGCACGTGATCGATTTCGACGACTGCGGTTTCAGCTGGTTCCCCTACGACCTCGCGGCGTCCCTGTCGTTCATCGAGGACGACCCGCGGGTCCCCGAACTCGTGGCCTCCTGGGTCGCCGGGTACCGCACGGTCTGCCCGCTGCCCGACGAACACGAAGCGGAGCTGCCGACCTTCGTGCTGCTGCGACGACTGCTGCTGGTCGCCTGGATCGGGTCCCACGCCGGGACCGACCCGGCCCTCGGCCTGGGGGCGGCCTTCACACGGGGCAGCTGCGACCTCGCCGAGGAGTACCTCACGCGGTTCGGCTGACGTCCCCGCCGTCGAGGTCCGGCGGCCCGCACCTCTCCAGGACCTCCCCGAGAAGTGCGCAGAAGAGGTCACCGGCCTCCCGGCGGGGATGGTGCCCGGCCCGCGCGAACCCGACCACCTCCCCGCCCCCCGGACAGGCCGCAGCACACCGATGGGCCGCCGCCGGGCCGACGATGCCCCCGCGGTCCCGGCGGCCGTGGACGATCGTCACGGGGCATCGCACCCCGGTCAGCAGCGGACCCAGGGGCTCCCCCCAGTCGAGGGGCACCGTCAGATGCGCCGGGTCGACCTGCGCCGTCCCCCGGGCCCAGATCTCGCGGTCCTCCTCGGACCAGCCCGGGTACGACGCCGCAGCGTAGGCCAGCCGCTCCCCCCAGTCCTCGGCCTGTCTGCGCACCAGCCAGGTCCACAGGTCCTTGTGCGAACGCCGGCCGCGCACCGCCGTCCGGGACGGCTCCTCCAACACGAGGTGGACCACGTCCGCTGCGCGCATCGCAGCGACCCGCGCAGCGGTCAGGGCCCCCATGCCGTGGCCCAGAAGCACGATCCTGCGATCCGAACCCCGCCGCGGCAGGGCATCGACCAGCGCCCGGACCCCGAGGGCCTGCTCCTCCAAGCTGTAACGTCGGCCGCCCCTCCACGGAGTCCCGCCGTGAGCCGGGGCATCGGGCGCCACGACCGTCCACCGTCGGCGCAGACCGGCAGCCAGAGGACCGAACGCCTCGCCGGACTCCGCCCACCCGTGCAGGGCCAGCAGCAGCGGGCCGTCGTTCCCCCGCGCATCGCGGACCGGCCAGACCCGGACCCGCACCGGCCCGCCGCCGACCTGCAGATCGACCCTCAGCGGAGGATCGTCCCGGACACCGCAGGCCTCGGGGGCCGCCCCCGGACCAGACGAACCGCCCGGACCAGACGAACCGCCCGGACCAGACGAACTGCCCGGACCGGGAATCTCCGCCGGCCCCGCCGGCCCCCCCACCACGGTTACCGGTCCGCCAACCAGGCGACGCCGGTGCTGTGCTCGACCCGGATGGCCCCCCGGACCACCGGTTCGACAACCCGTTCGACCTTCGCCCCCAGCAACGGCACCGACGCCTTCACCTCGCCCTCGAAGCTCTCGACGGTGCCCTGTCCGTCCGGGGACAGACCCAACCGACCGGAGAACCGGACGGGCGCGTTCTCGACCGTGACCGTGACCTCCCCGGTCCGGGTGCCGTCCGGCGCCGCCGGCCCCCAGCGCTCGACCTGACACACCTGCAAGGTCTGTCCCAGAAAACTGCGGGCGAAATCCGGGACCCCGTCCGACGGCAACGTGCGCCGCGTGGTGACGGTCGCCGCGTCGGGCGCCGTCCGCTCGATCCGGACCTCGTGGGACAGGGCACCGCCCGCCACACACTTGCGGTCCTGGAACGCCTCACAGGTGAGCATGTCGAAAACGGCCTTCGGATCGGCCTCATACTGGATCTTGGCACTCAGACGCACGGCTGCCCTCTCGTCGCGACCATCCGAGCTTAGAGGGTTCGCCCGGAGGTGGCTTCGAGCAGGGAACGGCGTGGCGGGCGCCGGCCGACGACGCGGCCGGACGTCCGTCCCGCAGCGACTTCATTACCTGACCGAAACAGGGGGGCAACGGCCGGGCAATCCGATCGGGACACCATGGGGCGAGTGGCACCGAGAAGAACCGACAGCCAGGACGACCTGCCGGAACTGGTCGGCCGAGCACTCCTGACCGGAGGGACCCCCCGCCCCCGCGGCCCCCTGGAACCGGGCCCCCCGGAACCGGGACCCCTGGAACCGGGGTCGCCGGAACCGGGGTCGCCGGAACTCGACCCGCCGGAACTCGACCCGCGCGATCCGAACGACCTCCGGGCACAGCTGTACGCCCCGGGCGACGCCCTCCGGGGACACCGGCGGCTGAGGATCCACCGGTGGCACCACCTCTCCCTGAGCGCCGTGCTCCCGTCCCTGTCCGACCTGGGGGTGGAAGTCGTCGACGAACGTTCCCACCGCCTGCTGCGGCCCGACGGCCGTACCATCTACGTCCACGACTACGGCCTGCACCACCCCGGAACCGCCTGGGCCCGGGACGCGCAGGCCACGGGGGATACCCACCGACGGTTCTGCGAGGCCCTCACGGCCGTGCTCGGCGGGCTGACCGAGAGCGACCCCCTGCACGGCCTCGTGCTCGGGGCCGGACTGACCCACCGCCGGATCGAGGTGCTCAGGGCCTACACCCGCTACCTGCGGCAGGTCCGCACACCCCGCGAGAGCGAACTCGCGGCCCGGGCCCTCGCGGCCCACCCCGGCCCGGCCCGCGACCTGGTGGACCTGTTCGAACTGCGTTTCGACCCGGACCGTTTCGCACCCGAGGGGAACAACCCGTCCGAGCCGGACCCCTCCCGCGAGGAGGCCCTGACCCGCGCCGTCCACCGGCTCCACCGGTCCCTGGACGCCGTCGAGAGCCTCGAACACGACCGGAGCCTGCGCGCCCTCCTGGCATTGATCATGGCGACCGTTCGTACGAACCACTTCCAGCGCGGTGCGGACGGCCTGCCCAAGCCCTCCCTGTCCCTCAAACTGGCCCCCCGCCGCCTCGGGGACCTGCCAGAACCCCGCCCCCTGTACGAAATCTTCGTCCATTCCCCGCGGGTCGAGGGGGTTCACCTGCGGTTCGGACCCGTCGCCCGGGGCGGCCTGCGCTGGAGCGACCGCGAGGAGGACTACCGCACCGAGATCCTCGGCCTGGTCAAGGCCCAAGTGGTGAAGAACGCGGTGATCGTGCCCACCGGGGCCAAAGGCGGGTTCGTCATCAGACACCCGTCCGACCCGACGGCGGCACGGCGATCCCGTGCGCAGGAGGGGGTCGAGTGCTACCGCACCTTCGTGCGGGGGCTGCTCGATCTCACCGACAACCTGCAGTTCTCCCCGGCCCCGAGCGTCGTGCCCCCCGGCGGCACGGTGCGGCACGACGGGGACGACCCCTACCTCGTCGTCGCGGCCGACAAGGGCACCGCGACCTTCTCTGACCTGGCCAACGAGATCTCCGCCGAGTACGGGTACTGGCTGGGCGACGCCTTCGCCTCGGGGGGATCGGCCGGCTACGACCACAAAGCCCTCGGGATCACGGCCCGCGGCGCCTGGGAGAGCGTGCGCAGCCACTTCGGGGAACTGGGCACCGACGTGGACACCCAGGAGATCACCGCGGTCGGGATCGGCGACATGAGCGGCGACGTCTTCGGCAACGGGATGCTGCTGTCCGACCGGATCCGACTGGTGGCGGCCTTCGACCACCGCCACGTCTTCCTCGACCCGGACCCCGACCCCGCCGTCTCCCACGCCGAACGCCGACGCCTGTTCGAACTGCCCGGGTCCACCTGGGACGACTACGACAAGACCCTCCTGTCCGCAGGAGGGGCCGTGCACTCCCGCCGCGCCAAGGCCGTCGAGATCTCCCCCCGGGCCGCCGACCGCCTGGGCCTGCCGCCGGACCGGCGGACCATGACCCCGGACGAACTCGTGCACGCCGTCCTGCGAGCCCCCGTCGACCTGCTGTGGAACGGCGGGATCGGCACCTACGTCAAAGCCCCCGAGGAATCCCACACCGACGTCGGGGACCGCGCCAACGACACCGTGCGCGTCGACGCCGACGACCTGCGCTGCCGTGTGATCGGCGAGGGCGGGAACCTGGGCCTGACCCAGCGCGGCCGGATCCGCGCAGCTCTCACGGGGATCCGGCTCAACACCGACGCCATCGACAACTCCGCCGGAGTGGACTGCTCCGACCGCGAGGTCAACATCAAGATCCTGCTGGACCGCGCCGTCGCCTCCGGGAAGACGACCGCGGCAACACGGGACGTCGTCCTCGCCGACACGGCCGACGCCGTCGCGGAACTCGTCCTGCAGGACAACCGCGACCAGAACACCCTGCTCGCCAACGCCCGCGGACAGTCCCTCGCCATGCTCCACGCGCACCGCCGGCTCCTGGAAGAACTGCAACAGGACGCCGGACTCGACCGCGCCCTGGAGGGCCTGCCCGACGACTGCGAACTGCGCTCGCGGGCCCTGGCGGGCACAGGGCTGACCTCCCCCGAGTACGCGGTGCTGGCAGCCCACACGAAACTGCACCTCACAGAGCGGATCCTGGCCGGCGGCGTCCCCGACGACCCATGGTTCTCCCCGGTCCTGCGCGCCTACTTCCCCGCCCGGTTGGTCGAACTGTGCGGGCCGGACGTCGACTCCCACCCCCTGCGCAGGGAGATCATCGCCACCCGGGTGGTCAACGAGATGGTCGACCGCGGCGGGATCACCTTCGCCCACCGGGCCGGGCAGGAGACCGGGGCCTCGTACGAGGAGGTGCTCAGGGCGTACGTGGTCTGCCGGGAGGTCTTCGGCCTCGACAGCACCCTGCGGGACCTGCAGGACCCGCACGGCTGCCCGTCCGCGCAGGCCCGGCGGCTGCTGCACCTGGAGATCCGGCGGCTGCTGGACCGCGCGGTGAGATGGTTCCTGCTCGGGCAGTTCCCCGACGGCGGGCCCGCTGCGACGATCGCCCGGTTCGCCCCCGTCGTGGCACAGCTGCGCGACCGGTTGCCCGACCTGGCGGTGGGCGGGGACCTCCTGGCGCTGCGGCGTCGTACCGAACGATTCGTGGCGGCCGGCGTCCCCCACGACCGCGCCGTGCAAGGGGCCTGCCTGCTCACCTCGTTCGCGCTGCTCGACCTCGTACTGATCGCCGAGACGGCCGACCTGCCGGCGGCCGAGGTGGCCCGGGTCTACTTCACGGTGAGGGACCGGTACGGGGTCGAGGAGCTCCTGGAAGCGATCAGCCGCCTGGACAAGGGCGAACGCTGGAGCAGCCTGGCCCGCGCAGCGTTGAGGCAGGAACTGTACGCGGCGCTGCGCTCCCTGACGGCCGAGGTCCTGACCGGGGCCGAGCCGGTCGAGTTCGTCGAGCCGGTCGCGCCGGTCGCGCCGGTCGAACGGGTCGAGGTCTGGGAGGGACGCCATCCCGCAGCGGTCGCCCGGGCCCACGCGACCGCCCGCGCGGCCCTGGAGGGGGCCGATCCGGATCTGGCACGCCTCACCGTGGCGGTACAGGCCCTGTGTTGCCTGGTGAGGGGCGCGAGGGCGGTGACTACTCTGGTTCCGTGCCGACCCTGAGTGATCTGCTCAAGACCCACACCCACCTGGAGCCCCCGGAGATCGAATGGCTCCACCAGCTGGTCGGGGACTGGCAGATGGTGTCAGATCTGTCCTTCGCCGATCTGGTCCTCTGGGTCCCGGACCGCACCTGTGACGGCTGGGTCGCCGTCGCACACTGCCGCCCCAGCACGGGCGCGACCGTCTACTACGACGACGTCGTGGGGCTGCGGGCCGGACCGGGACGCAGGGTGCAGGTGGAACGGGCCTGGGAATCCCGCAGGATCTGCCGCCAGAGGGACCCCGAGTGGCACGACGACGTCCCGGTCCGCCAGGAGGCCATCCCGGTGATCCGCGCCGGGCGGACCCTCGCCGTCGTCGCCCGTCACACGAACCTGGCCGCGGCCCGCACCCCCAGCCGTTTGGAACTGACCTACCTGCAGTGCGCCGACGACCTCGCCCGGATGATCGCCACAGGCGACTTCCCCTACGCCGACGCGCCGACCGGACCCCGCCGCGGGGCCCCTCGCGTCGGGGACGGCCTGCTGCGCCTGGACAGGGAAGGACGGATAACGTACGCGAGCCCCAACGCCCTGTCGGCCCTGCACCGCCTGGGATACGTCGGGGAACTCGTCGACCAGTCCCTCGCGGAGATCTCGACCCCCCTGCTGGACACGACCGGCCCCGTCGACGAGTCCCTGCCGCTCGTGCTCAGCGGCCGCGCCCCCTGGCGCAGCGAGCTGGAGGCCAGGGGGATCACCCTCTCCCTGCGCGCCATCCCCCTGGTCGACGCCCAGGAACGCGTGGGAGCCCTGCTGCTGGTGCGGGACGTCTCCGAACTGCGGCGTCGCGAACTGGAACTCATGAGCAAGGACGCGACCATCCGGGAGGTGCACCACCGGGTCAAGAACAACCTGCAGACCGTCGCCGCCCTGCTGAGGCTGCAGGCCCGGCGGATCGACTCCGCCGAGGGCCGCGCAGCCCTCGTGGAGGCCATGCGGCGGGTGGCGACGATCGCACTGGTCCACGAGACCCTCTCGGAGGGCCTGGGGGAGACCGTCGACTTCGACGAGGTGGTGGAGAGGATCGTCGCGCTCGCCGTGGAGCTCGCGGGGGCCAGGCACCCGGTGCGGGTCCGGCGGCGGGGGCGGTTCGGGGAGCTGGGGGCGCAGAACGCCACCCCGCTGGCCCTGGTCCTCACGGAGCTCGTGACGAACGCGGTGGAGCACGGGTTGGCGTCCCGGGGCGGCGTGGTGGTCGTGGGTGCCCGGCGGGTCGGCCAGAGGCTGACGACCGTCGTCCGGGACGACGGGGACGGCCTGCCCGAAGGGTTCACGGTGGGGGCCACGGGGCTGGGGACCCAGATCGTGCAGGCCCTCGTGGGCGGTGAGATGCGCGGCCAGATCAACTGGCGTTCTCCCGCCTCCGGGGGCACGGAGGTCACGGTACGGGTGACCTTGCGCGATCCTGCGGGATCCAGCGAGGCCCCCTACGGGGACTTCCCGGAGGAGGACCCGGCCCTGCAGGGCACGGCCGACGAACTCCTCGCCGACGACCTGCTGGACTCCGAGCAGTTGGAGGGGGAGCTGTACGACGACGCGGGCCGCGAACTGTTCGGGGAGCAGGCCCTGGACGACGACCGTCCCGGGACCCCGGACGCCGGGACGGTCCCGCCGTCGTCCGCCGACCCGTCGTTCGCCGACCCGTCCGCCGGAAGCGAGGCCGGGGTTTCGCAACAGAGCATGGGAGCACGGGGGAACGGGTACGAGCCCGGTGCGCGGGACGAGTCGAAGAGGGACGAGTCGAAGGGGGAGGAGGGGCGTGCGGACCGGGAGCGGTCCGCACAGGCGATGACGGACCTGTCGGAACTGATCGGGACGGCCCGGTCCACGCAGGACCTCGCGGCGGACCCCCGGGACGCCCGGACCTCGGCTGCGGCAGCGGCGGCGGCCGACCGCGCCATCGTGCTCCCCCCTCGCCGGGACCACGCCTGATCTCCTCTGGCGGGGCCGTCGGTCGGACCGGGCAGCGAGACGGCGGGTCCGGGCAGCGAAACGGCGGGGAGGGACTGTGCGTCCCTCCCCGCCGTTGTGCTCGTGCGGGCGGTGGCTCCCCTGCAGTTCGGCCGGGGCCGTTCCCGTTCGTCAGGTACTGCCGGTGATCGTTCAGAACTCCGTGAAGGTATATATCCACGGTGTCCGGCACATCTGTCCGGTTCTTCGTTCCTTCGGACGATGGGCGCCATCGATCGGATGGGAGTACGCCGACAGATTCCTGGAATCCGGTGATACCGGTGGGCCGGGCGTGCTATTCGATGGGGTCGAATGTCCGGTCGTGGGTGTTCCGGTCTTTCACTTGATGATCGGGAGCGTTCGCCCGTTGAATTAGGTGCGTGTGTCCGGTGTTGTGTCCTGCTGCCGTAATGATCAGCCGGCGCGGCGGGCGCGGGCGTTGCGACGCTTCAGAGCGCGACGCTCGTCCTCCGACAGCCCGCCCCACACACCGGCGTCCTGGCCAGTCTCGAGTGCCCAGCGCAGGCAGGTCTCCACGACCTCACAACGCCGGCACACGGCCTTGGCCTCCTCGATCTGCAGCAGTGCCGGACCGGTGTTCCCAATGGGGAAAAACAGCTCGGGGTCCTCGTCCAGGCACGTTGCGCGGTGCCGCCAGTCCATGAGGTGGTCCACTCCTTTACCCCGAAATCGGGGCTGTAGTTGATTGACCGGTCGCTCGTCCGCGACCGGAGACGGTGATGACACAGCAACAAGTCACCCTACGGTTACGAGTCGCTGGTCCCCCTGCGAGCCGCGTCGCTGCGGCCCCGCTTTTAACAATGTAAAGCCTCACATCCTTGTGCCGACTTTCACAAGGGACTTCGGCTAGAAGTTCGGTAACGGTCTGCTTTCGACCTCACGCAGTGTCACATGTGTTATCAAACGGGCGCACGATGGGGCGTTCGGGCACGTCCTGGTGGGCCCGCAGCTCGGTACGAATGGTGTGGTACAGGACTTCCGGCCCGCATCCGGCAGGACCGAGCTGCACGAGGACGTCCTGAGAGGTCCTGAATCACGTCTTCCATGATGTGATCGCACAGTTCTTTCACGAGTGGCCGACACCGCGCCCGATCTGTGCACGACGGCGGGGCCCCGCCCCCGGCGTGCCGGAGCCGAACGGCCCTCAGACCTCCTCGGTCAACCCCTCCCGCAGGGCTGTCAGGCTCCGCGAGAGCAGGCGTGAGACGTGCATCTGGGAGACGCCGACCTCTGCGGCGATCTGGGACTGCGACATCCCCCGCACGAAGCGCAGGGCGAGGATCGTGCGCTCCCTGGTGGGCAGGCGGGCCAGCAGCGGACGGAGCGTGGCGCGGTGCTCGACCAGCTCCAGCCCTTCGTCGAGGATCCCGAGCCGGTCCGGTTCGCTGTCGTCGGGCGACGAGGGCAGGGGCACCGTCGCATAGGCGGTGGCGGTGTCGAGGGCCTCCAGGACGAGGTCCGGGTCGGCGTCCAGGGTGAGGGCGATCTCCTGCACCGTGGGGGAGCGACCGAACTCGTGCGTCAGCTGCTCCCGGACCGTCGCTATCTGCCGTCCCAGGTCCTGCAACCGTCGGGGCACCCGCAGAGCCCACCCGCGGTCCCGGAAGTGCCTGCGGATCTCCCCGAGGATGGTCGGGACGGCGAACCCCGTGAAGGATCCGCGGGCCGGGTCGAAGCGGTCAACGGCATTCAGCAACCCGATCGTGCCCACCTGGACGAGGTCGTCGTACGGCTCCCCCCGCCCCCGGAAACGTTGCGCGAGATGGTGGACGAGAGCCAGCTGGGACTCCACGATCTGCTGCCGGAGAGTGGCCCGGGCCACGGAGCCGGCCGGCATCCTGGCCAGCACGGCGAGCCTGCGCGCGAGGTCATCGTCCTGCGTGACGAGTTCCGGCGGCTGTTCGTCCCGTGGGGTCGACAGCACTCCCCCAGGAACGGACCGCCCCTCGTCCGTCCCCATTCATGCCCTCCGACCTCCGGCATGGGTGAGCCGGATCCAACGCCTGTTCACCGATGTTCCAGTTTCCACCTGACCGACGAGAGCTTCCAGCACGGTCCAGGCGAAACTGCTTCGTTCGGGAAGCCTACGCGCGGGACCGGAAACCACCACCTTCAAGGAATGATTGTGGATGGTGAAGGAGGCGCTGAGGGTCTCCCCCTGATGGGCACGGTGTTCGAGCAGGAGGGCACAGGCCTCATCGACGGCGATCCGCAGATCCTCGATCTCGTCGAGGGTCAGATCGAGGCGAGCGGCCAGACCCGCACTCGCCGTACGGATGACGGCCAGATAGGCGGGATCAGCTGGAACTCGCAGGTCAACAGTGTCTGGCTGTGCCGTCTCACTCTCGTCGACCGTGTCCATGCGCAGCCAGCCTTCCAGTTCTGCCCCGGAGTTCCCCGTCGGGCGGACCGACCTTTCGCCGGAAGGCTCCGACCTGTCACCGGAGCACCCCTTCCGGGAACCTGCACTCTGGGTGCCCCACTGTCCGTGACCGCCACGCCGATGATTCCGACTCACCGAACAGAAGCTCCGGTGCGTCCTGAACTGGTGTCTCGTTGCCGGGACGCCATTCCTCGGCCGACGTGTTCGGGCGATCGTGTGGTTCTGATTCCACCCTACCGCTGAAGTGCCCGGCTGCTCGGCGACCGCAGGCGGGGTCCTGCCCCCGTCAAGGCCCCCCTGACGACCGCTTCCCCCGGAGCGGAAACGGACCGTTCGGAACGCCCACTGGCCGTAACGAGTCCACGGAGCGCGTACGCTCCTGGCGTGGCTGTCGACTTTCCCACCCGGATGCGCGAACTGCGCCAGACCCTGGACTCCATTCTGGCCGTGACCGACCTGGACACTCTCAGATCCCGGATCGGTGATCTGTCCGAGCAGGCCGCCGCCCCCGATCTGTGGGGGGACCCGGACGCCGCCCAGGCGGTGACGAGCAGGCTGTCCCATCTGCAGTCCGAACTGGAACGTGTCGAACGGATCTCCGGCCGGATCGAGGACCTGGAGGTCCTGCTCGAGCTGGCCCGCGAGGAGGACGACGCGGACACCCTGGCGGAGGCCGAGCAGGAGCTGGCCGTCGTCTCCAAGGTGCTGGGGGAACTCGAGGTGCGGACCCTGCTCTCGGGGGAGTACGACGTCCGGGAGGCTCTCGTGACGATCCGCGCCGAGGCCGGGGGCGTGGACGCTGCGGACTTCGCCGAGATGCTCCTGCGGATGTACCTGCGCTGGGGCGAGCGTCACGGGTACCCGTGCCAGGTGTACGACACCTCCTACGCCGAGGAGGCCGGGATCAAGTCCACGACCTTCAAGGTCGCCGCTCCGTACGCCTACGGGACGTTGTCCGTCGAACAGGGCACGCACCGTCTGGTTCGGATCAGTCCTTTCGACAACCAGGGCCGCCGCCAGACCTCCTTCGCCGGGGTCGAGGTCCTGCCCGTCGTGGAGGAGACCGACCACATCGACGTCCCGGAGAACGACATCCGCGTGGATGTCTACCGCTCCTCCGGCCCGGGCGGGCAGAGCGTCAACACCACCGACTCCGCCGTGCGCATCACCCACCTGGCCACGGGGATCGTCGTCACCTGCCAGAACGAGAAGTCCCAGCTGCAGAACAAGGCGGCAGCGCTGCGGGTCCTGCAGGCCAAGCTGTTGGAGAGGGCCCGCCGCGAGAGGCAGGCCGAACTGGACGCCCTGAAGACCGAGGGGTCGAGCTGGGGGAACCAGATGCGGTCCTACGTGTTGCATCCCTACCAGATGGTCAAGGATCTGCGGACCGACTTCGAAACGGGCAATCCGACCGCAGTGTTCGATGGCGACATCGACGGCTTCCTGGAGGCGGGGATCCGTCGGCGTCGCGCCGCCGACCGGCCCTCCTGATCATCCCCACCGCCTCGGCCCATCGCCCATGCTCATCGTTCATCGCCTCGGTTCATCGCCCCGGTCCACCGGTCGGGAAGGCGGGGCGGGACGATCGGGTACCGTCCGGGGATGAGTCCTGCGGTCCACGGCCCCCTCGGAAGGGACCTGACCGGCGAACTTGCGCGGATCCTTCCGGGAGTCGATCCTTGGCCAATCGTGGTGACCGGCAGCCTGCGGCCCACCCCCGGATCGCAGGTGGGCAAGGACCGGTCCGCAGGCAGTCACGGAGCGCGCCGCCTGCGGACCTCCTGGGGACACTGCATAGACTCGCAACGCCGTGCGGACCCGTCCCGCCCGTCCCCTCGTGGGGGACTCGGTCGGCGGGAGCCCACAGATCGTGCACCACAGAACACCAGATCCGACACCCATGACCACCTCCATGATCATCAGGACACAGTTTTCATGACTCCCACACCGGTCGAGGTCAGTCGCCCGTGATCCGTTTCGAGAACGTCACGAAGGTCTATCCGGGGACGTCCCGCGCGGCCCTGTACGGCATCAGTCTGGAAGTCGTCAAGGGCGAGTTCCTGTTCCTGGTCGGGGCCTCCGGCTCCGGCAAGTCCACCTTCCTCCGCCTCGTCCTGAGGGAGGAACGCCCGACCAAGGGCGCTATCCACGTGGCAGGCAAGGACGTCGCACGGTTGTCGAACTGGAAGGTGCCTCAGCTGCGCCGCCAGATCGGCGTCGTTTTCCAGGACTTCCGTCTTCTGCCGAACAAGACCGTCTTCGAGAACGTCGCCTTCGCCCTCCAAGTGATCGGCAAGCCCCGGCACGCGATCGCGCACACTGTCCCGGAGGTGCTCGATCTCGTGGGTCTGGCGGGCAAGGATCAGCGGTTCCCCCACGAATTGTCCGGCGGTGAGCAGCAGCGGGTCGCGATCGCACGGGCGTTCGTCAACCGGCCCGCGATCCTCCTGGCGGACGAGCCCACGGGGAACCTGGACCCTGCCACCAGCGTCGGGATCATGAGGCTCCTCGACCGGATCAACCGGACGGGGACAACCATCGTCATGGCCACGCACGACGACGAGATCGTCGACCAGATGCGCAAACGAGTCTGCGAGCTGGAGGACGGACAGGTCGTCCGTGACCAGGACCGCGGCGTCTACGGCTACACGCGGTGAGGTGAGGCGACGATGCGAATACAGTTCATTCTGAGTGAGGTCATGATCAGCCTTCGGCGGAACATCGCCATGGCGGTCTCCCTCATCCTGGTGACCCTGGTCTCGATGTTCCTGTTCGGAGCAGGGCTGCTCATGCAGAAGCAGGTCGGCTTCCTCAAGGACTACTGGTACGACCGCGTCCAGGTCTCGATTTTCATGTGCAACAAGGCGGACCTGGCCGTGAGCTGCTCGGGTGGCACCGCGACCAAGACCCAGAAGGACCAGGTCATGGCCGACCTGCAGTCCCCGCAGCTCGCTCAGTACGTCGACGAGGTCTACTTCGAGGACAAGGAAGAAGCCTTCGAGCACTTCAAGGAGCAGCTCGAGGACAGCGTCCTGGCGGACAACCTGACCGCTGAGCAGATGCCCGAGTCCTACCGGGTCAAGCTCAAGGACCCCAAGATGTACACCCAGGTCGCACAGACTTTCCGGAACAGACCGGGAGTGTCCGACGTCCAAGCGCAGAACCAGGTCCTGGAACGTCTGTTTGCGCTGCTCAACGGGCTCAAATGGGGAGCATGGGCCATCGCCGCCGTGACCCTGGCCTCCACCGTGTTGCTCCTGTGGACGACGATCCGCCTGACCGCCTTCACCCGACGGCGAGAAACCCGGATCATGCGTCTGGTCGGGGCCTCGAACATGGTGATTCAAATGCCCTTCGTGTTGGAGGGCATGATCGCCGCCGCGGTGGGTTCCGCCTTGGCCTCGGTCGCCCTGTTCTTCGCCGTCCAGGTGGGGATCCAGGGCTGGCTGCAGGACAGGGTCTCGTTCATCAGCACCTATGTCAGCGGGGTCGATGCACTGCTCGTCGTTCCCTGGCTGTTCCTCGTGGGATTGCTGATCGCGGGCGTGTCCTCCTTCGTCTCCCTGCAGCGGTACCTCAAGGTGTAGTAGTCCGAGCCGGGGGGCGTGGACCGGTCGGCCCGCCGGGCCGGCCGGGACATCCGGCCGTCGTGGACGGCCGCCTTCCGGGGAGGAGAGCCGGATGCGGCACCGTGCCCTGCGCGTTCCAGCCCTCTGGCGGGCCGGGGCGATGACTGTGGCGGTCGTCGTTGCGTCCCTGGTCCTCGGGTCGGCGGGGGCGGCCGGGCAACAGCCGGCCCTGGCCCCCTCGGCCGGTCGAGCCGATCGGGTCGGCGGTCCTCGGGCCGCGACGGGCGAGGCCGGGGACCGGCAGCGGAAACTGGACCGGCAGATCGCCCAGCTCCGCTCACAGCTGGAGGGCAGCTCGCGTGAACTCGTCGCGGCGGCCGAGAAACTGAGCCGCGCCCGCTACCGCCTGGTGACCGTCCGTGCCGATCTGGCCCTGGCCCAGGACCGTCTGCGGGCCGCGCAGCGTGAGGACGACGCCGTGGGGTCGCGTCTGGCCTACGCCCGGGCGCAGGAGACCAAGGCCCAGGGACAGCTGCGGGAACGTGTCGAACAGGTTGACGCGGCCCGCGCGAGCCTGGGCAGGATTGCCCGGCAGTCCTACCTGTCGGCGGGGCTGCCAGGTCTCGAACTGGTCCTCGACGCCGCCACTCCCCAGGATTTCGCCGACCGTCTGGTGGCGACCGGAACGGTGCTGCGCCTGCAGGGAAACACCGTGAACAGGATCGCGGTGCAGCAATCGGATCTGCGTGCCAGGACGGCAGGACTCCAGGCGTTGAGGAAACAGATCGACGAGCTGAAGGAACGTTCGCAGGCCGCCGTGGCCGTCCGCGAGGAGGCGACGGACAGGGCGGAGCGGATCCGCTCCGAGCAGGCAGCGCTCGTGGCGCAGGAGTCGCGGGCCACGGCGGCCATCGAGGCTCGGGTGTCCCAGGAGAAAATCCGCCTGGCTGATCTGAACGTCGAGCAGAACAGGCTGCGCGTCCGTCTGGCGGCGAGGGCCAGAGCCCTGCGGGAGTCCCGGGCGAGGGCCGAGAGGGGCGGTACCGCCCCCTCGACGAGCAGCGCGTCGGGTGACCGTTCGGAGTCGTCGGGCGGATCCGGCGGTTCCGGTAGCTCCGGCGGGTCGTCCGGCGGGTCGGGTCCGCTCGGCGTACCCGTCGACGGGCCGATCACTTCGCCGTTCGGGCCCCGGTACCACCCGATCCTGCATTACTCGCGGATGCACACGGGGGTGGACTACGGCGTCGGCTGCGGGGTACCGGTGCGCGCAGCGGCACCCGGTCAGGTGATCAGTGCCGGGCGGGCCGGGGGGTACGGCAACCGGATCGTCGTTGATCATGGTTTGGTGGGGAACGTCGGTCTGGCCACGACCTACAACCATTTGTCCCGCTTCGCCGTGACTGGTGGGCACGTCTCGCGCGGACAGGTGATCGGCTACGTGGGGACGACCGGGCTGTCCACAGGGTGCCATCTGCATTACGAGGTCTTGCGCGACGGGGCGTACGTCGATCCCACGCGCTATTAGTGTTTTTACCGAATCCATCGGTGAAGTCCCTCGTGACACCGGGTAGATCCCGGATGAGGGAGACGAGATCGTCGTCATAGAGTGGGAGTCCTGCATCACCGCACCGGCGGGGTGCCCGCCGAGGAGGAGATGTGCCCAGGGAACGCGGTCGAA
>JAUPKJ010000110.1 GCA_030837505.1 Actinomycetota bacterium
ACAGGACCTGTCGCGCGCTGTTCGAGGCCCTGGCGGTCGAGCCCCACCGGAATCTGAGGGCCTGGCTCGATTTCCTGTCCCGTTCGGCGACGGCGGCCGTGGCGTCCCGCCTCGTCGTCTCGGGCCGGGTGGTCCCGGTGCGCTACCGCAGGGGGCTGCTCGGGCGCGGTACCGCCTACCGGCCCGCGGACGCCGACGACGCCTACTGGCGTTCGGTACGGCTGTCCCGCACGCTCCGGGATCCCCTGCCCCTGAGTCCCGGCGACACGCTCCTGGCCGGATTTGTCGAGGTCTGCGGCCTGCTGCCCGTCGCGAGCGACGGCGACGGGGCGGCGTGGGCTGTCGGCAGGGTCGAACGCGCCCTGGCCCGGATGGGCGGCGGTGCGAACGAGCTCCTGGACACCGTCCGCCTGTCCGTGGGGGACGCGGTCCTCGGCGCACTCACCTGATGTTGTGAAACCTCTTCGTGAAGGAGAAGCATGCCCAGAAGTCCGGTTCCCGACCGCGCGTTGTTCCCGCCCGCGACCTTGGCGGTCGATCGCCTCGGCGTGTGGTCCGTGGTGTTCTTCGTGGCCAGTGCCGTCGCCCCGCTCACGGTCGTGGCGGGAGTGATCTCCACGGGTTGGGCCGTCACGGGGATCACGGGTTTTCCCCTGGCCTTCCTGGCCGTCGCCGCGGTGCTGTCGGTGTTCTGCGTCGGGTACGTGGCGGTGGCCCGGCGGATCCGCAACGCCGGGGCGTTCTACACCTATGTGGCCTGCGGACTGGGTCGGCCCGTCGGGGTCGGGGCGTCGTTCGTCGCGCTCCTGGCCTACAACTGTTTGCAGATCGCGACCTTCGGAGCTTTCGGTCCCTCGGCAGCGGCGCTTCTCGAGGACGCCCTGGGCGTTCCGATCGCCTGGTGGGTGCCGGCCCTGGCCATGTGGGCCCTGGTCGCCGTCCTGGGGGTCCTGCGGGTCGATCTCAACGGCAAGGTCCTGGCCGTCGCGGTCCTGGCCGAGATCGCACTGGTGGTCCTGCTCGACCTGGTCGATCTCGCCCACCCCCACGGCGGTCGCATCAGCACCGAGACGTTGTCGCCGCAGTCCCTGTCCGGCCCGGGGCTCGGGGTGGCTCTCGCCATCGCCATCACGGGTTTTGTCGGCTTCGAGTGCGCGGCGGTCTTCAGTGAGGAGAGCCGGACGCACAGCAGGACCGTCCCCGCGGCCACCTACATCGCACTGGGCCTCATGGCCTGTCTGTACGCCGGCTCGGCCTGGGCGATGAGCTCTGCCCTCGGGGCGGACAACCTCCAGCAGGCCGCGATCGAGCACGGGCCGGATCTGCCGTTCGTCGTGGCCAGTGGGCACCTGGGCGGCCAGACCGTCGTGGACCTCGGTCATCTGCTGTTCCTCACGTCCCTGCTCGCGGCGGCCCTGAGTTACCACAACACGGTGGCGCGTTACTTGTTCGCCCTGGGCCGGGAGCGCGTGCTCCCGGCGGCCCTCGGCCGCACGCAGGCCCGGAACAACTCCCCCCGCACGGCTTCCCTGACCCAGTCGGCCGTCAGTCTCGTGGTCGTCCTGATCTACGCGGTTCTCGGGATCGACCCCCTCGTGAGGCTCTTCTTCTGGGGCGGTACGACCGGGGCCTTCGGAGTCCTGCTCCTGGTGGCCTCGACGTCCTTCGCCGTGATGGGGTACTTCCGCCGTACTCCCGATCACGGTGAGAGCCGCTGGCGCACGACGGTGGCCCCCGCTGCCGCCTGCTGCGGTCTTATGATCATGATCGGGCTCATCGTCCTCCACTACGACCAGTTGCTGGGCGTCTCCCCCGACTCCCCGCTGCGTTGGATTCTGCCCACCGCGTACCCGGTGCTCGCGGTTCTCGGGATCCTCTGGGCCGGGGTTCTGCACCGGTACCGGAGGGCCGTCTACCAAGTGATCGGGTTGGGGGCCTCGCCCCCGTCGGCCGGTCTGCGGGCCCCTGCCCTGAGCGGGAAGCGGTGAGAGGCGTGCGCATCAGTCTGCGGACGGTGGACCGGACCGACGTCGGAGGTCTCTCGGCCCTCATAGCCGAGGCGTTCGACTCCCTCGACGTCGTCCGATGGCTCGTGGAGGATCCCGCGGCGAGGGCCCAGGTCCTGCCCGGGTACTTCGCGCTCCTCACCGAGCATGCCGTGCGGCACGGCACGGTCCGAACGGCGTCCTTGCAGGACGAGGACGGCCGGGAAGGGGAGTGCGACGCCGTGTCCGTCTGGCTGACCCTGCCCGGTGAGGCCGTCCGGTCCTACGACGTCCGGCTCCACGACGTCTGTGGCCCGTGGACCTCCCGGTTCCGGCTCCTGGACCAGACCATGGAACGGCTCCACCCGGCCCGTTCGCGCCACGCCTATCTGGCGTTCCTGGCGGTCAGGCCCGCCTGCCAGAGCAAGGGGCTGGGGACGTCGCTTCTGCGCAGCCACCATGAGGACCTGGACCGCGAAGGTCTGCCCTCCTACCTGGAGGCCGCCGATCCGCGCAGCGCCCGCCTGTACTCCCGCCACGGGTACGTGCCCTGTGGGCCGCCTCTCCCCCTGCCCGTCAGGGGCGAGAGTCTGCGCCCCATGTGGCGTGAGCCACAAGGTCCCCGGGCGGCGTGAGCCACA
>JAUPKJ010000111.1 GCA_030837505.1 Actinomycetota bacterium
GGGCTGGTCGGTCGTCGCGACGACCGAGGGCTCCGGGCCCGCCGCGCGCATGGTCGAGGTGCTGCGCTCCGCCGAGATCCCCGCCGCGGCGGTCCTGGATCTGTCCGAGCCCCCGACAGCAGGGACCGTCCAGGTCACCACGGCATCGATCGAACACGGGTTCGTCGCCGAGAATCTGCGGCTGGCTCTGCTCACCGAGACGGACCTCGCGGGACGGCGCTCGGCCACGCGGGACATGCGGCGCCTTCCCAGCCGACGGCGCAACGTCGTGGACCCGCTGCAGCTGCGGCCCGGGGACCACGTCGTCCACGAGCAGCACGGGGTCGGGCGGTACGTCGAGATGGTGCAGCGCACCATCGGAGGGGCCGACAGGGAATACCTGGTCATCGAGTACGCCCCGGGCAAGCGGGGGCATCCGGGGGACCGCCTCTTCGTGCCCACCGACGCCCTCGACCAGGTGACCCGGTACGTCGGCGGCGAACAGCCCCAGCTCAGCAAGATGGGCGGGGCCGAATGGAACCGCACCAAGGGCAAGGCCCGCAAGGCCGTCCGCGAGATAGCCGGCGAACTCATCAAGTTGTACTCGGCCCGCATGTCCTCGGTGGGACACCCGTTCGCCCCTGACACCCCCTGGCAGCGGGAACTGGAGGACGCCTTCGGCTATGTCGAGACGCCCGATCAGCTCGCCTGCATCGAGGAGGTCAAGGCCGACATGGAGAAACCGGTCCCCATGGACCGGCTGATCTGCGGCGACGTCGGCTACGGCAAGACAGAGATCGCCGTGAGGGCAGCCTTCAAAGCCGTTCAGGACGGCAAACAAGTCGCGGTGCTCGTGCCGACGACTTTGCTCGTGCAACAGCACATGGACACCTTCACCGAGCGCTACCAGAATTTTCCCGTCACGGTGAAGGCCCTGTCCCGGTTCCAGTCCGACTCCGAATCCACGGCGGTTTTCGCCGGTCTGACCGACGGCAGCGTCGACGTCGTCATCGGCACGCATCGACTGCTGTCCGGGGAGGTGCGTTTCCGGGATCTCGGGCTGATCATCGTTGACGAGGAACAGCGTTTCGGGGTCGAGCACAAGGAGCGGCTCAAACAGCTGCGCACCGACGTCGATGTGCTCGCGATGAGCGCCACCCCGATCCCCCGGACCCTGGAGATGGCGGTCACCGGGATCCGGGAGATGTCGACCCTCGCCACCCCGCCCGAGGAACGTCATCCGGTGCTCACCTTCGTGGGCCCCTACGACCAGCGGCAGATCGCCGCGGCGATCCGCCGGGAGCTCCTGCGCGAGGGACAGGTCTTCTTCGTGCACAACCGGGTGGAGTCCATCGACCGGGCCGCAGCGAAGCTGCGGGAACTGGTCCCAGAGGCCCGGATCGCCACGGCCCACGGCTCCCTGGGCGAGCACCAGCTCGAACGGGTGATCCTGGACTTCTGGGAAGGGCAGTTCGACGTACTCGTCTGTACGACGATCATCGAGACCGGCCTGGACATCTCCAACGCCAACACCCTCATCCTCGAACGCGCGGATCTGCTCGGCCTGTCGCAACTGCACCAGCTGCGCGGCCGGGTGGGGCGGGGCAGGGAGAGGGCCTACTCGTACTTCCTGTACCCGCCGGAGCGTCCCCTCACCGAGACGGCGCACGACAGGCTGCAGACCATTTCCCAGCACACAGCCCTGGGGGCCGGCACCCGGATCGCCATGAAGGACCTGGAGATCCGCGGCGCGGGCAACCTCCTGGGGGGCGAACAGTCCGGGCACATCTCCGGAGTGGGTTTCGACCTGTACGTCCGTCTGGTCGGGGAGGCCGTCGCCGAGTTCACCGGCGGCAAGGAGGCCGAACGGGCCGAGGTGAAGATCGAACTCCCGGTCGACGCGCATCTTCCGCACGAGTACATCCCCGCCGAGAGACTCCGGCTCGAGGCGTATCGAAAGATCGCCGAAGTGGAATCGATCGAACAGCTCCGGCAGATCCACCAGGAGCTGAAGGACCGCTACGGTGCTCCTCCGGAGCCGGTCACGAACCTGCTGGCTGTCGCACAGTTCCGCGTCCTGGCCAGGAAGGCCGGTCTGACGGAGGTGGTTCTCCAGGGCAATCACGTGCGTTTCGGACCGGTGGAACTTCCCCAGTCCAGCGAGTTGAGGCTCAAGCGTCTCCACCCGGGCAGCATCCTCAAACCGGCCGTGAAGACCCTCCTCGTCCCGCGGCCGACGACGGCCCGGGTCGGGGGCCGACCCCTGCGCGACCTGGAGATGCTCGAATGGGCCACGGAACTCCTGCGCGGGGTGCCCCTGGAATCCTGACGCCGTTGGTGTCCCGCACCGGAAGGCGTGTCCGCGGCGTTCGCCACCGCTGGAACACTGTGCCGGACGCCGTCGCCGACCGACATACCGGAGGCGGCCGCCGACCGCGATACCGTGCGGCAGCCGGCCTGGACGTAGCATCTGTGCAGCAGCACGACGCGAAGGGACATGATCGTGACTTGCATCCGCCCGTTCTCCGCCCTGCCCGTGGTCTTGGCCGCGGCCTCCGCCGCGCTGCTCGTGGCCCTGACCGGGTGCAGCCCGGACGAACCGGGGACGGCGGCCGTCATCGACGGACGCAAGATCTCCGTGGAGGAGCTGCAGGACATCACCCGTGAACTGCAGGTGATGTCAGGGGGCCAGGGGGGGTACGTCCCCGAGTCCACGGTGCTCGCCCTGACCATCGCGGACCCGATCGTGGACCGGGTCGTGTCCGAGGTCGGCATCAAGACGACCGACGAGCAGGTCACCACCATGCTCAACCAGAACGCGGACGAGAAACAGACCTACAGCAAGCAGACCCGTGACGCGATCAAGGCCGTCGTCTCCATGCAGAAGCTGGCGCAGCCCGACGCCGTGGGCCTCACCCAGGAACAGGCGGCCCAGACCGTTCAGAAGATCATCGACGAGTTGAAGAAGGCCGACGTCAAGATCAATCCCCGGTACGGCACCTTCGACCCCGCGCAGGTCACGATCAATCCGCTGGAGTTGAACTGGCTGGAGAAGGTCGCGACCCCGTCGCCGACCCCATCGCCCTCCTCGGCAGAGGAACAGTCCTGACCGGGGCCGGAACCGCCCGGGAGATCCCGGACGGGGTGCGAATGCCGGATGGGGTGCGAATGCCGGACGAGGGTCGCGTGCCGGACGAGGGTCGCGTGGTCGTCCTCGTCACGAGTCCCCGCGTCGCCCCCGGCCTGCTCACCCACGACGCCTGGGAGCGCCTGCGCGAGGCCGAACAGGTGCTCGCGGCCGACCCCGACCCCGCCTGGCAGATCTGCCTGGGCAAAGCCGGCATAGCCCTCACCGACGTCGCGGATCGCCCCGTGGGCCTGCGCGCGGCGTCCTTGCTGGAAGGCGCGCAGGGCGGCCGCTGCGTGGCCTGGTTCGGTTCCCCGGACGGCGACCCCGGCCTCACCGAGGCCCTGGCCCAGGAGCTGTCCCGCCGTTCGATCGACGGCCGCCCCCCGGAGATCGAGGTGGTCACCGGGTCCTACGACATCCCGGGCGCCAGGGCCCTCGACCTGGTCGCGGTGATGGACCAACTGCGCTCCCCGGGCGGGTGCCCCTGGGACGCCGAACAGACCCACGAGTCCCTCCTGCCCTACCTCCTGGAGGAGACCCACGAGGTCATCGATGCCATCCAGAGCGATGACAGAACCAATCTGCGCGAGGAACTCGGCGACCTGATGCTCCAGGTGGTCTTCCATTCCCGCGTGGCACAGGAGCACCCCGAGGACCCCTTCGACCTCGACGAGGTCTGCGCGGGCATCGTCACCAAACTCATCCGGCGCCACCCCCACGTCTTCGGCGGGGAACAGAGCACCCCCGGCGGCGAGGCCGTTGCCCTCCCCGGCGACGCCGAAGCGGTGTACGACGTCTGGGAAGCCATCAAGACCCAGGAGAAGCGGCGCGAGGGCACCTTCGACGGCATCCCCGCGACCCTGCCCTCCCTGGCCAGGGCCCAGAAGATGCTCGACCGCCTGCAGAAGGCCCAGGGCGGGACCGCCCTGGAGGACGTGACCGCCAGGGCCGTACGCTCAGGCCCCCTGACCGAGGCCCTCCTGGACGCCGTGCTCCTCGCCCGCCGCGAGGGCCTGGACGCCGAAGCCACCCTCCGCGCCCTCCTGCACGACCTGGCCCACTCCCAGCACGCCTGACCCCCCTCCTCGGGGTCCGCCTGTCTGCCTTCCCCACCTGCCTGTCTCCCTCTGCCTGCCTTCTCCCTCTGTCCCAGCCAC
>JAUPKJ010000112.1 GCA_030837505.1 Actinomycetota bacterium
ACCTGGAACGCCCGACGGCCCGAGGGCCGTCCCGTGCAGGTGAGCGTGAACGTCTCGGGGCGGTACTTCCGGGACGCACTGTTCCTCGAGAGTCTGCGCCGGCGTTTCAAACAGTTCCCAGAGGTCCTGCCCCAGCACCTTTGTCTGGAGATCACCGAGAGCATCGTGATGTACGACTTGGATCTGTCGCGTTCGATCCTGCGGGAGGCTCACGACCTGGGGGTCAAGATCCACCTGGACGATTTCGGAACGGGGTTCTCGTCCGTCGAGGTGTTGCAGGGTTTGCCCGTGGACGTCATCAAGATTGACAAGAGGTTCGTCGCCCGGTTGGGGTCCGAGCCCGGGGCCGAGGAACTCGTGCGGACGCTCACGTTGCTGGGCAAGGGTCTGGCCTCCGACGTGCTGGCCGAGGGTGTGGAAACACAGACCCAGCTGGAAGGTGTCCGGCGATTCGGCTGCACCTACGCCCAGGGGTACTACTTCGCCCGGCCCCTCTCCCCTCAGGAGGCCGAGGCCGTCATGAGTGATCCCGGACGGACCTTCCTGCCACCGGCCCCTGCTGACGGAGCCCCTGAGACCGGGTGAGGCGCTGTCCTCAGCCGCGTGCGGGGAGCGGTCGTGCGGGTTCCTGGGCAGGGGCGGCCTGTCGTTGTGGCGCGAGGCGCCAGCCGGGGTGTGGAAGGCCTCCGCCGAAAAGCTGGCCGCGGATCTTGAAACGTTGGGGGTGGCGGGCACGGTCGAGAACCAGCCGGACAGCGGGCCCGGTCAGTCTCACCGCCACGCCCGAGTGGTGGCAGGGCGAGGCCCTGGCGGCGCAGCAGTCCTGGCGCCCGCCTGACACGAGCCGGGGGCCTCAGGCGAGCGGATAGGACCCGGCCTCGACGACCTCCTCGCCCTCACCGCACGGCACGTCGAAACGGGCGAAGAAGTCGTCGAGCGCCTCCGGAGTCACCGTCAGCGCGTTCGCGTCGTCACACTCGTTGCGAGCCCGCAACCGCTCCAGCAGTACCTCTCGCGGAACGGGGAAGTACAGCAGCCGCCACCGGCCGCCGCACGCCTCGATGCGGGCCTTCCACTCCTGACGCTCGGTCTTCTGCCAAAGGCCGTGGTCCAATACCACGTTCCGCCCCTCGGCCACCAGGGACGCCGTCCGCTTCGTAGCCCAGTCCAGCACCGGAGCCTGCCTGGCGAAGTACTCGTGCTCCGGGTAGTCGACGCCGTAGGCGCCGTTGCGGGCGAAGACCTCCTCGTCAACCGACACCCGCACCACACCGGCAGGCTCCAGCACGGCGCGCACATACGTCGTCTTGCCCGAACCCGTCAGGCCCACCAGCAGGAACACCGTCGCAGCACCGGAAGACCCGGACATCGCGCACCTCGAAATCACGAACGATCACTTCGGCGCCCCTGACCAGGCCCCAGCGATCACCCTACCCAGCAAGGAGCGACCATGAACTCACACGTCACGCTGCGCGCTGCGCGCGCGGCCGTCCGCCACAGCCCGCTCGGCGCGCCCGCCCGCCTCGTCTCCGCCATCGACCGGCAGCTGGCCCGAGCGGCCCTTCCGGCCCGCGCCCGCACCCGCCACGGCGTCGTCCACCAAGTGGACACAACCGACGTCATCCAGCGCTACCTCTACCTCTTCGGCGTCTGGGAACCCGGCATCACAGCCTGGCTGTGCGACGCCCTCGCCCCCGGCGACACGTTCGTCGACGTCGGCGCCAACATCGGCTACTACACCCTGCTCGCCTCGCGTCTGGTCGGCCCCACCGGCGCCGTGGTCGCCATCGAGCCATGCCCACCCCACCGCCAGGCCCTCGAACAGGCCATCGCCGAGAACCGGGCCGACAACGTGCGCGTCATCGCCGCCGCCACCAGCGACGCGGCCGGCACCCTCAACCTGCACCTCGGCACCCCGGACAACATCGGCAACACCTCCATCCTGCCGGTTCCGGGATCGACGACCGACTACGCCGTCCCCGCCGGCCCGCTGCCCCTGCTGCTCACACAACACGAGGCTCGCACCGCCCGACTCCTCAAGATCGACGTCGAGGGAGCGGAGGCCCTCGTCGTGCGCGCGCTGGACGACCTTCTCGACCATGCCCGCGACGACCTGGAGATTCTCATCGAGGTCACCCCACGCTCACTGCGCAAACTCGGCCACACCGTCGATGAGGTCCTCGCTCCTTTCGCCGCCCGCGGCTACACCGCCCTGCGCATCGAGAACGACTACGACCCAGCCAGCTACGGGCGACAGCGCCGACGACCTCGGCCCCCCACACCCATCGCCGCCCAGATCACCGCCATGGCGGACCTCCTGCTCACTCGCAACCCCGACCGTCCACCACGCCCTCAGGCCGCCGGCCGGAGCACTCGCTGAGCCCCGCCAACCGCCCCGGCCCGTCGCCGCTGGGCGACGGGCCGGGGGCGACGGGCTCAGATGACGGCGATCCTGTCGCGGGCGGGGATGGTGTGGAGTTGGCGTCCGTCGGGTGGGAAGAGCAGGGCGAGGCCGCGTGGTGCCCTGCGGCGGATGAGGGCGCATCGGGTGTCGACGTCCCGGGCGTGAAGCGTGTCGATCAGGTCTGTGACCTGAGGTGGAAGCATCGGATCACCCACGGAGGTGGGGTATCCCTGATCGATTCGCTTCCCCGCACGACCGGAAGACCTCAGGTCCCCGTCGGGGCCACGAGCGGGGCGAGGTCCCGGTGCAGGCCCGGTCCGGCGGCCAGGACTCCGTCCGGGCCGAGGGCCGTGACCGTGGCCCCCGCTTCCTGGGCGATGAGCGCACCGGCCGCCCAGTCCCAGACCTTCAGCTCGTCCTCGTAGTAGGCGTCGCAGCGCCCGGCTGCCACCTGGCACAGCTCCAGGGCCGCGCTGCCCCGGGTGCGGATGTCCCGGATCCTGGGCAGGAGTTCCGTGAGGAGCAGGGCCTGACGGCGCCTGGACTCGGGCAGATAGGCGAAGCCCGTGGCGACCAGGGCGTCCTGGAGCCCGACAGGTTCCGTGGCCCTCAGGGGTTTGCCGTCCAGGTGGGCTCCGCTGCCCCGGACCGCTGTGAAGACCTCCTGGCTCGTCACGTCGAGCACCACTCCGACGAGGGGATACACCCGTCCGTCGGTCACTTGTTCGCACGCGATGCTGACGGCGAAACAGGGAATCCCGTACAGGTAGTTGACGGTTCCGTCGAGGGGATCGATCACCCATCGCAGTCCGGTGGTCCCGTCCTCGTTCGAGCCCTCCTCTCCGAGCAGACCGTCCTGGGGGCGTTCGCGCCGGATCAGCTCGACGACGGCGCGTTCCCCGGCGCGATCGGCGTCGCTGACCGGGTCGGTGTCGGAGGACTTGGTGGACACGCCGGTCACGTTCCCCAGACGGCGCCGGATCTCGATGCCCCCGGCCTGGGCCGCCCTGGTCGCCAGGTCCAGCAGCGACCACAGGTCCGGGGTCTGTGGGGCGTTCGCGACGTCGCGGTCCGTCTCGGGGATGGACGGGGTCATGGCACCTCCAAGGGGTGGGGCGTGTCGGCCGCCGGGTCGGCGACCAGATTGCGGATCCATCGACGACGCAGCAGGCGCCGCCCGCTGACGAGGAACTTCACGATCTCCTCTGCGTTGACGGCCAGGAAGATCACGGGGAAGGGCAGACCGAGGACCAGGGCTGTGAGCCAGGTCAGGGGGATGGCTACCCCCCACTGGCTCACCAGGTCCGCGCAGAGCACGAAGGTGGTGTCGCCGCCGGCCCGGAGCATTCCGTTCATCATCGTGATGTTCATGGCGCGGAAGGCGAAGACGACCCCGAGCACGAGGACTGTGTCCCGGGCGACGTCCAGGGTCGCGGGGTCGGCGTCGCTGTAGATCGACCCGATCCACAGGACGGCCGACAGCAGGCCCAGACAGACGACGGCCGTTGTCGCGGCGGCCCAGAACAGCAGGGTCCGGGCGAGCAACCAGGTCCTGTCCGGGCCAGAACTCTCCGCTGGGCCGGAGTTCTCCGCTTGGTCGGCGGATCCGCCGGGCCGACGGGGAGGGGCGCCGGACTCGCCCATGCTGTTGCCGAGCATCACCCCCGAGGCCGACGAGACCCCGATGAACACCGCGATGGCCGCGGACTCCATCGGACTGATCATCGAAAGCACGGCCAGTTCCTTGGTCCCGGCGTGTCCCACGAGGATGTTGTAGACGAGGATCCCCAGAGCCCACGAGGTCGAGCTCAGGGAGACGGGCACGCCGACCGCCCGGATGCGCCGCACGAGCCCGTCGCGCACTCCCGCCCTGACATCCGCGGGAGAGAAGGCCGTGACATGTCGCGTCCTGTACAGGTAGACCCCCAGCAGCAGGCACTCCAGATAGGTGCTGAGCGTGGTTGCGAACCCGGCCCCCCTCACCCCCAGAGCCGGCATCCCCCAGTTCCCCAGGACCAGGGCCCAGGCGAACACCAGGTGCAGCCCGAGGCCCACAGCCGTGAACCGCATCGCCGACCGGGCGTCCCCGACGCAGCGCAGACTCCCGGCGAACGAGCAGAGCACCGCGTAGGGAACAACCATCCAGATCACGGAACGGATGTACTGTGCGCCGAGTTCGACGACCCGGGGGTCGTCGGTCGCCAACGCCGCCAACGGATGCGCGCAGAGGTAGCACACCCCCGCCGCCACGAGCGAGATGCCGACGGCGACGGTGGTCGTGACCGCCGTGGCCCGTCGAACCCTCTCCGGGCTGCGGGCACCCCACAGCTGGGCGGTGATGACGGCGCCCCCGTCCGCCATCCCCAGGGTCGCCAGCATGACGACGAAGACGACCCGGCTGCCGTAGCCGACGGCCGCGACCTCGCAGTCCCCCAACCTGGACACGAGCAGGACATCGATGACGGAACGCGAGGAGGACAACAGGGACTGCACGGCCACGGGCAGGGCCGTGACGCACAGGGCGGTCAGGAAGGCCCTGTCCCCCCAGGCCCGGCGCGGGGCCGGAGGACCGGCCCCGCGCGCGTCCGTCGCCCGGCCGGAGGAAACGCCGTTCCCTCCGGTCCGTTCGAAGTGGACGGTTTCGTCAGACACTGTTCTCCCCGGGATGTGGCAGGGTCACCTTCCGGGCGACCCTCTCGGCCTCGCTCAGAACACGCTGGGTGAAGCGTCCCCCCAGACGCAGGGCCGCGGGCAAGACCCGGCACTCCTGGACGGCGCCGTCCTCCCAGGGCATCGCCAGTCCGGCGATCGGCAGCACCCGCACGTCCTGGTCGGTGTCGAACAGGCCGGTGGCGGTCTCGTCGAGCACGGTCCCGTCCGCGTCGGTCACCGCTCCCACGACGAGCCAGAGCTCGTGTCCCGTCCTCCCCTGGAGGACGGCCAGTCCAGCTCCGTGAGGTGTGTCACCGACAGCCTGCGCGATCCGACCTCGGTACTCCGGCTGCATCTCGTTGGCCGCGAAGTCGCCGAAGGCCCCCGCGAGCTCGACGTCGAGGTCGGGGTGCAGGTCCAGGAAACGGCGGTAGTTGCGTTCCTCCGTCCCCTGGTTCGCCGCGATGTTGCGCACGTGCGGCAGATGGATCCCGTAGACGTCCGCCGCCATCCCGATCGGCGTGCCGGTCGCCGCGACCCGGTAGGCCCATTCCAGGTCCTCGGCGCCGTACCCGTGGAAGGTGAGGTCGAACCACAGGTCGTGACGGCGGACGGTCTGCATGGGCAGGGCCAGCAGGGCCGTCCAGGCGAAGGCCCACGGGATGACGTGGGGCACGTGGATCCGGGCGTCCGCACGCACCTCGTCCTGGGACTGCAGTTCCCGCAGTTTTTGCCGGTACTCCGCGAAGGGACGCACGGAGACGGTGGTCACGTCCTGGGTGTTGTTGTCGTAATCGATCATCTGACCGATCACGCAGGCGTTCCGATCGCCGCTGAAGTGCCGATCCCGCAGGTTCTCCAGGAAGTTGCTCGGCAGGAGCATGTCTGCGTCCAGCAGGACTGCCACCTGCCCGCTCGCCTGGCGCAGAGCGAGATTCCTCGCCCTGCTGACCTGCCAGTCGTGCCCCGTGAGAACAGAGACCAGGTCGAGACGGTCGGTGAAGCGCTTGCACAGGGCGACGTAGTCCTCGCAGTACTCCATGACACCCAGAACGACCTCGAAGCACTCTCGCCCCAGAGTCTGTTCCGCCAACGATTCGAAGACGAGTTCGATGTTGGCCAGTCGCTGCCGATACGGAATGATCAGGCTGAAGAAGGGGCCGTCCCCCGCCGCCGGGTTCTGCACGGAGCCGCTCACCGGGCTCCCTCGGGCGCCAGCAGGACCTTGCAACTGGGACTCACGATCGGGGCCATGTTCCTGGCCCGGATGTCGCAGCCGATCTCGGCGAATCCGCTGTGGTACTCCTCGAGCGGCAGGACGTGGCTGACCAGCTTCTCCACGGGGATCCGCCCGGAGACGATCAGGTGGAAGGACTCCTGGAAGGAGCCGCTGCGGGAGTCGATCGATCCCAGGACCGACAGGCTCCGGTCCGCCAGGAGCATTCCGTCCAGGCTGAACTGCCGCGACTTCAACCCGACGGACAGGTACGTGCCGCCGCACGCGATCTGCGGGTAGAGCTCTTCCAGCAGCACCGACGTGGTGTCCACGGCGATGTCGATGGGAGCTTTCGCGTCACGGAACCGCCCCTCCCTCGCGGCCTGCAGGTCGCAGTGGACCTCCACGTTCTCGGGCAGGCACCCGGCTGCGAACTTCAGACGTTCGGGTGAGCGCTCCACCACGACGGGAGTCAGCCCCTGCAACCACAGGGCCCAGGTGTAGAGCAGACCCAGGGGGCCGGCGCCGAACACGAAGGTGTTCGCCGCGAGGGTCGGGGGGTGGATCTGGTGGACCCCTCCGAGTACGCAGCTCAGAGGTTCGGTCAGCGTGGCCTGTTCGAGGGTGACGTGATCGGGCAGGCGGTACACGAACGAGGAGGTCGTGCGGTAGCGGGAGGCGAAGGCGCCGTCGTAGCTGACGCCGCTCTCCGTGCCCGCCTTGTTGACGCAGTGATTGGTCCGCCCCGTCCGACACATCCGGCAGGTACCGCAGTACGGGGTCGGGTCGATGACGACCCTGTCCCCGACCTCGACGTTCGTCACCTCCGGCCCGACCTCGACGACGATTCCGGCGGCCTCGTGCCCGATGGTCACCCCGGGCACCGCCACCGGGTAGCTGCCGGAGACGATTCCCACGTCGGTACCGCAGATGCCACAGAAGCGGATCTCCACGACGACGTCGTCGGGCCCCACGACATGCAGATCGGGAACCTCCCGGAGCTCCAGTTCCCAGGCGCCGTGATATTTGAGTGCCTTCACCGGGCTTTCCTTTCCGGCCGACGGTTGCCGACGGCCTGGTGGGGGGAACGCGTGGAGGGGACACCGGGGGGCGTGCCCTCGGACGAGGCGACCGGTTCGAACTCCTCCAGGGCGTTGCCCAACCGGGTGAGAAGTTCGCAGGTCTCTTCCTCGGTAATGATCAGAGCCGGTCGGATCTTGATGGTGCTGCCGAAGCCGTACCGGCTGCCCCGCAGGATCAGGCCGTGTTCGCGGGCCAGAGCGATGAACCGGGAGACATCGACGTTGTTGGGCAGGTCGAAGCCGAGCATGAGCCCCTCACCGCGCACATCCGTGACCCAGTCGAAGCGGCGGGAAAGGCTGATCAGACCGTCCTTGAGGCGTTTCGAACGCCGAACGACGTTGTCCAGGACCCCGGCGGTCCCGATGTACTTGATGGTTTCCTCGAGCGCCGTCAGGGCCAGGGGATTGGCCCCTGCGGTGGAGGAATGCTCCCAGGGCTCCAGCAGGTCGAGTTCCTTGCGCATCAGAACGCCGGCGACGGGTATTCCGATGCCCCCTGCACCCTTGGCGAACACGATGATGTCCGGCCGCAGTTCCTCGGCCAGTCCGGTGCTCGCGAAGAAGGTGCCGGTCCGACCGAATCCCGTCTGGACCTCATCAGCGATGATCAGGATCCCGTGGCGGTCGCAGACCTCCCTCAGGATCCGGTAGTACCGGGGATCGGGAACGATGTTGCCACCGTTGCCGAGAATCGGTTCGATGATCAGCGCCGCGACCTGCCCGCGCGAGGAGAACTCGATGAAATCGTCCACGCGTCCGGCGCACATCAGCCCGCACCGGTCCGGGGTCTGGCCGTAGAAGCAACGGGGGCAGTCCGGGGCCGGGACCTTGAGCGAACCGACGAACGGGAGGGAGAAACTGCGCTGCCGGAAAGCGTTTCCCGAGATCCCCGTCGCCCCGAGACTCTGGCCGTGGTGGGACAGGAAGAGCGAGATGACCTCGTCGTTGCCCGTGGCCTTCTGCGCTATCCGGATCGCGCACTCGACCGCCGTCGAGCCGACGATGTCCCGGAACCAGAAGCTCTCGATGTGCTCAGGAAGATGCGGTTTCAACAGGTCGAAGATCTGCTGGGACTTCGGTCGGGTGAACTCGGACGAAAGGTGCAGTGTCCTGTCGAGTTGCGCGTGCAGGGCTTCCACGATCTGTGGGGCGGAGTAGCCCAGCGAAAGGTTGAAGGTGCCGGAGGCGCAATCGATGTACTGCGTTCCGTCGATGTAGAGATGGACTCCCCGGCCGACGTAGTCGTGCAGTTCCACCGGTGTCGCCGCAGCTGTTTGCTGCACCTGGTGTTCCCCTTTCCACGGTGAGTGTCCCGGCATGCCGACAGACCCACCACCGTTCGACGATGAAGGTGACGGGTGCGGGCATGTCAGGGGATGTGCGGTGGACCGGAAGGCGCCGTACTGCTCCCGGTCTGCTGTCTCGATGATGGTCGGCCGGATCGGAGCCCGGCCGGAAGGTCGGAACGAGTCGGACAGGTGTGCTGTCGAACAAGTCTGTTCAGATGAACCGTTGAGGTCGTCCTTGTGGGCGCCCCGGCACTGCCAATGACTCGGACATATATCCCCCCGATGCCTGTCCCAGGTCAGCTTCCCGGGTACGACTACCACTGCAGGGACCGTAACCCGGGTATCCAGCACCGTCAATTCTTGGGAGCGCCGTTAACATAATCGCAGCAAGAACGTGATGGTGTTACAAATTCTTCCCCGGAGGCAAAGATTGCTTAACCGAACCACATCATTACCTTAATCAGAACCGTGACCTGCACCACGCTTCGAAATGTGATTCGTAAAACACTTCAACCACGTATCAAAAACAGCCGGAAATCGGCCGAAAACAGATCACGGATTTTTCGACGCGATCCGACCGAAAGGTCCGGGGTGCGAGGGATGCCAGGGGTGTCGGACGGTGTGCACGCGTACCGGAGAGTACAGGGGCCAACCCCTTTACGGCAGGGAAACGACACCTTCCGGTCCTCGACCGGACGCCACACGGACGCCACACGGACGCTGGTCGGACGCCGCCCGGATGCCAGTCGGACGTCATCTGGACGCCACCCGGGCATCGGCCGAGGTCCGTGGCGCACGGGTGGCCACACGCTCTCACCCGCCGGGAGCCGCAGTCGCTTCCCCCGCCGGGGCAGACGTCATCTGCCCCGGTCGGGACCCAACAGAGTCAGCAGGTGCGTGAGGATCGTCTCGGGGGAGGGGGGACAGCCCGGAATGCGCAGGTCCACCGGCAGGAAATCCTCGACGGGACCGAGGACCTCCTCGGAGAGGCCCAGCAGGTCACACCCTGACGCACAGTCCCCCAGGGCGACCACGCGCCGGGGAAGCGGCATGGACTCGTAGGCAAGGAGCAGCCCCTGCCGCATCCGGCTCGTGACCGCGCCCGACACGAGCAGGACGTCGGCGTGCCGCGGTGAAGCGACCACGCTCAGTCCGAAACGCTGCAGGTCGTACTGGGGCGCGGAGGTGAGGGTCAGCTCGTGCTCACAACCGTTGCAGGAGCCAGCGTCCACGTGTCGGATCGCCAGGCTCCCGGGACGGCGCGGGCGTTGCACGGCGAGGTCCTTGCGCAGACGTCGCAGGTCGCGCAGAAGTGTGATCATCAGCGGTCCACACAGGCGTAGCAGAGTTCGAAACTCTTGTTGATCAGGGGGAAGTCCGGCACGACGTCGCCGGAGGCCGCGGCGGCGACGCTGGGCCAATTGGCGAAGGATCCGGTGCGCAGACGCAGTCGGCGCAGCGTGCGCCCGTCCCTCTCCACGACGCAGGTGGTCGCGCCGCGAGGGCTCTCGACGCGTCCCACGCCCAGGTCCCCGACGGGGTCGCCGGGTTCGGCCACGGAGGGCACCAGTGGTCGGTCGAACACCTCATCGAGGATTCCGAAGGACTGCCAGAGTTCCACCGCCCGCTGCTCGACCCGCGCTCGCACATCCCCGCTCCCCGACTCGGCCAGGGCGATGCGGAAGTCCTGATGGAGCAGGCGGTCGCAGCCGGCCCGCGCATCGGTGAGGATGCCGCAGGCCCTGGCCGCTGGACCGACCGTCCCCAGGTCGA
>JAUPKJ010000113.1 GCA_030837505.1 Actinomycetota bacterium
ACCCTCACCCCGGCGTGACCTCGTGTTCCCGCGACCCGGTCACGCCGGTCATCAGCATGCCCTTCACAGGACTTCCGAGTACTTACTGGTGAACAGGATGACAGGAGCCGTGTAAATCGAGAGGTTTACGCACGGATCTGTGGGAGCCCCGGGCTGCAATGCCCGGGGCGACCCGGCGGAAAAGGCGCACGTGATGTGTCAGGTAGGGGCCGGGAAGACGAACGCTGTTGAAGTGTCGTGAGGGTGATCTCAACCGATCGTTGCGACTCCCCGGTATGATCTTCCTGAAAGAGCGGAGTTCACGGCGCGCTTCTCCAAGCGATCTTTCGGGGACACCCAGAACCTGCCTGTCATCTCCCTGAAGGACCACGCCGACGACACTCTGGGGACGCTGATCAGCCGCACGCTGGACTTCGCCCCCAACATCTCGGCCGTACGCCGCGTGGCTCAGCAGAAGGGCCTCCGTCTGATCCGCGAGTCGAACGGAGACCAGCAGCCAATGACGCTCGGAGAGGCTTCCGTTCAGCAGACGCTCGGCGAAGTCGTCAGTGAGATCGGGTCCCTTGAAGGAACAGAGCTGTACCTGAAAGTAGGCCGCAAGGTCGCCCGCCTCGACGTGTGAGATCGGGCGCGGCGCAGGCTCCCCTGCGTGAGCCAGCGCCGTTCCGCTTGCGGGCTGACCGGAGTGTTCCGGCTGGTTGGGTCATGAAGAGTGTGTGCTCAAGCTGTGGTCGGCCGCCTTGCGGGTCCTTGGCCGGAAACGCCAGTCCGTCAGCTGACGGCCAGGACATTCGGGCCAGTGACTCTCAGTCAGACGGTCAGTGCGAGGGCGTCGGTGATCTGGGTGCTGAGTTCGCGGGTGGAATCGTGGGGGCGCTGGTCGGCGGCGCTCCGTACAGCTACGAGGTCGCGGGTGATACGGGCGGAGCGCAGGCCCGGTGCGGCGTCGAGCGCAGTCCGGGCGGCGTGGATGCCGTCGTCGAGGTTCCCGGCGCGTAGGTGCAGGGCTGCCAGGCGGGTGGAGCACAGAGCCACGGCGCGGGCGCGGCTCTCGTCGAAGGCAGCGATGGCCCCGGCGAGGCGATCGTGGGCGTCGCAACTGAACTCGTTGGTCGCGCGGGCCAGGGCATAGGCCGCCTGCCCGGTGACGCTGGCCACATGGGCCTCACACAGAAAGGAAGCCATCCAATCGGGGGTGTTCCCAGAGCGGACGCCGGAAAAGGCGTGTTCGGCCAGGCCGATTTGGCGGGTACAGGCCGAAGCATCGCCGAGGGTGCCAAAAACACGTGCTTTGACTCCATGCAGGACGAACCTGACCACCGCGACACCCGGTCCCTCACCTCTACGGTGGCCCCATGCCTCCTGACCGGGCCCTCGCCCGCGACGTCCCCCGAGGAGCCGTCGCCATCATCACCGATGCCGCAGGGCGTCTCCTGCTGCACCTCCGCGACGACATCCCCGGCATCGTCTGGCCCGGACACTGGTCCGTCCTCGGCGGCGGCGCCGATCCCGGCGAACACCCCGACGATGCCATCGTCCGCGAGCTCAAGGAAGAAGCCGGCCTGGTCCTGGCGACCCTCACCCCGCTGTTCGAAATCCCCGACCGTCACGGATCCGGGCAACTCATCAGCGTCTACCATGGGCACTGGGACGGGGAACCGGCCCTTCTTCCCCTGGCCGAAGGCCGGGAATTGCGGTTCTTCCCACCTTCCCATCTGCCCGCCCTGAAGATCCCGCCCTACCTCCGAGATGCCATCGACCGATGGGCCGGGATGAGCGACGGCTCGGAGGGATGACCGAGCCGGCGGGTACCGTCGGTGCGGGCCCGAGGGTGATGACGGACCGGTGTTTCCGCTGGGGGAGGCTGGGCTCGGGGACGGCCGGCGAAACGCGGCCTAGTCCCAGGGCAGGTCGCGGCCGAGAAGGTCGGCCAGGTCGGCGTTGTGGGGGCGGTAGTACTCCCGCAACTCCGCCTGCACGCGTGGGTCCATCGGATCGGCCGGGCGGTAGTTGTGCCGCGTGAACTTGGGGACCTCCCAGCGCGCGATCCCCAGGAAATCGAAGATCGTGTCCATTGTCCCCTGGGGATCGCGGTACAGGTCCTCGCTGACCTGGACCAGGACGCGTTCGCGCCCCACGGCCTCGAACCAGCGTCGCAGCTGCGGCGCGTACACCCCTCGTTCGCGGTAGGTGTACCAGTCGTGGGGACGGCTGTAGTACAGGGGTTCTGCCGCCATCTTTTCGGCCTCCCCCTCCAACCGGGAGGGCTCCGCCGCCAGCGCCTGTTCGAAGGTCAAGGGTTCGATCCCGTTGTCGACCCTTTCCCAGTAGTGGCTGTAGGCCCGTTTGACGGGGTCCCGCAGCAGGACGACGAATTTCCCGTCCGGCATGTCCCGCGCGACCCGCTGCGGCACGTACTGGTTGAACAGGTAGTACGGGCTGGCCTCCCCCGTGACGACGGGCCCTGCGGCCCGCCGGGCCGCACGGCTGCGCGCGGGTCGGGAGGGGAAATGCCCGCGGTACCAGGCCCGGCCGCGCCCGTAGTGCCAGTAGAAGTAGTGGGGGCTCTTGAGGTTCTCCCAGGCGGCGACCATCGGCATGACCTGCGGGTGCTGTCGGAGATACCTCCAGGCCGACGTGGACCCGCCGCGTTTGGTTCCCAGCACGAGGAAGTCCGGCATCGGCCGCAGGAACGCCGTCGACGTCCCGTAGGCCCTGATCGCATGTTTGAGTCCGGACTTCACCGGTTCGGGGACGACCTTCTTGGCACGCCGTTCCAGGTCACTCATTGCCCTCGCTCCTCACCTGAGTTCTGCGTGGCGACGTTCTTCCCCCGGACCCCGGCCAGCAGTTCCGCCACTCCCAATTTCTCGCGGTACCGCGCGACGAGCAGGCCGTAGACCCCGGAGGCCACCAGGCCGCCCAGACCCAGACCGGCCAGGGAACCGCGGCCCACCGGGGCCGGGACCAACAGGACCCACAGCGTCGCGGGCAGGCCGAACCCTCCCAACGCCAGGACGGCGGCCAGGCCCGTGCCCCGGTCGAAGGACCTGACCCTCAGGCCGCGGCGGATCTCCCACACCCCCAGCGTGGCGTCGGTGAGCATCGCAGCGGCCCAGCCGATGGCCGCCCCGACCATGCCGTGCTCCGGGACGAGCAACACGTCGAGGACGACCATGACCGTCGCCGCGATCCCCGTGTTCACCGCGGCCCAACTGCTGCGGCCCGCCATGTTCAGAACGGTGTTCGCGTTCCCCGCGGCGACGACGCCCAACATCGCCGCGCTCAGGATCCCCAGGGCCGTGCCGGCGGGGGAGAAGCCGTCCCCCAACAGGGACAGGACAGCCGGCGCGAACAGCCCGAGCGCCAAATACACCGGCCAGGTCGTCAGGATCGCCCACTGGGCGCTGAACCGGTGGACCCGGGCGGCCTCCGCCAGGTCCCCGCGGGTGAAACTGGCCGCGAGCAGAGGGCCGATCGCCAGACGCAGGGCCTGCAACGCCATGGTCCCGGAGGTGACGAACCGGCTGGCCGCCGCGTAGATCCCGGCCTCGGCCGGGCCGTACAGCACGGTCACGAGGACGACGTCCGACCAGACGATCAGGATCTCGAAGGCCGCGGCCAGGCCCCGCGGCGCCGTCAACCGCCAGAAGGGGCCGGCGACGGCCCGGACCTCCGAGCGGCCGCCCCAGCCGCCCCCTTCGCGGGGAAACCGTTGGAGCAGACGCCGCACCTCGTGGACGGCCATGACGCAGACGAGGACCACCGGCAGCGCCCACCCCACGAGCGCCCCGAGGGCGTGCGCCCCCAGCAGCACCGCGACGGCGACGGCGACGGGTCTCCCGGCGGGCAGGAGGATCTGTTGGCCCAGGGTGAAGGTCCGCATGGCCCCCAGCCCGCGGCTGACCCCGTTGAGCAGCAGGGTCGACAGCGTGGACAGGACGAGGAACGGGGCGAGCAACCGCATCGCGCGCTCCAGGTCCCCGCTCACCTCCGGGCCGAACAGGGCCCGCGCCACGGGCTCCGCGGCCAGCAGTCCGACGACCGACACGGTCGTGGCGGCCAGGGTCACGGGCAGCAGGGCAGCGGCGATCGTCGGACGGATCCGGTCGGACCGCCCCGTGACGATCAGCCCGGGCAAGGACCTCACCAATCCGGTGTCGCTGCCCAGCAGGAGGATCCCGTTGAGGATCGTGAAGAGCGCCACCGCGGTGAAGAAGACACCGACGTCGTGCTTGTCCAGGACGCGGCCGACCACGAGGGTCAGCAGGAAACCGCTGGCCCCGGCGCAGATCGCCCCGATCAGTCCCAGGGCTCCGTGCCGGGCAGCGCGCCCCAGGGGGTCCCGGCCCTCCTCGGTCCGTGCGGTGACCGGATCGACCGCGCTCACAGTCCTCTGCCCAGGCGGTGCAACCACCCCTGCAGCCTCTCCACGGAGACCAGGCGGAGGGCCACGAGGACCGTGAGGTAGGCGCGTCGCTCCCGCCAGGACAGGCGCAGACAGGTGCGGGCCAGGCGCAGGGCCTCGCGGCGCCGCCCCATCGCGGCCAGGGCGAGGGCCTGCTGCCCCCTGATCCGCGCCAGTCCCCGGGGCACCTGTTCGAACTGCGGGTGCTTGGCCAGGAGCATCTCCAGGCTGTCGTGGATGGTCTGCCAGCGGCTGAAGTAGTAGGAGCCCCCGTGCCAGTGCACGCGGGTCAGCGGCCGGGGAACGGACAGGACCGGGCCCACGGCGGCAGCCCGCAGCAGCAGGTCGTAGTCCTCGGCGTAGCTGCCGGGCAGTTCCTCGTCGACCAGGCCGATCCGGCCGCGCAGGTCGGCTGCCCGCAGCAGGAAACCGGAGGGGTGCAGCTCCATGATCCGATCCGCGAGAAGATCGGCCAGGTGCACGGGGCCGACGGGCCCGATCCGCGGGGTGGGGGTGCTGCCGTGCACGACGACGATCCCGGTGCCGACGAGCGAGACCTCCGGGTGGGCACGCAGCAGGTCCAGCTGCGCGGCGAGCTTGCCGGGGACCCACTCGTCGTCGTCGTCGCAGAAGGCGATCAGCGGGTGGGTCGCGGCCAGGATCCCGGTGTTCCGCGTGCCCGCGAGCCCGGGCGTGCGCCGGTTGACGATCTGCCGCAGCGTGACCCGACGGGGGAAGGACGGCGCCAGGGGGACCGTCGGTGTGCCGTCCCTCACCACGATGATCTCCAACGGGCAGGGCACGTCCTGCGCCCCGACACCCTCCAACGCCCTCAGCAGGAGCTGGTCGCGGTCCCTGGTGGGGATCACCACACTCACCCCGGCGCCCGTGATGTCGGCGCCGTCGTCGGCCTGCCGTTGCGGAGCGGAGTCCGTCATCGTTCCTCCCATTCGCGCAGAACCCTCGCGGCGTCCGGATCCAGGCCCGGCGGCAGCCCCCGCCCTGCCGCCAGGAGCGCCAGAGCGCTGCCCAGCAGCTCCAACAAGTGCAGCCGGATCAAGGTCGGTGCGCTGTCCGGGTCGATCCCCACCTCCGGCAGCACCCTGGGCGCTGCGGCCGCCATGGCCCCCACCGCGGCCACCAGGGAACTCCCGGCCAGGGCGTGGCGCAGCTGGAAGGTCCAGCGCAGCGCATCCAGGCCCAGGGGAGCCAGGGGACTGCCGTACTCCAGGTCCCAGACCCACAGCCGTTCGGCCTCCCAGGCCATGTTCCAGGGGACCCAGTCCCCGTGCAAGCAGCCTGCCGGGAGGTCGAGCTCCGCGTCCCCCGTCCGGCAGAACTCCAGCAGCCGCGCATGGGCCTGGACGAGGTCCGGTCGCTCCGTCGCCCCCCGGGCCCGCTGCGCCAACCGTTCGAGTTCCTGCCACAGGTCGGTGTCGCCCACGCGCGTCACGCGGGTCCCGAGGGCCTCCTGGAAGATCTTCAACCGCTGCAGTATCCGGGGCTCGTCGGAGGGGACAGCGCCCCGGGCCCGCTCGGGCAGCGGCGCCGCCACGGAGTAGGCCACGGGCCCGTCGCTGTGGCTGCCGAGCACGGCGGGCAGGCGGACCGGGCCGTTGAGTCCCTCGCCAAGACGGCGCAACAGGTCGGACTCCCGCTCGACCCGCTGCGCGGTCACCGGATCAGTGGCGATCTTGGCGAAGGCTACGATCCGGCCGTCCCCTCCCACCAGCTGCACCGTGGGCTTGGCCCGGGGATGGAAGCGCTGAAGGCTGATCGCCGTATGCTCCGCCCCCGGCACGGTGCTCAGCATCCGCCGGGTGATCAGCCCGCGCTCCGCCCCGGCCGGCGACACCTCCTCCGGCACGCTCAGACACAGCTCCGAGCGCTCTCCGTGCAACTGCCGCAGCGGTCCGACGGCGAGGGCAGCGGCCCGCCTCTGCCAGCGCACCCTTCCCGAGCGCAGCCTGTTGTGGGACACCAGCACCCTGCGGGCGACAGCGGGGTCCAGAGGAACCAGGAACCGTGGATCGGCAGGTCCGGGCAGGACCCTCCAGGACTCCACGACCCTGTGTCCGGGCGGGACGGGACCGTACCCGATCCGGGCCGGGACGTCTGCCGCACCGAAGAGCTGCGCCAGCTGTTGGCGGGCCGCAGCCACCTGGCAGCGTTGTCTACCGCGCAGCGGTCCTGCCAGATCGATCTGCACGGTGCCGGGGGAAGTCACCGTTCCTCCTGTTCGGACTGTTCAGACTGTTCGGACTGTGCGGGTCGCACGGACTTTTCGGGCTGTGCGGGCCGTACGGGGGACTTGTCCTGTTCGACGTCGCCGGGGGCTCCGGTGGTTCGCCTCCGGGGGACAGTCGGTGGACCGGGAGAGTGCTCACGGGGAGCCGAGGCCGCTCTGTCCGGGTACCAGGTGTCACCTGCGGTCGGAATGTCTTCCCCCGCGTGGGACGTGGCGAACCAGTTCTTCCCGCCGCCCGGCGGGCTCTGCCGCCCGGCGGGCCCCGATCCTTTCTCGGGCGGGGCAATGGGCGGGGCTACGGGCGGGGTACTGGGCGGGGTAACGGGCAGGGCGATCGTCGGCAGCTCCGAGACAGGCAGATCGATCGGGGGCAGACCGCCCGGTCCCCCCGCACCGTCGGGGGCGGTGGCTGCGGGCCTCCCTGCTGCGGGCACCCCAGCCGTGGGCATTCCCGCTGCGGTCAGGCCGATCGGGGGCAGCGGAGCGAACTGCGGGACGGGCCGGGAAGGCTGCGGGACTGGCAGGGAAGGCTGTGGGACGGGCCGGGAAAGCTGTGGGACGGGCCCGGCAGTCGGCTCGCCGGAAGGCCCACGAGGAAGATCTCCCGGAGGGGGAACGCCGTCGGAACGTCGGTCCGCAGTGGCTCCGGGCGGCGAGGCCCGCCCCGGGGTCGCGTTCAGCAGCACCATGCCGCAGATCATGGGAATGCACAGGTGGAACCCGTCCTGGCCATAGACGACGAGCATCAGACTCACCGAGACGAGCACGCTGTGCAGCAGCAGGGGGACCACGCCCCGGACCCGTCGAGTGGTCCAGGCCAGACCCCACACGGCCCCCAGGAAGAGGCCGAGACCCACGAAACCGTGCGAGAACATGACGTACCAGAGCTGTCCCTGAGTCCCCACCGAGACCTGGAGGGTCTGGGACGGCCTGGGTGCCCCGTAGCCGAACCACGGGGACTCCCGGGTGCGTTCGAAGGTCTCCCGGTACAGATCGGCCCGGTCCGAGGTCGTGGAACTGACCGTCGTCCGGTGCGTGATCTGATCTATCGCCCCCGACTGCACCACGAAGATCAGGACAAAGATCAGGACGACCCCGGCCCGCAGGATATGCCCGAGCCGCACCCGGTAGAGGTTCCGCACCCCCAGATAGGCCAGGATCGCCCCGGCCCCCAGGAAGACACCCCGGTTCAAGGTGGCGAGGGCCGGCGGGAGAGAGGCCAGGACCAGCCCCAGGAGCAGCAGGCGCATCCGCTTGCGGGACAGCAGCGCCAGGGCGAGAACGGCGGGGAGGAGCAGAACGAAGGCATCACCCCAGCCGTTCGTGTACGGGAACGGGGCCGAGGGGCGCACGAAGGGCTTGCTCGCGCCCCATGGGTTCTGGACCTCGGCGAACCGCGGACTGAGCAGCTCAAGAACATAGGAATTGTTCTGGAGCTTCGCGGGGACGATCTCCAGGGCAAGGGTCCGCAACCGCCCGTGGGGGCGCAGTATCCCCAGGTACCCCCCTGCGACGACCCACCCGAACATCCAGGTCAGAGACTTCACCAGGTTGCGCTGGGTCAGACGCTCGCTGGCGTTGTAGGCGTAGAGCGCCATCATGCAGGCGCCGAACAGCCCGGTCCACCGTTGTACGAAACCGATGAGCCTGCCGCCGCTGTCGACCATGACCACCGTGGCGAGTGTCCAGATCAGGTAGGACAACCACCACCACCAGGTCCGGGGCAGTTCGATGCGGCCTCGCACGACCATGAGGAACAAACAGACGGCGCCGAAGATCTGGGTGGCGAACGAGGAGAACCCGTTCAGCCAGACCAGGGGGAACAGGACGAACATGCCCGTGATCGGCCAAGCCGGCAGGGCGTGGCCGCCGGTCTCCGGCTGGATCGCCTGGCCGATGAGCCGGTGGGACCCGGTGCTCGGGGAGGACCGGCCCAGGGCGAAGCCCCCCACCGTGCGCCGGTGGCTCTTCCTCGGAGGGACGGTGACCCGATCACCGGCCACAGTCCCTCCTCCTCGGCCTCCTCGGACCGTTGTGCACTCTCGGACTCAGAGCCTGCCACGCCCCGGGGCCCCGGCTGGGACCGGTCGGCGCTGTGCCGTGCACGCCCGGAACGGAGGCTCCCCACAGTGTGTCACCTGTTCGCGCCGTTTCGGAGTCGGCTTCACTGCCCCGATCGGCGCAGCTGCGTTCAGTCACTGACGACATTGACTCACCGGCACCGTAAACTGTGGCAGATCCACGCACCGTCGCCGAGACGGTGCTCCGGGAAGAGGCGAGCGGCCCGTGCGTCGCCGGCTCACGAGGTGGCGATGACCGAACCTACGTCCAGCACCCTGACCGTTGCCGATGTGGCTTCGAGGGTGCTACAGCGACCCCTGCTGGCAGTGGTGCCTGCGGTCGCGGGGCTGGTCCTGGGGATCTTCTACGTCCTGTTCGCCCCGGCCACCTACATCGCCATAGCCTCCGTCCAGGTCCTGCCCCTCGTGGCGGACTCCGGCGCCGTCAAGATCCAAGACGTGATCAACATGCCGACCGAGCAGCAGGTGGCCCGCTCCTCGTCGGTCCGGGCGCTGGCTGCGGACGCCATGGGGACCTCACCGGAGATGATCTCCGCAGGGCTCAGCGTTGACTTCCCCCAGGACACCCAGGTGATCAACATCCGTTTCACCTCCAGTTCTCCCGCCAAGGCCGCCACGGCGGCCCAGACGGTCGCCGAGAGCTACCTGAAGTACCGCGGGGACTCCGCCCACCAGGAGGCCCAGGCCCGGATCGATGAGATCAACAACCAGATCACCGAGGTTCAGCAGGCCCTGGAACAGGACCCGGGAACCAAGACCGGAGCCCTCCAGGAGAACCTCAAGGCCCTCATGTCCGACCGCAGGGCCTGGAGCGCCCTCAAGGAGACCGCCGGCGGACGAGTGATCACCAAAGCCGCGATCCCGACGGCCCCCACCTCGCCCAAGGCCAAGGTCCACATTCCTCTGGGCCTCGTCGTCGGCGTCATCTCCGGGCTGACCCTCGCCGTGCTCATGCCCACCTCCGGACGCCGGACCGCCGTGACCCTGCACCCGGCAACGCCCCGCAGGGCCCGCGAGGCCAAACCGTCCAGGGCCGCCTCCGAATTCGACCAGATGATCAGCCAGACCATCTCGGCCTCGGACGAATCCTGGCCCTCCCGGACCGACTCCGCCAGGAGCACCCGGGTCTCCTCGGGATCGGCCGACGCCAACGCCGGCTGACCTCTCCGCTGTCACCGGCCCGGCCCGGCCCGCAGCCGCGCACCCGCGCCGTCGGAGCCGTCGGCGGACGCTCGTAACCTGGGTACCGGTACGACCCGTCGAGCCGCCCGGACCCTCTGAGCCCGGCGTCGGGACCTCACCCCCGTGAGGAACCTCGCCCCTGCCCGGGCCTCCCGCAGCAGGGCGGCCGGGGACGACGCACGATCCGAGGGGAAACCGTGACACTGCAGGGACTGCTGGAGGCCCTCGCCGGAGAGCCCGGACTGGACCGGGCCCGCCGACTCGCCGCAGCGGGCAGCACCGACCTGGAGATCGTCTGCCCTCTCGGGGCGCGACCGCCGGCCCTTGCCGCTCTGGCCGCCGCCCCACCGCGCGGGGCCGGCAGACCCCTGCTGGTCGTCACCGCGACCGGCAGGGAGTGCGAGGACCTCGCCTCTGCCCTGCGGTGCTACCTCCCGGCGGAGGGCGTGGCGGAGTTCCCCTCGTGGGAGACCCTCCCCCACGAACGCCTCAGCCCCCGCTCCGACACCGTCGGACGACGCCTGGCAGTCCTGCGCCGCCTGACCCATCCCTCGCCCGACGACCCGGTGTCCGGGCCGATCCAGGTCCTCGTCGCGCCGATCAGAGCCGTGATCCAGCCGGTCGTCACCGGCCTGGGCGAACTGACACCCGTCGGGGTGAACACCGGACAGACCGCAGAACTGGACACCCTCGTCGAACAGCTGGCCTCGGCCGCCTACACCAGGGTCGACATGGTCGAACACCGCGGGGAGTTCGCCGTCCGGGGCGGGATCCTCGACGTCTTCCCCCCGACGGAGGACCATCCGCTGCGCGTGGAGTTCTGGGGGGACACCGTCGAGGAGATCCGCTGGTTCTCCGTCGCGGACCAGCGCTCGCTGGAGATCGCCGACCGGGGCCTGTGGGCACCTCCCTGCCGGGAGATCCTGCTCACGCGCGAGGTCAGGCAGCGGGCCGCCGACCTGGCCCTGGCCCTGCCCGGGTTCGCGGACATGCTGGAGAAGATCTCCCAGGGGATCGCCGTCGAGGGCATGGAGTCCCTGGCCCCCCTGCTCGCGGACGGGATGCAGCCGGTCATCGACCTGCTGCCCACGGGGACCGCCGTCATTCTCGTGGAGCCCGAGCGGATCCGCACGCGTACCCGGGACCTGGTCGCCACGAGCGAGGAGTTCCGCGCGGCGGCCTGGGCCACGGCAGCGGGCGGGGGACAGACCCCGCTCGATCCGGCCGGTACCGACCTGTCGGCAGCCTCCTACTGGTCCCTGGCCCGGCTGCGCGAGCACGCCCTCGCCGCGGCCGTGCCCTGGTGGTCCGTCACGGGGTTGGCCCGGGACACCGAGCTGCCGGTGCAGGGCGCCTCCGACGCACTCGGCGACACCGCCGCCGACGCCGACGACGCCGCCCGGACGGTGGTCCTCGGGCTGCGCGAGACCCGCGGCTACCGCGGCGAGACCGAGAAGGCCCTCACCGACCTGCGGAACATGGTGGCGGAGGGCTGGTCGGTCGTCGCGACGACCGAGGGTTCCGGGCCCGCCGCGCGCATGGTCGAG
>JAUPKJ010000114.1 GCA_030837505.1 Actinomycetota bacterium
GGGGTCAGGCCGCTGGGCGGCGACCCCGTGGACCTCCTCCTGCGCGACGGCGTGATCGCGCAGATCGGTCGCGGGGCGGCCGCCCCCGTGGCCCCGGGCGCGCGGTTGGTCCCGGCCGACGGCCTGCTGGCCCTGCCGGGCCTCGTGGACCTGCACACCCACCTGCGCGAGCCGGGCAGGGAGGACGCGGAGACCGTCGAGACGGGCACCCGGGCCGCAGCCCTGGGCGGCTTCACGGCGGTCCATGCCATGGCGAACACCGACCCGGTCGCCGACAGCGCCGGCGTCGTCGAACAGGTGTGGCGGCTGGGCCGCCAGGCCGGCTGGGTGGACGTGCGCCCGGTGGGCGCCGTCACCGTGGGCCTGCAGGGCAGTCGCCTGGCCGAACTCGGTGCCATGGCGGATTCCGCCGCCGCGGTCCGGGTCTTCTCCGACGACGACCATTGCGTTTCGGACGCCGTGCTCATGCGCCGGGCCCTGGAGTACGTCAAGGCCTTCGACGGCGTCATCGCGCAGCACTCCCAGGAACCACGCCTGACCGAGGACTCCCAGATGCACGAGGGCCAGGTCAGCGCCGTCCTGGGCCTGCGAGGCTGGCCCGCGGTCGCCGAGGAGGCCGTGATCGCCCGGGATGTGCTCCTGGCCGGGCACGTCGGGTCCCGCCTGCACGTGTGTCACGTCTCGACCGCGGGTTCTGTGGACATCCTCCGCTGGGCCAAGGACCGGGGGATCCGCGTCACCGCGGAGGTCACCCCCCACCACCTGCTCCTGACCGACGAGGAGGCCCGCGGCTACGACCCGGTCTTCAAGGTCTGCCCGCCGCTGCGCTCGGCGCCGGACGTGGCGGCCCTGCGCGGGGCGCTCGCCGACGGCACCATCGACGCCGTGGCCACGGACCACTCCCCGCACCCGGTCGAGGACAAGGACTGCGAGTGGGACCGGGCGGCCTGGGGCGCGACCGGGCTCGAGACGGCCCTGTCCGTCCTGCAGGAGGCGATGGTCGACACGGGGCTGCTGGACTGGGCGGGGTTGGCCGAACGGATGTCCGCGGCCCCTGCCCGCATCGGGGGGCTCTCCGACCAGGGCCGGCCCCTGGCCGTGGGCGAACCGGCGAACCTCGTGCTGCTCGACCCGCAGGCCACCTGGGTCCCGGACGCCGGCTCCCTCGTCGGTCTGGGGACCAACACGCCCTACCGCGGGCGCGAGCTGCCCGGTCGGGTCGTCGCGACTTTCTACCGAGGACACCCGACCGTGCTGGACGGCCGACCGGCCGATCCCGCCGGCCCGCGGGAGTGAACTGCGCGAACAGCGCGATCTGGCCTCGAACCGGCCGGCACGAGGACGTGACGGGAAACGCTGCGGGGGGAACGGACAGGACCCGGCGGTATCGCAGAACGGAATCGGTGATCGGATGAACGGCGGCAGGCACACGGACGACCCCTGCAACGGCGCTGCCGTGCTGTTGTTGGAGGACGGGCGCAGCTGGTGCGGGCGTCCCTACGGTGCGATCGGCAAGACCCTGGGCGAAGCGGTGTTCGCGACGGGCATGACCGGGTACCAGGAGACCCTGACCGACCCGTCCTACCACCGTCAGGTGGTGGTGATGACGGCCCCGCACATCGGCAACACCGGGATGAACGACGAGGACGCCGAGTCCCGGCGGATCTGGGTCGCGGGGTACGCCGTGCGGGACCCGGCCCGGCGGGCCTCCAACTGGCGTTCGCGCCGCGAGCTGGCCGACGACCTCACCGACCAGGGGATCGTGGGGATCAGCGGGATCGACACCCGCGCCGTGACCCGGCACCTGCGCGAGCGCGGCGCGATGCGCGTGGGGATCTTCTCGGGGCCCGAGGCGGCCCGGGCGCCCTCGGAACTGTTGGCCGAGGTGCTCTCCTCGCCGTCGATGGCAGGGGCCGACCTGTGCGGTCAGGTGACCACGCCCTCGGCGTACGTGGTGCCCGCGGTGGGGGAGCGGCGTCTCACGGTGGCTGCCCTCGATCTGGGGATCAAGGCGATGACCCCGCGGCTCCTGGCCGAGCGCGGGATCGAGGTCCACGTTCTGCCCGCCGGCTCGTCCCTGGACGACCTGCTGGCCGTGTCGCCCGACGGCGTGTTCTTCTCCAACGGGCCGGGGGACCCGGCCGCGGCCGAGCACCCGGTGGGCCTGTTGCGCGAGGTGCTCGGGCGCCGTCTGCCGTTCTTCGGGATCTGTTTCGGCAACCAGTTGCTGGGCCGGGCGCTGGGGTTCGGGACGTACAAGCTGGGCTACGGGCACCGGGGGATCAACCAGCCGGTGCGGGACCGCTCCACCGGGCGGGTCGAGGTCACGGCGCACAACCACGGGTTCGCGGTCGACGCTCCCCTCGACGCGCCGTCCGACACGCCGTTCGGGCGGGTCGAGGTCAGTCATGTGTGTCTGAACGACGGGGTCGTGGAGGGTTTGCGCTGCGTGGATGTGCCGGCTTTCAGCGTCCAGTACCACCCGGAGGCGGCCGCGGGCCCGCACGACGCCGGGTACCTGTTCGACCGTTTCGTCGACCTGATGGCCTCCGACCGGGAAGGACACCGCTGATGGCGCGGCGCGAGGATCTGAACAGCGTCCTGGTGATCGGGTCCGGCCCGATCGTCATCGGTCAGGCCTGCGAGTTCGACTACTCGGGGACCCAGGCGTGCCGGGTCCTGCGCTCGGAGGGCCTGCGGGTGGTCCTGGTCAACTCCAACCCCGCGACGATCATGACGGACCCCGAGTTCGCCGACGCGACGTACGTGGAGCCGATCACCCCGGACACCGTCGAGGCGATCATCGCCAAGGAGCGGCCCGACGCCCTGCTGGCCACGCTCGGCGGGCAGACGGCGCTCAACACCGCGATGGCCCTGCACGCCTCGGGGGCCCTGGAAAAGTACGGCGTCGAGCTGATCGGCGCGAGCGTCGAGGCGATCGAGGCCGGGGAGGACCGGCAGCGTTTCAAGGAGGTCGTCGAACGCTGCGGGGCACAGGTCGCTCGGTCGCTGATCTGTCATTCCCTGGACGACTGCCTGGCCGCCACCGGGGAACTGGGCTACCCGGTCGTGGTCCGCCCCTCGTTCACGATGGGCGGGCTGGGCTCCGGGATCGCCCACGACGAGGCCGACCTGCACCGGATCGCCGGCGCGGGGCTGCAGTACTCGCCGACCACCGAGGTGCTCCTGGAGGAGTCGATCCTCGGCTGGAAGGAGTACGAGCTGGAACTGATGCGCGACCGCAACGACAACGTCGTGGTCGTGTGCTCCATCGAGAACGTCGATCCCATGGGCGTGCACACGGGGGACTCGATCACCGTGGCCCCGGCCCTGACCCTGACGGACCGGGAGTACCAGCGGCTGCGCGACATCGGGATCGCCGTCATCCGCGAGGTCGGGGTCGACACGGGCGGTTGCAACATCCAGTTCGCGGTGAACCCGGACGACGGGCGCGTCATCGTGATCGAGATGAACCCGCGGGTCTCGCGCTCCAGCGCCCTGGCCAGCAAGGCCACGGGCTTCCCCATTGCCAAGATCGCCGCCCGGCTCGCCGTGGGCCACACCCTGGACGAGATCCCCAACGACATCACGAAGAAGACCCCGGCGAGTTTCGAACCCACCCTGGACTACGTGGTGGTCAAGGCCCCCCGGTTCGCCTTCGAGAAGTTCCCCGCGGCCGACCCGACCCTCACGACGACCATGAAGAGCGTCGGGGAGGCCATGGCGATCGGCCGGTGCTTCACAGAGGCCCTGCAGAAGGCCCTGCGCTCCCTGGAACGCCCCGAGGCGATGTTCCACTGGGACGGCCCGGCGCCGTCGGGCGAACAGCTCGGAGAACTCCTGCGCCAGGTGCGTCGCCCCACGGAGGGGCGCCTGGTCCAGGTGCAGCAGGCGATCCGCGGCGGGGCCGACGTCGAGGCCCTGTACGAGGCCACCGGGATCGACCCGTGGTTCCTCGACCAGCTCGTGCTGATCGAAGAGGTGGCCCGCGACGTCGCCGCGGCGCCGGACCTCACGGCCGACGTGCTCGGCCACGCCAAACGGCACGGCTTCTCCGACCGGCAGATCGGGGCGCTGCGGCGGATGAGCGAGGACGTCGTGCGCGGCGTGCGCCACGCGCTGGGCATCCGCCCCGTCTACAAGACCGTCGACACGTGCGCGGCCGAGTTCGCCGCCACGACCCCGTACCACTACTCGGCCTACGACGAGGAGGACGAGGTCGCCGGGTCCGACCGCCCCAAGGTGATCATCCTGGGCTCCGGGCCGAACAGGATCGGCCAGGGCGTCGAGTTCGACTACTCGTGCGTCCACGCCAGTTTCGCGCTGCGCGACGCCGGGTACGAGACCGTGATGCTCAACTGCAACCCCGAGACCGTCTCGACCGACTACGACACCTCCGACCGGCTGTACTTCGAGCCGCTGACCCTGGAGGACGTGCTGGAGGTCGTGCACGCCGAGCAGCGCAGCGGCCACGTCGTCGGCGTCATCGTCCAGCTGGGCGGGCAGACCCCCCTGGGGCTGGCCGCCGGTCTGAAGGCCGCAGGGGTCCCGATCGTGGGGACGAGCCCGGAGGCCATCCACCTGGCCGAGGACCGCGGCTCGTTCGGCCGGGTCCTGGCGCGGGCCGGCCTTCCGGCCCCCCGCCACGGCACCGCCAGCAGCTTCCCCGAGGCCAAGGTCATCGCCGACGAGATCGGCTACCCGGTCCTCATCCGCCCCTCGTACGTGCTGGGCGGTCGGGGCATGGAGATCGTCTACGACGAGCCGATGCTGTGCGACTACATCGAGCGGTCCACCCAGATCGGCCCCGAGCACCCGGTGCTCGTGGACCGTTTCCTCGACGACGCCGTCGAGATCGACGTCGACGCCCTCTTCGACGGCCGGGAGCTGTACCTCGGCGGGGTGATGGAACACATCGAGGAGGCCGGGATCCACTCGGGCGACTCGGCCTGCGCCCTGCCCCCGGTCACCCTCGGGGACGCCCAGCTGGTCAAGGTCCGGCAGAGCACGGAGGCGATCGCGCGGGGCGTGGGGGTCCTCGGGCTGCTGAACATCCAGTTCGCACTGGCCTCGGGAATCCTGTACGTGCTGGAGGCCAACCCGCGGGCCAGCCGCACCGCGCCGTTCGTGTCGAAGGCCACAGCGGTCCCCCTGGCCAAGGCCGCGGCCCGGATCATGCTCGGGACGAGCATCGCGGACCTGCGCGCCGAGGGGCTCCTGCCCGCGCAGGGGGACGGCGGCACGCTCCCGCCGGACGCCCCCATCTCCGTGAAGGAGGCCGTTCTGCCCTTCAAACGCTTCCGGACCCCGCAGGGCAAGGTCGTCGACAGCCTGCTCGGACCGGAAATGCGTTCGACCGGCGAGGTCATGGGGATCGACGTGGACTTCCCCCACGCCTTCGCCAAGTCCCAGGCCGCGGCCTACGGCGGCCTGCCCAACAGCGGACGGGTGTTCGTCTCGGTCGCGGACGCGGACAAACGCGCCATGGTCCTGCCCGTGCAGCGCCTGATCGACCTGGGCTTCGAGGTCCTGGCCACCGAGGGCACCGCCCAGGTGCTGCGCCGCAACGGCATCCCGAGCACTGTCGTGCGCAAGCACAGCCAGGGTCCCGGACCCAACGGCGAGCCCACGATCGTTGACATGATCATCGACGGCGAGATCGACATGGTCGTCAACGCCCCCAGCGGCCCGGAGGCCCGCCAGGACGGCTACGAGATCCGGGCGGCGACCACCTCGGTGGACCGGCCGGTGATCACAACGGTGCAGCAGCTGGCCGCCGCCGTCCAGGCGATCGACGCCGCCCGCAACGAGCCGATCCGCGTGCGCTCCCTGCAGGAACACGCAGCATTCCTGCGGGAACGGGCCGCCGACCTCCCCGGGAGCCTGAAATGACCGCCTCCGACCGTTTCCGGGCCGACTCCCCGGCCGCACCCTTGGCCGTCCCTGGGCGCAGACCCTTCGGGGAGAGGCTCCACGGGGCCGTGGGGGCCCGCGGACCACTGTGTGTGGGGATCGACCCACACCCGGCCCTCCTGGACGCCTGGGGGCTCTCCGACGACCCCGTGGGCTTGGAGAGGTTCGCCCTGGGGGTCGTGGACGCGCTCGCCGACCGCGTCGCCGTCCTCAAACCCCAGCTGGCTCTGTTCGAACGCCACGGCTCGCGGGGCGTGGCCGTCCTCGAACGGGTGTTGGAGAGAGCGGCCGCGGCCGGCGCCCTCACGATCGCGGACGCCAAGCGCGGGGACATCGGTTCGACGATGGCCGCCTACGCCCAGGCGTTCGTCGGCGAGGGCTCCCCCCTGGCGGCCGACGCCGTCACGGCCTCCCCCTACCTGGGGTTCGGTTCGCTGCGGCCCCTGCTGGACCTGGCCGCCGGGACGGGCCGCGGGGTCTTCGTGCTGGCCCTGACCTCCAACCCGGAGGGTCCGACGATCCAGCACGCCAGGACCGCCGCGGGGCCGACCGTCGCCCAGAGCATCCTGGACGCCGTCGCGGCCGAGAACGTCGGCGCGAGCCCCCTGGGCAGCGTGGGCGCCGTCGTGGGCGCGACGGTGGGCCCGCAGGGCGCGGCCCACCGGATGGACATCAACGGGCCGCTGCTGTCGCCGGGGATCGGGGCCCAGGGTGCCGGTCCCCGGGAGCTGCGGGAGGTCTTCGGAACGGCCCTGGGAGCGGTCCTGCCCAGTACGAGCCGTGAGGTGTTGCGCGCGGGCCCGTCGCCCGCCGGACTGCGGGACGCCGCCGAGCGCACCCTGGAAGGGGTCCGGCTGGCCCTGGCCGGAACCGCCTGACCACGACCCCGA
>JAUPKJ010000013.1 GCA_030837505.1 Actinomycetota bacterium
AGCGTTTGCGCTGGACATGAACGTGTTGCTCCTCGATCGACGGGACCGACCCTGCGGAGCTCGTCGTCCGTGCGCCGGAGACGATGAGCGACCGCCTCGGGGCGGTCGCGGGGTGACTTGTGCGAAATGGAGACCTGCGGCGACCGCTCGTGCGGCCGGACAGCGATTGCCCGGCCGACCGCTCAGGCGGCCGACGAGTGTTTCGTGGCCCGACCGCTCAGGCGGTCGGGCCGTGCTCACTGGACCGGCCGCTCACGCGGCCCGCCATCGGAGGAAGAGGAAGGCGTGGTCTGCCGTCACGATTCCCATCATCTCGTATCCGGGGGCGTCCGGAAAACCCCATCAGGTTGCGTAGAGTGTGACTTCGACTTCGCAGAGGTCCCTCCCGTGGACTGGGCAGGACCTGTGGAGGAACGGATGGGTACCGTGTGGTGTAAGAGCGTTCAGTGACAGGGAGCTTCGCTCTGCGATCGGCGGTCCGGGTGGAGGCGTCCGGGTGGAGGCATCGCAAGGAGCCGGGATCCAGATCGTCCCAGCCATCGCAGCAACGGATCAGGTCCCCCGGGGACCGGACCAGTTCGAATCCATCGCCGGCGCGGCACCGTCGCCGTGTCTGTCGGACACAGGACTCGGACCCGTCCCCGCTGACGTCCGTGCGGAAGGTGAGACTCGGGTGAGTTTCTCGGTGGGGCCACAGGACACCGGCCTGCCCTGGACGCGCAGGCCGCTGTTCGCCGAACGGTGCGCGGGCAAACGCCTGCCCATTCGCCTGGATCTGGCAGAACTGGTCACCTCACGGGTCGATCAGGTGCTCGAACGCGTGCCCCTGGACGGCGACCGCCTGGCCACGGTGCTCTGGGTGGCGGAGGCCAACGCCCTGCTGGAATCCGCGGGGGAACGCGACAGGGCCCGGCTCCTGGAGATGCGCGCAGTGGTCGGGGCGAACACTGCGGCGGACCGCGGGCCGGCCCTGACCGAACAGTTGTACAAGGACGCCGTCGATGCGGCGATCCTGTACGAACGGGTGGGGGAACTGCTGCCCGCCGCGACCAACTACGCGGCCGCCGCGATCGTGGCGGCGCGCGCCGACGACCTGGGTATGGCACTGCAGTCCGCCGTGCAGGCCCTCGTGGCCTTCACGGCCCTGCGCGAGCGCGATCCCGTGCGGGAGGCGCGGCTGACGAACATGCTGGGGATCCTCAGCTATCAGTTCTTCGACTACGACAGGGCACTGGACTTCTACCAGCAGGCTGCGCAGCACAGCAGAGCCGCGGGGGACACCTCACGGTGGTCGATCGCCCAGCACAACGTCATCGAGACGCTGTTGTTGCAGGCTTCGGAGCTGGGGGACGACCCGGACGGGCGGGCTCGGAGGGAGGAGCTGCTCGAACGGGCCGGCGAACTCAGTGAGGTGCTCGTGGCCTCCGGAGCGCCCGAGAACGTCCGGACCATCGACGGCCCGCGCCTGCAGGCGATGGTGCTGTGCGAACAGGGAAGACCGGCAGAGGCCTGGCCGTTGCTCGAGGCCGCGACGAGTGCTGCGGGGAACCCGCCGTCCCGCGGGCAGGTCCCGGCGCTGCGCATGGCCAGGGGCTGCTGCCTGTGTCTGTTGGGCCGGCCGAAGTCGGCCGTGGCCGAGCTGGACGAGGTTCTGGACCAGTGGGCGGGGAGAGAATGGGACCTGGCCGAACGGGTCCAGGCTCTGCGGCTGAGGGCGCAGGCCCGTCGGGCCGCCGGAGACCTGAGGGGGGCGCTGGGGGACGTGCGGGAGATGACCGCGACGGTGTGGTCCCGGCACAGCCGGCAGGTCGGGGATTTCATGGATCAGGTCTGGCAGCGGGCGCAGGCCGAGCGGGAACGCCAGGACCTGAGGGAGAGGGCGCACAACCTGGCCCGGGCCGTCGACCAGGACCCCCTGACCGGTCTGGCCAACCGCCGGGCGATGGAACGTTTCCTGCAGCAGCTGGGGCCGTCCCGGACCGTGGTTCTGGCGCTGGTGGACCTCGACCATTTCAAGAAGGTCAACGACGAGTACGGGCATCGCGCGGGCGACGAGGCCCTGCGGGAGGCCGCAGGACTGTTCGAAAGACTGATCGGGGTCTCGGGAAGGGTCGCCCGGTGGGGCGGGGAGGAGTTCCTCGTCGTTCTGCCGGGGGCCACGGAGGATCTTGTGGGCGTCGTGGAACATTTGCGGTTCCAGGTGGAGGACTACGCCTGGGAACTGTTGCGTCCGGGACTGCGTCTGACGGTCAGCGCCGGAGTCGCCAGAGGACGGGTCGGATCGTTGTCCGAACTGCTGTCGAGGGCCGACACGGCGCTCTACCGGGCGAAGCGAGGCGGGCGGAACCGTGTCGAAATGGGTTGACCCAGGCCGTGGGGCCGCGACCACGCCCCCTCGCGGTGAGCTCTCCGTGGTGATGGCCCGGTCCCGGCTGCCCACCCCGGTCAAGCTGCGTGAGACGGTCCGGAACCTGGTCCTGGACCACCGTCGGATCGTCGACGACGACCAGGCCCGGCAGTGGTGCCGGCGCGTGTCGGCGGTGCTGGAACGTCTTCCGGCCGATCCGCCGGCGGCGCTGCTGCTCGATCTGAGGGCCGCCCTGGGGATCACTTTCTCGGAGTCGGGGGCCTGTGCGCGGGACGGCGTGCGGGCCGCCGAGATCCACCGCCGGAACGGCCTGCTCCTGCGGGCTGCCATGGCCTACGGGCGCGCTGCGGTGCTCATGAGCTTCACCGACGACGTCGCCTCGGCCCTGGACCTGGCGACCGAGGCCCTGGTCTGCCTGGACGAGCGTCCGACGGATCCCCGCGTACTCGCTGCGGAGGACCGTCACCACCTGAAGGGGATCGACGGGCAGACAGAGCCTGCTCTGCGGTCGGTGGTCTTCAACTCCCTGGGGATCCTGTGCACGGAGTTCTACGCCTACGACCGGGCTCGGGAGCTCTACCGGAGGGGCCTGGCCGACGCGGAGATCTGTTCGGAACCCGGCAGGACGGCGGCCCTGCTCAACAACCTGGCCGTCTCACACGTCTACCGGTGTCGCAACGAGGTGTTCCAGGGGAAGACCCCTGCCCAGGCCGGGCTCTGTGAGGCCGAGCGGGTCGCCCGTCGGCTCGCGGCCCTTCCGCTGCTGCCCCGCGTGACCCAGGTGATGGCTCCGAGGCTGCTCGCCGACGTCCTGTGCGAACAGGGCCGGGTCCAGGAGGCCCTGGAGAACCTGCGCCGGGCGAGCCGGACCGCGGCCGGCCACGAGCCCGGACAGCTCCAAGCCAAGATCAACCTGACGACCGCGCGGTGCCTGCGCACCCTGGGCGAGCACGATCTGGCGAAGGACCAGATCGACCTGGCGTCGCGCCGTGCGGGAGCCCACGCGGCGCGGAGCCTGAGACTGACGATTGTCCAGGAGCGTTCGCTTCTGCGCGAGGAGACCGGGGATCTCGAGGGGGCGATCGAGGACGCCTGGACGGCCGGGGAGATGATCTGGCGGCGGCACCGTGAACAGTTGGGGGGGCTCGCGGCCCAGTTGTGGGACCGGGCCCAGGCCGAGGGGGAACGGCGGCGGTTGCAGCACCGGGCGGACGAACTGGCCCGCCGGGCCGGGCAGGACCCGCTGACCGGGTTGTCCAACAGACGATCGATGCTGTCCTTCCTGGCGGCGCTGCCTGCCCACGAACCGGTGTTCGTACTGTTCGCCGACGTCGATGCCTTCAAACGGATCAACGACGGCTACGGTCACGCGAGCGGCGACGAGGTCCTGCGGGGGATAGCGGAGGTCCTCGACGGGTCGGTCCGGGAACGTGACCGGGCCGCGCGCTGGGGCGGTGAGGAGTTCCTCGTCGTGGTGACGAGGGTGGAGGCCGCAGCGGCCTGCGAGGTGGCCGAGCGGATCCGCAGCGGGGTGTCCCAGCTGCGCTGGGCCGTGGGCGGGGCGCAACTGAAGGTGACGATGAGCATCGGTGTCGCCGGCGGGTACGCAGCCTGCGTGGACGACATAGTCCAACGCGCCGACGAAGCCCTCTACCAGGCCAAACAGACCGGCCGCGACCGCGTCGTCCAACGCTGACCCCCGTGCCCCGGCACGGGGACATCCGTCGTGTCCGAGGAGGCCCGAGACCGCCCTCCCCCTCCTCCCCTGAACGATTCACATCTGAAATGCACGCCGCCTTCACCGGTGTCGGTGACCGCAGAAGCGGCGCGCCCTAGGTTTGTCCGATGGCAGAGCGAGATCCTTCCAGGTACCGGCGCAGTTCCTCCGGGGACCGGAGTTCCTGAAGGCCGATGACTCGACCACTCGATCCGATCGCCTACCGGGAGCTGTTGAACGCGGCCCTGCCCGACACCACTGATGCGGACACCGCGGTTCCGACACCGACGACCCTGTTCACTCCCGATACCCACCGTGTGGCGCTCTCCCCGGACGTCTCTGTGGTCAGAGGGGGACGAGGAACCGGAAAGACCGTGTGGTTCTCCGTCATGCTGGATCCGCAGCTGCGGGAAGTGGCTGCAGAGTCCTACCGGATGCCACAGGTCCGCAAGATTGACCCGGTGCCGGGGTTCGGCGCGAAGCTCGACCCGGACAGGTATCCCGGGTGGAGGGTCATGGAACGGCTTCTGGAGATCCAGACCCGTCCGGAACAGATCTGGGATGCCGTCCTGGTGACCGCTCTCGACTGTTCTGAGATCACCGGAACGTCCTGGGAAGAGAAGGCCGAATGGGTCCGGAGAAACCCCGAGGCCCGGGAACGGATCCTGCACGAGAGGGACCTGAAAGCCGGCCACGACGGTAGAATCGTCCTCCTGTTGTTCGATGCCCTCGATCGGTTGCACCCGTGCCGTCGGACTGCCGACACCCTGGCCACGGGAATCCTCAAGCTCGCCCTCGACCTGCGATTGGGGACCCGTAATCTGCGAGCCAAGGTGTTCATCCGGCCGGACATGCTCTCCAGCGTCGAACGGCGTTTCCCGGACGCCTCGAAACTGATGGGCAACGCAGCCGATCTGACCTGGACCCAGACGAACCTCTACGGCCTGCTGTTCCACCGCCTGGGGAACGCGGCGAGCGTTCGGGCTGCGCAGTTCCGGGACAGCTTCCCCGATGGGAAACGCTCCGACGCGCAGACCGAACAGGGAAAGCCTCTCTTCGTTCCTCCGCCGAGAATCATTACGGATCAGAAAACACAGAAGCCGATTTTCGAACAACTGGCCGGTCCCTACATGGGGGCCGGGCACCGCAAGGGCCACACCTACACCTGGTTGCCCAACCATCTGGTGGACGGCCTCGGAGAGGTCAGTCCGCGGAGTTTTCTGAGCGCCCTGCGCGTGGCCCTCTCGACGACCACCAACGACCACAACGGACACCCGTTCGCCCTGCATTACCAAGGGATTCGTCGGGGAGTCCAAGAAGCCTCCCGTATCCGGGTGGAGGAGATCGCCGAGGACATTCCCTGGGTGAGGACCACCGTCCGAGCACTCGAAGGTCTGCAGGTGCCCGCAGAGGTCCGCGACATCGAACAGAGGTGGCTGGACAAGAAACTGGTGGACAGCCTCCGTCGGAGTATCGGGGACCCAGGGGCCTCCGCCCCGGAACAGGATGCCGAAACAGGTGAGAAGGACATTCGCGTGGGGCCGCGCGATCCCGGCGACGCCCGTGCCCTCATCGAGGAACTCAAAGAACTGGGGATTATGAGGACCAGGGCCGACGGCCGGTTGGACCTTCCCGACGTGTACCGGGTCGCCTTCGGCCTCGGCCGGCGCGGCGGGATCCCCAGCCTGCCCCGACCCTGAACCGAACCCCGGGTCCCTGAGCGCGGATCCACTGATCGGACTCAGTGATCCTTTCTGATCAGTGATTGGATCTTGATCAGACGGATTTCGTGGAAGGGGCGTAGGCCGGCCACCAGATTCGCCTCGTCAAACCCGATATCGATCATGCCGACAGCATGAGAAGAATCCCTCTCGCACAGGCACACCGAACTTGAGCCGGTTGTCCCTCAACAAGACACGTCGTCCCAGGTCAGAGTGCGTCCGCGCTCTCACGCCCGGAACGCGGACAACCAATCACCGGTCGATCCGGGCTCAGCGTAGGAGTGTATCCACTCGATCGTGCTGCATGCTGAATTCCTCAGCCCGTTTGGTGCGCTGTTTCCACAGGACGGCCAGCCATCGCAAGGCGATGGTGCGGCGCGCGGCGTGGAATCGGGCCCGGTTGAGTGGAGTGACGCCGAGGTCGGTTTCCGCGTCGCCCCAGACATCGTCCGGAATCGCGCGTGCGCTGATGTGCTCGATGTGATCCGCCGCATCGACGGCAGTGTCCGAGTA
>JAUPKJ010000115.1 GCA_030837505.1 Actinomycetota bacterium
CTGCGGCCCGAGGGCAGCCCGAGCAGATGGTTCTCGGGGAAGTGGACCGTGCCCAGCCCCAGGTCCCGCACGCCGTCGATCCGGCACCGGGCGGCCAGCCCCTCGGTGGTCCGCAGGAGCCCCGAGGCCAGTTCGGGGGCCCCGGCGGCCCGCGCGACGCGTCGGGCGACGTCGGCCATCCTCGCTCCGTCGGCCAGGTCGGCCCGGGCCCCGGCCCGCCGGACCCTCCGGGCGGGATCGGGCCGGTGGACGGCGTCCAGCAGGTCGGCGGTGAGCGCCTCCCGACGGGTGGGGTACCGGACGGCGTTGGTCAGCACGGCGGGTACCCCGGCCCGCCGCGCGAGGGCGAGCAGCCGGGAGGCGTGGCCCAGGCTCGCGGTGGTGCCGGGGGGCCCGTCGTGGCAGACCACCTCCACGAACACGTTCCCCTCCGGCAGTGCCCCACGCCACCGGGAGAGAGCCTGCAGGGCCAGGTCGTCCCTGCGCACCAGGACGGCCCGTCCGACCTCGCTGTCCGGTCCGAGCAGGACGGCGAGGGTCGGACCGGCCGCGCCGACCGCGTGCTCGCCGACCAGCTCCGGCAGGGCCGGTCTGCCGTGCCACCGCACGGCGGTGACGAGTCGGCACAGCCCCGCCCAACCGGCCCCGGGGGGCAGGGCCGTCCCGGGGTCGAGGTCCGGGTCCGACCCGAGGGCCAGCACGGTGGCTCTGGGAGGCCGGCGTTCCCCGGCCGGCTCCGGAGTGGGCTCCCCGGCCGGTTCCAGGGTGGGCTCCAGGGCCAGGTCGGTCCCGAGCACGGGGCTGACTCCGGCCCGCTCGCACGCCTCGACGAAACAGACGGCGCCGTACAGGCCGTCCCGGTCGGTCAGGGCCAGGGACCCCAGGCCGTGCCGGGCCGCGGCGCGCACGAGGGCCTCGGGCGGGTCCGTGCCGAACCTCAGCGAGTACCACGAGGCCACGTGCAGGTGGGTGAAGGGGACTCCGGACACGGCGGATCAGCGACAGACGGGCAGGGCCTCGGGCACGACGATGCTGCGGGGCAGCCCCAGGAGCTCCTGGACGAGCAGGTGGAAGGAGACGGCGTCCCGCAGGAGGTCGTCGGCCTGCCGGGAGTCGATGATCTCGCCGTGCCCGATCTCGACGGCGACGCGCCGCGACGCGGTCGCGGCGAAGAAGGCGGCCCATTCCCCCAGGTCCGGTGCGACCCGGGCGAGCACCTCCCAGACGCTCGAAGGACCGCAGCGCCGGCTCGCGCGGCCCCGGACAGCCAGAACGGCCGCGGCTGCCCGCAGGGCGGCCAGGTGGGCGGCCACGTACCGTTCCGCACTCGTACGGGCGTCGCAGGCCTGCAACAGACCTCGTCCGGAACGTTCCATCAGCAGCAGGGCCCCCGCGGTGACCTGTGTACGGTTCTCGACGGTGACCGTCATGCCTGTGTTCTCCTCGTTCGACGGAAGGTGGAGCGCAGCGGGAGGTGGAGCGCGATGGGAGGTGGAGCGCCCGTCAGCGGGCTGCTCTCAGCCGGCCACTTTCTGCAGACGCCAGCCCCCGGGCACACCGGCGCGGGCCAGTCCTTCGGGATCGCTCCTCCGGGCCAGGGCGGGCAGGTCGTCCTCGTCGATCATTTCCCGGCTGAGATCGAAGATCCCGCTGCCCGGGAGTCGTCCGGGGCCGGCCTCCACCCGCCAGAACTCACGTTCCACCGGAACGTGCGGCAGTTGTTCCGCCGCGTTCGTCGCCCACCAGGGACACCCTTCCCACCAGTGGGCGAGCACCTCCTTGATCTGGTAGAGACGGCCTTTCCACAGGAACATCCCCGGGACGATCTCCTCGGCAGGGCCGGGTTCCTCCGCTCCGGGGGCGTTCTCGCGTACCTCGACGGGGTCGCCGTAGTGACAGGTCATGGGTTGTGTCCTCCCGTTCCTCGGGTCCTGGCCGGGCGGAGGCGCTTCCCCTCGCCCCCGCCCGGCCCGCTGGGTCGTGGCGGCCCCGTCGGCCCACGTCTCGGTCGCTCTTGATCCAGGGCCTGTTTCGGAACTCCGTCTGCGGCCGGCAGGGTGCCGGTCGAGTGCTCTGCAAGGGCATCTGCAAGTGCTCTGCAAGGCCGCAGGAGGGGTCGATGGTGGGTCCTGATCGAGAGCTGTGCCGAGGGCCGTGGTGGCCCCACACTGTGAGGTGGCTCCCCCACTGTGATGAGGTTGCCGAGAGCTGCGGTGGGGCCCTGGCGGGGCAACACCGACAGCCACATTCGAACAGGTGTTCGAATGTGGCTCGACTGTACAACGCGGAGGCCGTCGGGGTCCATGAGGTTCCGTGGTCCTTCGGGGGGAGCCGACCCCGACGATCACTCACGCACGGAGGCGAGAGAACGTGGAACTCCTGGCATGGGCCTTCAGCTCCGGCTGGGCCAGCGGCATCAACGGCTACGCCGTGGTGCTGGTCATGGGCCTGATGGGCAGGTTCGGCGGGGCCGACGGCGTCCCGGAGATCTTCGAACGTCCGGACGTGCTGCTCGTCGCCACGGCCCTTCTGCTGATCGACGCCGTGATGGACAAGATCCCTTACCTGGACTCGGCCTGGGACGCGGCCCACACCATGATCCGTCCCGTGATCGGCGCCGTGATCGCCCTGATGCTCGCGGGGGACGCGACGTCCCTCGAACAGGCCATCGCCACCGCGACCGGCGGAGGGGCGGCCCTCGCGTCCCACCTGGTCAAATCGGGGCTGCGGGTCGCCGTCAACACCTCCCCCGAGCCCGCGAGCAACATCGCGGTCAGCCTCGCAGAGGACTTCACCGTCGCGGGGGTGGTCGCGGTCTCCGTGCTGTGGCCCCTGGTGGCGGCCTGCATCGCCGGGGCCCTCCTGGTCAGCGGATTGCTGATGGTGAGGTTCCTGCTGCGCAGGCTCGCGCTGTCCTGGCGGGCGCTGCGCAGCAGGCAGATGATGTCAGTTCCGCACCGGTTCCCCGCCGACCCGGGACCACCACCTCGGGACGCCGCCTGAGAGCGACCGCCGGCAGGCCGCCGCGACCATGACCGTCCGGCCTCGCGCGAAGAGGCCCCCTGCGGCCGGGCCCCTCGCGGTCGCCGCGACCCGCAGGCGCCCCTTGGCGCGACCTCCTAGGGTCTGTTTCGGAATTCTGTCGGTGCTGTGCGTGGTCCGGTTGAGTGCTCTGGAAGGCCGCAGGAGGGGCCGATAGTGGTTCCTATCGGCCCCGACGAGAACGCCCCAGAGCGCCAA
>JAUPKJ010000116.1 GCA_030837505.1 Actinomycetota bacterium
GTCCATCGATGCCCACCTGACCGGTGCGAGCGTAGGGCCTGCTCTCGAACGCCCCTGGTCCGGGGCGGAGCGACCACGAAGATCAGGGGTACAACGCGGGGCTGCGCACGACCGGCCTCCCATCACCTGAGCTGTCCGCCGTCCTGGGCGCCGGGTCCGGCGTGCATCACATGCTGTGCTCAACCTGTAGGTGTGGCGCGCTGCACCCGTGATACACGTCTCACTCCGCTCCCCGTCGCGCCTCCGTGGGGCCCCGAGGTCCCGCCGTCGGTCTCCACCCCTATTGGGACAAAGCCCGGGCATGCTCAAGCGGTCCCTGTAACATGGGTGTCACTCGAGGCGATGCAGAAATGACAGATGCCGATGGCTCGGCTCTCGGTACCCGCCGTCCGAAGCACCGGAGCCCGATTAGAGGATCCTTCGTCTTCCCCGGCCCACCGGAGAGCGCTTCTTCACCGGCTGATGGCACACGGATCGAGTGTCATATCCCGAACGGATTCCTTGATGAATCAGGTGGACTGCGATGAAGATCGAGGCCAGGCATAATACGTGGACACGTGATCGCACCAGCACAAAAGTACGTCGTGCACTGACCACCGGCCTGAGCGCGGTGTTGTTGGCCGGGGGCGGTTGGTTCGTCACCGCCTCAACAGCTCACGCAGTGAGGGCAACACCGAGGTGCACGACACCACAGTTGCACGTGGTCCACGCCGGCTCGGACGGTACGGCCGGAACGATGTACCACCTGTTGCGCTACACCAACACCAGCCACCGCACCTGCACGCTGCGCGGCTACCCGGGAATCAGCTTCACCGACGGACAGGGACACACCCTCGGTCTCCCCGCCCGGCCCTCTCTGATCGGCGCAGACTCTGTTCAACTCGTCACGCTCCCCCCTGACACAAGCGCCCACGGGACCTTCGCCGTGCCCAACCCCGACAACTACTCTCCGACGGATTGCCGACCCGCCACGACCTCCTACCTCCGGGTCCAGGCTCCCGGCTCCCACGCCAGTGTCCCGGTCCCCTTCACCACCCAGGTGTGCACCACCGGAACCGGGAGAGCCACCGTGGGCCCGATATCGACCGGTCCCACCTGGTAGGTCCGAGTCCCCAGCCCGCCCGGAGACCCGGGCGAGGCACGAAGACGACGTCGTGTTCCCCGGTGGCTTACGGCCTGGGCCACAGCTGCGGTGGGTGCGGGGGACGCCGCACCTGCGGCGTCACAGGGTGAGGACGACGCGGCCTTTCGCGGCGCCCGTAGCAAGGTAGTCGATGGCGTCGGTGGCCTGCTCGAGCGGGAACACCCGCTGGTCGACCACTGGCCGGAGGCGACCTTCCTTGAGTAATTCCACGATCGTGGTCCAGTTCTCCTGCCGAGCAGGCCCGGGCCGGACACCCGGGAGCTGTTTGACCAGTGGGGAGATCGCCAGGAGGGGCAGCATCCGTCCGAGGCTGCCGAGTAGACGGTGACCCGACCGGCCGTACTGGTCGTGGCCGACCAGTACGAAGGTGCCGTCGGGCTCCAGCGCACGCCGAACCTCGGAGAACCGCGCTTGCGACACGATGTCGAACACCAGGTCGTAGCGCAGCCCCATCCGTGTGAAATCCTGTTCGGTGTAGTCGATGACATGGTCGGCGCCGAGGTCGCGCAGTAGGTCAAGCTTGGCTGGTGCGTCGACCGCCGTTACCTCCGCGCCGAAGGTCCTGGCCAGCTGCACAGTCCACACCCCGACCGCACCGCCGGCGCCGTTCACGAGCACGCGCTGACCCTCCCGGACCCGACCCTGGTCGCGCAGATTCACCAGCGCGATAAGAGCGGCGGTGGGGACAGCCGCTGCCTGCTCGAACGACAGGTTCTCCGGGATGCGTGCGAGCAGTTCCTGGTCCACGGTGGCGAACTCGGCGAACGTGCCGGCGTTGCTCCACTGGTTCTTGGACGTGATCTCACCGAACACACGATCACCCGGGGCGAACCGGGTCGCGCCGAGGCCAACCTGGACCACCTCCCCAGCCAGATCGGTTCCGGGGATCCGCTGCTTCGGAGCCTTGAGGCCCGAGCCCATGACACGAAGGACGTAAGGGACCCCGGTCACGGCGTGCCAGACATCCGCGTGCACCGACGTGGCCCGCCCCCGGACGAGCACCTGTCCGGGGCCGGGGACCGGTGCAGGGACCTCCCGCAGGTGCAGGACCTCGCGGTACGGGCCGTACTCCTCCTGGACGATGGCACGCACACGAACCTCCTCGGGGCAGCTCCGCCGAGCCTACGCCGCGACGGTCACCGCGACCTTGCCCACAGGCCGGTCGTCCCTGACCAGGGCAACCGCTTCGGCGGCCCTGCACCGCCCACCTCAGGTCCGATTGCAGCAGTTGCCGTTGATCGTTTCCCCGAGCAAACGCCTTCGCTGAGTAGATGACCAGGTTGGAGCACGTAACGACGTCTTCCAACCCCACAGGGCCGGCTACCGCGCTGTTCGCGGCGGTCGTCCCGTCCGGTCAGGCCGCGGGCCGCGAGGTTCGGCGTGATCTCAGCAACACGTGTCCGGAGAGCCTTGTTCCGCCTTCTCCTTGCGACTGAGCGTTTCGTTGTTGGTGGTCGGCAGTTCTCCGGGTCTTGTGTAGGACCACTTCCACCGGTCCGTGAGGGCACTGACCCCGGTCACGGTGAGCAGGAACGCGATCGCGGTGGAGAAGATGCGGGTCTCCGGATAGCGGGCGGACATGGTGGCCACGGCAGCCGCGGCCACCAGCCCGGTCGTGCCCGCGGCGAGAAGACCGGCGAGCCACCGCGTGAGGGCGGCTCGTTCCCCTGCTGCCCTGTCACGTACCCGGAGGCCGACCTCGCGCAACGTTCCGAAGCCTGCGACGCCCACGAGCAGCAGCACCGCGGGGACGGCAGTCCGGGAGGTGATCACTGCCAGGCCGTAGCGCACCGGCATGGCCGGCACGAAGAACACCGCGAGGAACCAGGCCATCCCGGTGACCAGGGTGTCCATGCCGTGCCCTGGCCTCCGGCGGTCATCGACCAGAGTTGGATCATCGACGACACCACGGACACCGGGCGATTCCGGTGCGCCGGTGGCTCCTGACACCCGTGCTGCGAACCGGGCGATGCCCAGCACGATCAGAGCGAGGATCGCTGCCGGGGCAGCCGTACCCACATACGCGAGGTTGTACAGCAGCGCGGTGTCATAGACCACGAGCACCAGGACGCCGAGGGCACCGGCGGAGGCCAGGAAAGCCAACCACCCCCGAAACGAACATCGCGTTCCCCGCACGGCTTCGACCGGTGTCGCCCCGACCAGTCGGGCGATCGCCAACGGGGTCACCACCATCGACACGGCCCGGATCCACAGGTCGCCGGTGGTCCACGGGCTGCGCAGGATCCATTCGACCCAGCAGAAGACCCCCGAAACCGACAGGCAACCCATCCACAGGACGACACCGCTGCCCAACCTGCGGTACAGGCCCAGGTCGAGCCATCGAACAATGACCAGGTACAGCAGGATCCCGAACGGTAACTCCAGGAACGACTGCACTCGCAGCACCGAGGGCGCCAGCAAATGCGGGGCGGGGAACAGGTCGGCCAAGGACTCCAGCACAGGCCCCCGCGCGATGTGGAACCACTCAGGGGGCAGGTACCGGGCCACGAAGGCCGGGTCACCACCGTGCACCCGCAGGATGTAGACGGTGAGCAGGAACTGGTTGACATACACCAACGTGACCACTGCGAACAGCCACGTGCCCGGATGAACGGCCACGGCCCGCACAACGCGACACACACGCCGCTGGCCACGGCCAGCATGGTGACCGTCCTTCGCCCCGGCAACGGTGCCTGTCCCGGAAAACGGGTCCGGGTTCGAACTGTCACCGGCCCCTTCACAAGGCCCACTACGTCCGGCCACCGCCACGACGCCCAACGGCACTCCGACAGCAAGGGCAGCCATGACCAGGACATCGACACCCCACCCGCCATTCACCCGCAGATTTTAGGACATCACTGAATAACCATGTGCCCGGGTCGGGCTCGGTCTTGTCGCGGTCGCCACCGACCGGGTGATCTTCACCACCGACCCGCAGACCCGCCCCCATGGTGAGGGCGTCCACGGTGGGCCCGCCGGGCACGGCCGGCTGGACCGGCTTGGGTTTGACCACCGTGTCGCGACCGGCCTGCCCGTAGGCCTCCCGAGCCTCGCCACTGCCGTGGGCCGAGTCCCTGTAGACCTTCAACCCGCTGCTTGCGCTCGTCTCGGCGATCTGGCTGGTGGCCGGGTGGAAGCGGTCGAGGTTGGCCATGGTCATCTCAGCGCCGGTGATCAGACCGGTCTCGGGTTCGGTGGCCAGGTGAGCGCGGTAGCCGTCCCGGCGGACCGATTCCGTACACAACTCGCAGTTCCCGACGAGGACGCCGA
>JAUPKJ010000117.1 GCA_030837505.1 Actinomycetota bacterium
AGGATCAGGGGCCAGAGTGCGTCGAGGACCACGACCAGGCTGGACCGGCACGAGTTCGTGTACGTCTGTCGGACCCTGCGGATCCGGGCCCCTGTCCAGGCGCAGGCCGCAGCCAGGAGGGGGGCCACGAGGATGACCGAGCCGGAACCGCGGCCGGTTGCCGCGAGGGCGTACCCGGACTCGGCCGAGGACAGCACGCCGCGGAAGAGCCAGAGGGCCACGAGCAGGCCGGGCAGCAGGAAGAGGGATCCGGTGAAACGGATCGCCTGGAGGACCCTCATGCCTCGCACCGCGGCAGAACCTCGCACCGCGGCAGGACCTGGGCGCAGGCGGCCTCGGCGGTGTCCAGGGCCGGGACCGTCTGCGGCATCCACCCCACGAGCCGACGGTGTTCCCGGTGGCCCCGGCGGGTGTCCGGGCTCAGGGCGCCCAGCCGTGTGCCACCGGAGCACGGCCGGAACACATCGGCCGCCAACGACGTCGGGGTGCTCCTGCCCGCCCCGTTGGGGCCGACGAGCACGGTGCGATCGGCGGGAACCGTCCAGCTCAACGCGTCCACCACGGGCGCGCGACCGCGACCGTGGGCCAAGGTGAGCTCTTCGAGACACAGAGAACTCGACATGACAACTTCGGAACTCGACATGACAACTTCGGGGGTGGTCACCCAGGAGCCTTTCCGGGAAGTGGTCGTTACGTCCTGCACCTGATGATTGTGTGAATAATCATCATGGCCCACCCCACCCACGTGATCGCTGGCACCGTCCGGGCCAAGCGCCCTCGCCCCGGCTAGCGCCCTGCCCCGGCGCGCGACACACCGCAAGGAGATCAACAAGCCAAGCCACCACCCAATGTTCCACAATCGCACATGTGCCCACCACGGAGTCCCAGGCGATCGGCCGTCGCATCCAACAGGCCAGGGAGCGCGCCGGCCTCACTCAGACGCAGCTGGCCGCCGAGATCGGGATCGAGCGATCAGGTCTGACCAAAGTGGAAGGCGGTACCCGCCGAGTGACCGCCCTGGAGTTGGCGGGGATCGCCACTGCCCTGGGGGAGCGGATCGAATGGTTCGTGACCCAGGCCCCTGCTGCCATCGTCTCCCACCGCCATCAGGCGGAACCGGGATCTCGGTGCCCTGAGATCGACCGGGTGATCGAACGGTTTGCCCGATCCGTGGAGTTCGTTTTGGAGCGGGACAAGAAGTGGTCCTGGGAGCCCGGCGGGCCGTTGCCCCGTCCTCAGACAGTCTCCCAGGCCGAGGACAGTGCCCACCTGGTTCGTCAATCATTGCACCTGAGCCCTCACGAACCGGTGAATAACCTGGCCGACACCTTTGTCAGGCTCGGGCTGCTCACTTTCTCGATCGACCTGGGCCCCGACGCCGCGGACGCCGGTTCCGTACTCCTCGAACAAGGAGGAGTCGCTGTCATCAACGCCGACCGAAAGAGCGGTCGTCGAAGGCTCGCGCTGGCCCACGAACTGGGCCACCACGTGTTCGCCGACGAGTACACGATCGATCACGGGATCGGCCTGACCGACGACCCCCAGGCCTGGGAGCATCGTCTCGACCGTTTCGCCCGCGCCCTCCTGCTTCCCCGGGAACGGATCCCAACGGCCTGGACCGAAGCTCAGGAGCGGGGCGAGGGTTTGCGAACCACGGTTGTCCGGATGGCCAGCGACTTCATGGTGGACATGGCAACCCTGGCCCGCAGGTTGCTCGAACTCGGGTTGATCGACGCAGAGCAAGCTGATCGCGTCCGCAGGGTCCGCACGGAGAAAGCCGACATCCTGGAACAGGACCTGGTGATCCGGAAAGAACTCTGCCCGGGGTCGTTGCCCCGCGAGTACGCGAAGGCGGTCCTGCGCCTGTACCGCCAGGAGTCCATATCAGCCGCCCGGGCCCTCGACCTCCTCCTGGACACCTGGGAGGAAAAAGACCTCCCAGAACTCGCGCCCCTCCCGAAGGAGGCGATCCGGGAGTTCATCTCCTGACGACGGTGTGGCCCCCGGAATTGCCGAGGAGGAGCGGATCTCCTGCCCGCGGTGCCCCAGGTGCCTCCGGGGGCACCGCGGGCATCGGAGGCACCGCCGTTACCGGTCGTCGGGGCGGCGGCAGGCTGCGAGTTGGGCTATGACTGCCCGGACGTCGTCGGGGGCGGCGCGGTTCCAGGGCATACGGGCAAGGATCAGAGCCATTCCGCAGGTGCCGGTCACGGCAGCGAAGACCAGGCCGGCGCCGACGAACGCCGACAGCCATTGCAGGCCCGGTACGACCAGGGAGCCCAGGATTCCCAGCACCACGAGGGACCCGGCGGCCAGGCGCACCTGACGTTCCAGCTCCCAGCCTCGTCGGCCGCGCTTCAACTCGCCGCCCTCACGTTCCCAGGCGGTCAGGCCGCCGTCGAGGACCGACATGGAGGCCAGGCCGGCCTCCTGCAGAGCCGCGGCGGCGCGCTCGGCCCGCGCACCGGAGCGGCACACGAGCACGACGCTGCCCGACAGGCCCGCCACCAGGTCCGAACGGCACTCCCCCAGGGAATCCAGGGGAACGTTCCAGGCCCCGGGGATGTGGGACGCGCGGAACTCGGCGGGGGTGCGCACGTCGAGGACCCTCAGATCGGTCCCGGAGGCCAGGCATTCCCGCAGGGTCGCCGGCGGCATTCTGTGGGTCGTACGGACGTCCTCGCCACCGCAGGTGTTCTCCGGATCGGTCATCTCGCACCTCCTGGACATGAGCGGTAGGCCTTTCATCACGACAACCCCAGAATACCCCCCGGGGTACCTCTCGGCATCTTGTGGACACCCGGACGGGTGCCCGCCCCACCCGGACGGGTGCCCGCCCCGCCCGAGGGACACCGGCCCGACCGGGCCGCGAGCGCTCCCCGAAGATCACCGGACACGTTGTACGAAGAGCGACCGGATCGGGATAGTCCCTGACGAACCTTCCTTCCCCTGGTGGAATAGGACCGATGCGATGCGCCCGAACAAGGACGACGGGGATGTGGGGACACCGGTGGGAGAAGAACGAACGCGGACTCTTCAGGCGACGGAGCGGCGTCTGGCCCGGATGCTCGCCATGATCCGTCTGGGGAGCGTCGGGTTCATCCACATCCCGCTCTTCGGCTGGGACCAGCTGCCCCGGCCGGGGATCGCCCTCGCGGTCGCCGTGCTGGCCACGGGGTACGGCCTGTGGTTCGCCCGCCGGTGCTGGACCCGGGAGACCACCGGCGACCCGGTCCTGGTGTGGAGCGACGTCCTCGTGGCACTGGTGGTGATGACGGTCGGGTCCCGGGCGTCCCTGCCCGAGGAACGCAACGTGATCATGACGGAGCTGATCCCCTACAGCCTGGTCTGCTCGGCGACCCTCGGCTTCGGGATCGGGTGGTCCGCCCGGTCGATCGCGGCGGTGGGCACGCTCGCGGGCACCTGGGTTCTGGCGATCCAGCCGCACATCACCCTCAAACTCTGGTCGGACCTACTGGGGTTCGTCGTCTGGTACGTGGTGTCCCTCCTGGTCGCGGGGCAGCTGCGGTCCATGGCCCGGCAGACGGACCTCGCGGACGCCGAAAGGGTCCAGGTCCTGCGGCTGGCGGCCCGGCGAGACCTGGACGCCCTGGCCGACCGGTACCGGGACCTGTTGCAAAGGGTCCTGCACGACGAGGTGATCCCGCTTCTGGACCAGGTGGGCGGCGCGACGCCGGTGACGACCAGGACCCGGACGGCGGCCCGTCTGGTGGCGCGTCGCTCCCGGGACGTACTGCGCTCGGCCCACGAGCCCGACCCGGACGCCGCCGGCCCCTGTCCGCTCCCCTCCCCCGGAACCCGCCTGGACAGGGGCCTGACCGACGTCGTCCACGGGGCCGAGGGCCTGGGGGTCACGGTCGACCCCGTGCTCCGGCTGCGCTCCGACCCCCCACCGGAGGTGATCACCGCAGTGCTGTCGGCGGCCAGGGAGGCCCTCAACAACGTCGCTCGCCATTCCGGTTGCACCCGGGCCGCCCTGTACGCGGAGGCCGACGAGGGCAAACTCCTGGTCACCGTGGCCGACGACGGGTGCGGTGTGCGACAGGAACTGTTGCGCCCCGACGGCGGCCTGACCCGCAGCACAGCCCCCCTGCGCAGGCTCGGGGGCGAGTGCGAGGTCCTGCCCCGACCGGCCGGTGGCACCAAGGTCGTCATCACGTGGGAGAACCGCCGCTGCCGTCCCCCGGGCGACACCCCCACGGACAGGGCAGCTCGCGCGGTCCGGACCCCGTCCGACGCCCCGGGGCGGACCCCCTGCGGACAGGGTGGGAACCATGGGTGATCCCGGAGCCGGTGGTCCCGGAGCACCCTCCCCGGTGACCCGATTCGCCCCGGTGACCCGCCTGGCGGTGGTGGACGACCTCCCCTACTACACCGAGGCACTACTGCCTCACCTCCGCCGCCACAGGATCGTCGTGGTCGC
>JAUPKJ010000118.1 GCA_030837505.1 Actinomycetota bacterium
CATCGCGAATCCGATGAGCACCAGGACGCCGAGAGCCGCGACACCCGACCGCAGCAGGGGCGACCTCTCGTAAGCCAGTTGCAGCCAGGGCGCGCGCCAGACCAGGGGCCGGTACAGGACCAGCGCGACGAACAGGACCGCCACGGGCAGGAGGAACGCCGGCGGCGTCATCAGGAGTTCGAGGTTCTGCAGGGCCTTGCGTCGGATCACCGGCCAGGCCCCGCCGTCCAGGGCCGTGGCGACGAAGGCCCCCAGATGGGTCCGGTCCGCCGCGGGCCTGGAATGGTCCAGGAGCGACAGCGCCAGGACCGCGGAGAGGGTCAGCCCCCCCAGGGCCGCGATCCGACGCAGGCTCAGCCGGACCCCGGCCGTCCTGGCCGCCAGCAGGCCGAAAGCGGGAATCATCGCGGGAGGGCCCCCGAAGTCGCTGCCGATCCCCGGGGTCCCGTCCAGGACCGTGGCCAGCAGGCCGATGATCACCACGGCCAGGACGGCGGCGCGCCGCCGTCCGCGCCGGAGAAGGCCGTCGGCCAGGGCCAGGGCTGCCAACAGGGCCCCGGAGGCGAACAGGGCGAAGGCCGGGTTGCCGAACCCGTAGAACCGCCCGGCGATGAGCGGCTGTTCGCCGATCAGCCCGATGAGCATGAGCTGTGACCCGCTGAGGGCATCGGCCCCCAGGACGAGCGCCGTCAGGGCCCCGATCGCCCCCGGGGGGCCCAGGAACGCCGAGCGCCAGGGCCCCAGGAGGGCCACAGCCGTGAGCGGCACGGTCGCACAGAGCACGGCGAGGGGGAGCGTCGCCTCCGGGACCGCCGAACGCCACCAGGGGTACAGGTTGGCCAGATAGGCGGCCGCGGGGACGGCAGCGCAGGCGGTCGCGAACCACCTGGTCCCGTGCACCACCGCCGGGCGCCGGGGCGCAGCACGGTGCGCTCGGCGCAGGGGGACCACCAGCGCACACAGGACCAGGAACTGCAGGGAGACGAACACCGTGAAGAACCACGGCACGATGGGCAGGACGGCCTGCGAGGCCAGGTCGAGGTCCACCAGACGCTGCCACCGCCTGTCCTCGGGCGTGTCCCGGCCGGTGGGGCGCAGCGGCGACCCGACCACCTGCGCCGGGCGCGGCAGGTCCAGGGCCTCCAGCAGGGTCGGCGTCACATCGGTGGACTGCACGAGCCCTGACTGGCGGGTCGAGCGCGAGGTCAACAGGGCACTGCTGTACGTCCCGCCGTCGGGAACCGGGCCGAGAACCGCCCCGAGCTGCAGATGGGCCTTCTCGCCCCCGGAGGCGAGGGAGGCCACGACCACGGTGCTGTTCTCGGGCAGCTCGCCGAGGACCAGTCGCAGGCGGGCGTCGAGGGCCCGGACCTGGTCGGCCCGCGGGGCTGGGGGACTCCCCGGGACGGGACCCGGCGGGTCGACGATCGTGCCCAGGTCCACGGCCAGCAGGTCTGGGCCGAGGGCGAGGGCCTCCGCGACCTGCCCCTTGAGTTCGGTGGCCGACGTCCGGGGCGCGATCCCCCCTTCCGCGTCCGCGGGCAGGCCGGGCCAGGCCCGGCTGACCCGGCCGTCGCCGTCGGCCAGGGCGATCTGCGCACCGGGACCGATCGCAGCGGAGGTCAGAGCCCCCCGGGCGAGGGCACGGCCCAGGGTGCCGGGTTCGGCGTCGAAGGACGCCTCGGCGGCTTCGCGCCGGTAGGTCTCCCACCGTGGGACGGCGACCTCGCCCCCGGCGGTCCCCGGCCCCGTCCGCAGGACCCTGCAGCCCGGTTCGCCCGGGGCCCCGGGCTCATCGGCGGCCCGGCGGCCGGCGGAGACCGCGAGCCAGCCGTCGGCCGGGCAGGCCCGGTCCCGCAGGCTGCGTACGGTGATCACGCCTGTGGCGGCCCCGGACAGCAGACTGCGCAGGGTCGGGGTCCCCGCGTCGGCGTCCTCCCAGCGCAGCCCCGCCGTACCCAGCAGGACCACGGGGTCCCCGCGCCCGTTCTGCGGGGTCGTGGGGGCGTTCTGCTGGGCCGTGGGGGCCGGCAGGGTCGTGGGGGCAGGCAGGGCCGAGGCTGCCGGGGCCGAACGGGGGAGCATCGCAGCGGCGGCCGGTGGCTGTCCCGAGGCCGGAAGGAGTGCTGCGGCCCCCAGGGCCACGAGGAGGGCGGAGGCCCTCGGCCCTGTCCGCGACCACCATGGCATTTGGCCAGGGTAGACGCGGTGGAGAATGGGCCGGTGACCGACGTGGCCGTGCCATCTTCCAGGACGCCAGCGCAGGCCGGCGACCGCAGCCGGACGACCTGGGCAGGGTGGACCCTCCTGGGGCTCATGGCCTTCGCTCTGTCCGCCTGGCCGACCGTCCGTACCTTTCTCGTGGACTATTCCGACGAGATCTGGCAGGTGGACCTGGAGGTTTATCGGGAGGCCTCGCGCAGCGTGCTGCTGGGCAGGCCGGTGTACGGCTGGCTGACCGACAACCCCCAGTTCCTGCCCTTCACCTATCCGCCGTTCTCGGCCCTCGCGGGGTTGCCGCTGGCCCTCGTGCCCTTCCGGGTCGCAGGCTGGGCGTGGACCCTGCTGCAGTTGGCGCTCCTGTGGGTCTGCGCGTACGCGGCCTTCCGGCCCTTCGTGCGGCGGGCGGGCCACCGGTCCGGTCTGGTCCTCGGTCTGGTCGCAGCGGCGTTGGCCTGGACCCAGCCGGTGATGGACGGTATTCGTTTCGGACAGGTCAACGCGCTCATCGTCACCCTGTGCCTGGTCGACGTCGTCCTGCTGCGCGAGGCGGGCCGGACCGCCGGGGAGGGCCGGACCCCCGAGGAGGGCAGGGGCCCCGAGGAGGGCAGGGGCCCCCGTTCGCGGGTGTCGCAGTGGCTGTCGAACTGCCCTCAGGGGGTCCTCGTCGGGTTGGCCGCTGCGATCAAGCTGACCCCGGCGGTGTTCTGGATCCACTGGGCCGTGGCCCGCCGGTGGAAGCCCTTGGCGACCTCTGTGATCACGGCCGCCGGCACGACCCTCGCCACGGCCTTCGTCCTGCCCTCTGCCACCGCGGCCTTCTGGACGGACGCCGTTCTGGATCCCGAGCGACTGGGCCCGAACAACACCACGTCCAACCAGTCCCTGCGTGGAGCCCTGATGCGCATCGTGCCCGAGGGAACGGCCCTGAGCATCGGGTGGGCGGTCGTGGCGCTCCTCGTGGCCTGGGCGGGGTTCGGGCTGTCCGCCCGCTTGCAGCAGCGGGGCGAGACCGTCGCCGTGGTCGCAGTGGTCGGCGTTCTCGCCGTGCTGTTGTCGCCCGTCTCGTGGATCCACCACCTGCACTGGGGCATCGTGGCGGTCGGCGCCCTGCTGGCCGACGGCAGGGACCGCCGGCGGGTCGTGGCGGCCCTGGCGGCCCTGGCGGTCCTGTGCTCGAAACTGCCCTGGTGGGGCGGTGACATGGTTCGCAATTCCGAGGGCCCCCTCTGGTTCGCGAAGTTCCTGGAGGACAGCTACACCCTCCTCGGCCTGCTGACCCTGCTCGGCCTGTGGTGGTTCGCCGGCAGGGTCCGGACCGTGGAGGCCGTCCGGGCCTGAGCCCTGCCGGTCAGGATCTGTCCGGTTCCGCGGTCTCCTCGGAGCCGTTCTCCGATTCCTCGGGCGCAACGCTCTTCCCCCCGGGGGATCCGGACTTCGGTGGGGCGCAGGCCGTCATCCCGGCCAGTTTCATGATTTCTGTGATGGTCGTCTGGTCCGGGACGACGTCGTCGTTGGTGAAGGCCGCTTGCAGTTGCTGGAGGGAGACGGGACCTGTGGTCTGCGCCATACAGATCTCGGCGATCGCCTTCTCTATCTCGCTCTCGGGCCGGTCCTGGGCCAGCTTCGGGTGATTGGCCCGGAAGATCGCGGTGAATTCCTTGAGGTTCCGGGGGTCCGGGGCCGCGCCGGTGTGCGGACGTGCGCCCAGGGAGCGGTCGGGCGTGGAGTCCGAGCTGCAGGCAGCCGTCGAACCGAGGGCGAGGGCCGTGGCGAGCAGGGCCACGGGAAACAGAATCCGTCTCATGGATTCATACAGTAGTAAATGGATCTACGCAGAGTGATGAAAAGGGAGGTGTTGGGCTCGCTCTTCCTCCGCGACGTCGAGGGGATCCTCGTCCAGAAGGGACAGACGCCCGGACCCGTCGGGAACGCTCTCCCGATCGCAGCCGGTGTCCGGGGCCCCGTGCTGGGACTCCGGGCTCTGCCTCGGGATGCGCGCAGCGGCCAGGTGTTCTCCCACCCCCGCGGCGTCCAGGGCCCGCCGGTAGGCCTCCAGGGCCTCGTCGAAGCGGTCGGCCCGCGAGAGCCTGTCGGCGATCTCCCGCCAGAGGGCCGCGACCTGTCGGGTGCTGCGGCCCGAGGCCAGGGAACGGGCGGCAGCCGTGTAGTGCTCCTCGGCCTCCTGCCGGCGGCCCTGGGCCAGGACGCAGTCCCCCAGGGTCACCAGCGCCCGGACCGACTCGGTCGCCGGGCAGGAACTCAGGTGCAGCAGGGCCTGTCTGGCCCGTTGCTCGGCCCCGGCGGCGTTGCCCGCGAGCAGCTCCGCGAGGGAGCGGGTGCTCTCCCAGGTCGCGATGTCCACCTGGCTGCCGCAGTCCTGCAGCGTCGGCAGGGCTCGGTCCAGCAGCGGGAGGGCCTCCGCGGTGCGGGGCGGAGCCGTGCGCAGCAGCAGCCAGGCCGTTGTCACCTGCAGTCTGGCCAGGTCTCTGGTCGTGGGCTGTTCCGACAGGTGGGCAAGGGCCCGCTGGCTCAGGTGCAACGCCTCGTCGATCTCGCCGCGGGACTCGGCCACGATCGCCGCGTTCCAGTAGACGGCCGCCTGCCCCCGCGCCAGTCCCTCCCGCTGCGCGAGGTCCAACAGCTGGTCGGCCCACACCGAGGCGTGCGTCAGGTCTCCGAGCTCGTGGTAGGCGTACATGACCGTGGAGGCCAGGGCCAAGTACTCGTCGGTCCCGACGAGCTGACGCTCCGCCATCGCCTGCAGGGACTGCTCCCCGACCCGGACTGCGGCGTGCAGGTCACCGGACCCCAGGTAGTACCTGCTCAGGTTGGCGCCGGTGCTCGACGGCGGCAGATGGCTGCGGCCCACCAGGCTGCGCTCGTGGACCGGCAGCAGGACCCGGACGGCGGACTCCAGATCGTCGGTCAGCTCGTGGGCCATGCCCAGCAGCAGCCGCACCTCGTCCTCCTGCCGGCGATCCATACCGCCCTCGGCGAGCATCCGCTCCAGACGGTCCAGCGCGCTGCGGGCCTCCCCGTGGCTGAGAGCCAACCGTGCATAGGCAATTTCCAGTTCGACCTGGCGGCGACGCTCGTGGGCCGGCCCGTCCTCCAGATCTTCGCAGGAACAGCCCAACCGGGAGGCGAACAGGCGCATGACCTCCGTGCTGGGTTGTCTTTTCCCACTTTCGATCAAGGAAATGTAACTCGGTGACAGATCTTGCCCCGCCAGCTCGACCTGGGACATCCCTGCCGCCAACCGAAGCTCACGCAGTCGTTCTCCGAACGTCGCCACTGGCGCCCCTTTCCGATCCGCGTCCGTCCGCACGGCGATCCGCTGGTGCGTTCCACGGGAGATCTGTGGTGATCAGACTGTTCCTCGGCCCTCGGTGAATCTATCGCTGCCCCGAACAGATCGTGCTCATCCCGATCGGATCGAGATTGTCATGCCCGTATTGTCTCTGTTTTTCCCCGCCGTCGCCTGCTCGGAAAAATCCGTCAGCGCCCCCGCTATCGCCGGAAGAAAGAATGCGACCGGCCGACGACGGCCCCGCGTCCGAACACAAGTAGTAGCAGATCACTTGTGTGATGGCGGATTTCTGCCATGATCGAGCACTGTCCCCATCGAGAACCAGTGTCCACAAGGAGTCGTCGTGCCTCGCATTCCCCTCCGTCTTGCCGCGTTCGCAGTTCTCGTGCTGCTGTCCGCGGCGATGGTGACGGCGTCGGCTCACTCCGAGCCGTCCCGGACGCTCGCAGGACCGCTCGGGTGCTGCACCTGCTGATCGGGTAACGCCCGGGCCCGGGGACCGGCCGGTCCCCGGGCCCGGACCGGATCCCGACCGGACATTGTCGTGGGGAGCACAGGGTCCGTGGGGAGCGGTAAAGATCTCGGGGAAGAAAGGTGTCGGGGGAAAGCCCTGCCCGGGAAAGACCGCGGACGGGGAAAAGACCGCGGGCGGGGAGGTGATGGCCCGCCACCTCTCCGCCCGCAGCCCGTGAACGGCCCGGGCCGACCCCTCGACGGCCAGGTCGGGAGAGGAAGCCCAGGGCGCTGACATCACTGTAGTCACTCGGAAGCTGACTGCGCAGTCATTGTGGGAACAGCCGTCCCGTCCGTTCCCCCGGCGTCACGGAGTCCGTCCTGAGCCCCGGCGCCGGGGCCGGTCGGTCGCTCGTCGGCCGCCCTGGTGGAGGGGGTTGCCGGGGTGGCAGGGGCTGCAGGGGCGGTGGTGGTTGCTGGGGTGGTGGGGACGACGGTGTGCCCGGTGGGGCGGATGCCGGCGGCGTCGAGGGCACTGGCGTAGGCCTGCCCGGCCCGGCGCATCTGCCCGCAGATCTCCCACCGTTTGGCCAAGGCCCTCCACATGCCCGCCGAACGGCGGTTCCCCGGCAAGCGGTCCAGGACCTCCTGGGCCTTGAGATACTCCGCAGAACCGGCTGAGGGGTCCTCGACGACGCCGGTCCGTCGCCGGGCCCGCACACAGTCGCCGAGGATCAGGAAGGACCGGGCGGTCTCCAACAGGGGTCTGCCGGACAGGCGGCGCAGCGCACTCCGGATCAGCACCTCGCCGTCCCCCGGACGGCCGCTGAGCAGTTCGACCAGGCCGCGTTCGTTCTCCCAGCTGCCCAGGTCCACGGCACTGCCCAGATCTTGCAGGCCGGGGAGGGCCGCCTCGAGCACGGCCAGGGCCCTGCGGGTGTTTCCCGCGGACATCCGCAGCAGCATCCCGGCGGCGGTGAGTTGCAGGCGGGCCAGGTCTCGGCTCCCGCCGTCCTCCGAGAGCAGGGCCAAGGCCCGCTCACACAACTCAAGTGCCTCCTCCTGATGGCCCTTGGCCTCGCAGATCAGGGCGGCGTTCCAGTACAGGGCCGCGCGCCCGCCCCGGTTCTCGCTGCTCTCCGCGAGGGCGATCAGTCCGGCGATCCAGGCCGAGGCGTGGCAGTACTGCCCGAGTTCGAAATAGGCAGCAACGACGGTCGAGGCCAGTCGCAGATGGGCCTCCGTGCCGGTGAGGCTCGCCCGCTCGGCTATTTGGAGGGCGTGCTCCCCCACCGTGACCGCTTGATCGGCGTCCCCGGCGTCCAGATGACAGCGGCAGAGCGCCAGCGCGATCTCCAACTGGAGCGACCTCGCCCGGTCGTCCTGCCGGGACAGGGCGCTCTGTCTGCGGTGGAAAAGCGGGGTGAGGAGGGCGATCGCCGAGTCCATGTCCCCGAGCCGTTCGTGCGACAACGCCAGGAGCTGTTCGAGACGGTCGCGTTCCTCGGGCAGGAGAAGGGGCGAAGCGAGCCAGGGGATCAGCCGCCGGCGTGCGCTGAGGGCCTCCCCATGACGGATGGCCAGCGCAGCGTAGGCGAGTTCCTGCTCCAGTCCCGGGGTGGCGCCGGACGGCCTCCCGGTGAGCGCCTCCAGGGGACAACCCAACCTCTCGGTCAGCAGATCGATCGTTCGGGGGCTCGGAGCGCGCTGCCCGGATTCCAGCAGCGAGACATAGCTGGGGGAGATGCCGTCACCGGCCAGGTCCGACTGGGACATACCCCTGCGCAAGCGCTCAGCTCGCAGACGCCGTCCGAAGTCGCTCATCGGCCCTTTCCCCTTGCCTGATGCCCTGTTTCCGTCCGAAAGGAGCCCTGACGGTCGGGAACGACGGTGGGGCCGCCCGGTCCACGCGGCCGGTCCGCCTTCGTTCTGTTCCGTCCTGTCCACAGGTTGATGTCACTACTGCCCTTGGATCGTCAGGTCTGCAATGATGTCGGTCACTGCGGTGATTGACAGAAGGTCATGGTCAAGGGTCAATCTTGATCACAGAACTGGTCCTGATCACAGAGCACCCCTTCACGAATCACAGCGTGATTGTTCGGGACGAGGATGATCACGCTGCGAGCTCTGTACCCGGAGACGGCCATGATCAAAAACCGCAGCCCTGGTCCGGAGACGTCATGATCAAAGTCAATGGTGATCGAGCGGTGATCGTGAGTGAACGGTTCGCCGTAATGATCATCGAACCTGTTCCGGCCGACGGCTCCGGCCTCACCGGCAGCTCAGGTGCCGACAGTCCGCTGGTCCGCTCGATCACTACCCGTTCCTCCGTTTCTCGAAGGAGTACGTGATGACTCGTTCGCGCACCCGAACCCTTGCTGCTGTTGCCCTGCTGGCTGCGCTCGCCGTGCCGTGGGGGGCGGCAGGCGTATCCGCCCTGCCTGTCACGGTGATGGCTACCTGCTGCTCTCCGAACATTAACTGAGAGTCATGGAAGGGGGTGGGAAGACGATGGCCCGACGTCTCCCCACCCCCAACCAGGGTGTGCACGGCTGGATCGGTCCACGGCCAGGTGCAGCCGATCGGGCCGTACAGGCAGGTACTCTAGTCACAGATGGCTTGACTTTCCAGTAATGCAAGCAATGACAACAACCTTCCTCGGGCGCTCTCCGTCTCCCGGGGCTTTTTGTTGCCCTGTGCACTCTTTGTCTCCCGGGGTCACGCCTGCCTTTCGGGTCTGTCTCCCGGGGGCGGGGCCTCCCGGGGTCGGCCGGGCCCGTCCGGGCAAGTTTCGGTGCGGGCCGGTGCCCCCAACGGCTCGGCAGCTCGGCCGGGGCGGCCCGGGGGTGGTCCCGGGGTTGTCCCGGACCGCGCGGCGGGCTGCCGGCACCGGAGCCGATCGGCAGAGCTGTCGGTGGCCGGGATCAGCCGTTCCAGGGCTTCCAGGGGATGCGGGGCATGGGCGAGCGCACCGTCAGGGCACTGGGGTCGACGTGGACCCGCAGCACCTTCGCCGTGCCCGAGGGGTCGCCGTCCATCTGGACGTGCAGCGGCCTTTCCGCCCTGATCTCGATCTTTCTGCAGCGGAAGTGATCGACGATCGTGTGATGCCGTCTGCTGCGTGTGAGCACGGCGGCCGCCACGGCCGCCCACCCCGCGACCCCCCGCGGCGAGACGACCACGACGTCCAGCCATCCGTCGTCCAAGCGGGCCTCCGGCATCAGTTGGATCCCGCCCGTGAGCTCCCCGCAGTTCCCGATGACGACGCTGCGGATCCTGCGGACCAGCGGTGGCCCGTCGTCGCGGCGGATCGCCACCTTGGTGCGCCGTCCGTGCAACAGACGCATGCCCGCCACGACGTAGGCCCACCAGCCGACCTTCTGTTTCAAACGGGGCTCGACCTCGGCCATCACCTCGGCGTCGAAGCCCAGTCCCGCCATGACCAGAAACGACTCCTGGCGGGGGGCCGAGTCCCGCCCCGTGACGTCGATCTCCGCCCGGCCGATGTCCACCGTGCGCTCGGTGCCACCGAACGCGACCTGCAAGGCGTCGTCGAGGTCCGAGACCGACACCCCGAGGTTCCGGGCGAACAAGTTGCCGGTTCCCGCCGGCAGGATTCCCAGGGGGATCCCTGTCGAGGCCAGCTCCGAGGCGACCGAGCGCACCGTCCCGTCGCCCCCGAAGGCCAGGATCACTCCGGCTCCCCGGTCGAGGGCCTGACGGGTCTGGCCGGAGCCCGGGTCCTCCGGGGTCGTCCGCAGCCAGAGCGGCTCGGACAGGCCCACCTGCCGGCAGGCCTCCGTTGCCCATGCTCTGCGACGCCGCTCGCTGTCAATCTTGATGGGATTGATGACGAAAGCGGCCTTCCTTCGTTCCGGGCCGGGCGCCTGTCCCGAGGGATCCCGGTGGGACCCGTCGGGGGACAGCACACGACGTCCCAACAAGAACAACAGAATTGCGCACAGCAGTAGTACGAACACGGCGGCGATCGGCGCCAGTTCCCCATGACCGGGCATGTGGGAACGCTAGCGCCTGAAGGAGCGGAACAGCCCTCGTTCTCCCTGACAGGACCGGTGCCTTGATACCCTCGTGACCATGACCAGAGCGTGCCCCCGAACCTCACAGCGCGCCCGGGTCCATATCAGTGGGATGTCGCACCGGTGACGGGCAGTTCCACGTTCGGTCCGAGACACCGCAGGGACCATCCCGCCGACCAGGAGTTGTCCGTGACCGATCGTGACGTTGTCAGCTCTTCCGGCGATGTCCTGCCCCCTGTCGTCGGAGACGGTTCCTCGGACCGTCCGACGGTCGCCTCCCCGGCAGTCCCGGCAGCGGAACTGATCGCCCTGGACATCGACGGCACCATCGTCGATCACGACGAGACCCTGAGCGAACGGGTCCGTCTGGCCATCCGGGAGGTGGACGATGCCGGTCGTCACATCGTCATCGCCACTGGTCGTTCCATGTCAGCGACCCTGCCGGAGCTGCAGCGACTGGGGCTGACCCGAGGCTGGGCCGTGTGCAGCAACGGTGCGATCACCCTCCGCCTGGACCCCCGGTCGCCGGACGGCTACGAGGTCGCGGACACCATCACCTTCGACGCCGGTCCTGCCGTCCGCCTGGTCCGTTCGCACCTGCCGAACGCGCGGTTCGCCGCAGAGGAGATCGGCGTCGGTTTCCTGGTCAACAAAGCATTCCCCTCCGGTGAACTGGCCGGGCGTGTCTGCGTGGTGCCCTTCGAACGCCTCGTCGCAGAACCCGTGACACGGGTCATCATCCGCAGTCTGGAACACACCCCCGACGAGTTCCTCGAACTGGTCGACGCGATGGGACTGCACGGAGTCAGCTACTACGTGGGCTGGACGGCCTGGCTGGACCTTGCCCCGGAGAACGTCACCAAGGCCACGGCCCTGGAGGCCGTGCGACGCAGACTCGCCGTCCCCGCGTCCGCCACGTTCGCGGTGGGGGACGGGCGCAACGACGTCGAGATGTTCACCTGGGCCGCGTACTCGGTGGCCATGGGGCAATCGGGACCGGAACTCCTGGCTGTCGCGGACGAAGTGACGGCGCCTGTCACCGAGGACGGCCTGGCCCTCGTCCTCGAAGGTCTGATCCTCTGATACGTCTTGCCTCTCGCTGATCGTATGTCCCTTTTAGGTAGACGCGCCCTTCCTTGTTTCCCGGACACGGCATGAACCTGGCGATTCGGACGGCGGCTGCGCCCTTCCGCTGCCCGAACGGACGGTTCAGGTCTCGATTCCGTCCCTGTGGCGTGTCGCAGATTGCCTGCGGACGCCCTTGCGGGCCACAGTCGGGCCGACCAGCAGGTAGCGTCGGACGTGAGGTGCGGACAGCAAGGTTGGGAGCCCCATGGAATCTTCGGCCACGGCCCCGGACAGCGCGTCGGTGGACGACCTGTTCGAAGTCACAATGCGGGGGTACAACAGGCGTCAGGTGGAGGATTTCGTCGCCAAAGCCCGTCAGCATGTCGAGAACCTGACGGCGGAGCTCGGCGGAACCCGTCAACAGCGTGACCAGCTCATGCGCGATCTGACGATGTTGCAGGAGGAGCTGCTCAACGTTCGTCAGCAACTGGACTCCCGTCCAGCCCATGAGGAGATCTCCGGGCGAATGGCCCAGATACTCCGCTTGGCTCAGGAAGAAGCCGACCAGGAGCGACAGAAGGCCCAGGCCGAGTACGAGGAGCTGCTGGAGCGGGCTCAGGCCGAGGCCGGCGAGGCGGTCGAACAGGCTCGCGCGGAGGCGGCAGAACTGCTCGCCTCCACGAGGATCAGTGCCGAGCAGACGCTCCAGGCTGCGCAGGATCAGGCCGAGGCCGTCCTGCAGGAAGCTCAGGAGAAGTCCGAATTCGCCGTCGGCGACGCCACGGTGCGGGCCCAACGGCTGCTGGGCGACGCCGAGCAGCGCACAGCTCAGATCGTGGAGGCGCAGGACGAACGGGTGTCCACTCTGGTGGCGGTCCACGCCGAGGCCGTGCGACGCCTGGCCGAGATCCTGGACGTGCTCGGCGGAGTGATCGACCAGGAGGAGATCGCCGGCTCGTTGCAGGACGGCATCGATCCCGGGCCGCTGCCGCCTGCGGGCGTGCCGCTCCGACCGGACCAGGTGGAGGGCTCGGAGGCGATCGTCGACCTCGATCCCGAAGCGTACGAGACCGGGGACCGGGACCTCTCGCGGTCCGGGGAGCCGATCGCCCGGTCCGAACCTCTCGCGGCCGCCCGGAGCATGACATCGTTCGACGCCGACCAGGAGCCCGAGGGTAGGGCCCTTCCCCGGACCTGGGAACCACAGGAACAGGACAGCCCCGACGCCTCACCGGCGGTGTCCTCGGAAGCGCCCACGGTTCCCCCCGGAATCCCGTCGGCCCAGCCCGGGACCGGTTCGAAGATCGCGCCCGAAGACCTGGACGCCACCATGCTGATCTCACTTGTTCCCGAGAGGGACGAGCAGGAATGGGCAGATCCCGAACCGCACGCCGCTTCGCCCTGTCTTCCCGGAGCCCCGGGACTCTTCCAGCCCGCCACCGCCACCACGGAGGTCCTGCGACCCGACGCGGACGGGACGATCGTGCGGCTGCCGTACGCCTCGCCCCACCCCGATCCGGGGGGCGGGCCCCTGCCCACCGATCGCTCCGCGGACACTCCCACCCCTCCGGCAGGGTGAGCTTCCTGCCGGACCTGCGCGACTGCGACGTGCGGTTGGTGGCCAGCGACCTGGACGGGACCCTGGTGACGTCCGACGGAGAGGTCTCCGACCGCACGCGGGCAGCCCTCGCCCGCTGCCGGGGGCTCGGTGTGCGGGTGGTCCTGGTCACGGGCAGACCTCCCCGCTGGATCGGGGACTCGATCGCGGGCCTGGCCCACGGGGACGTCGCCGTCTGCAGCAATGGCGCGGTGCTCCTCGACCTGACACACGGACAGATCCTCGACGTGCGTCCCCTCACTCTTCCTGTGGCACGGGAGGTCGTACGACGGCTGGAACAGATCGTGCCGGGAGCCGTCTTCGGGGTCGAGACCCTGGAGGGTTTTCGGTACGAACCCGGTTACCGGCCCCACCTGCCCACCAAGTCGTTCGTCACCCCGGCGCGCTCGGGGGGCCCGGCCCCCGGCGAGGGGTCGATGGCCGTGGACACGCGCGAGGACCTGTTGGACGGCGACCCCGTGGTGACCAAACTGCTCTGCCGGTCCTCCCACGGAGGCTGGGGCGCGGACAGCCTGTTGGCCCTCGCCCGGGAGGTGCTGCGCGGCGTGGCAGAACCGGTCCATTCGAGCCCGACAGATCCGCTGCTGGAAGTGTCTGCCCGCGGGGTGGACAAGGCCACAGCCCTGACGGGGCTGGCGGCTCTGTGGCAGGTTTCTCCCTGCGAAGTGGTCGCCTTCGGCGACATGCCGAACGACGTCCCGATGCTGCGCTGGGCCGGACGCGGCTACGCCATGGCGAACGCCCATCCCGAGGCGACCGGGGCAGCAGACCGTACGGCCCCGTCGTGCGACGAGGACGGGGTGGCCCAGGTCCTGGAACAGTTGATCCGTGAGGGCACGATCAGACAGGTGTGATCGGGTCGGACAGGTGTGATCGGTCGAGGAACAGCGATCGGTCGGACAACTGCGGGTCGGTCGGTCCCCGGGGCCGCCGCCCGGTCGCCGCGACCACGGTCGCCGCTGCCGGTCGCTCGTCGGTGCAATTTCTAGAGGTATTGACCCGTCTGATGCGGGGGCGGGCCTTCCGAGTCCGGCCCGGTCCTGTCCGGGCCGGGCAGTGCCTTGCGCATTTGTTCGAGCTGGGCGCGGGCGGCCATTTGCTGGGCGAACAGGGCGGTCTGGATCCCGTGGAAAAGGCCCTCCAACCAACCGACGAGCTGAGCCTGGGCTATGCGCAGCTCCGCGTCCGACGGCGTGACGCCGTCGGCGAAGGGCAGAGCTATTCTGCGCAGCTCCGCCACGAGCTCCGGGGCCAGCCCCTGTTCCAACTCCTCGATGGAACGGGCGTGGATCTGAGCCAGGCGGGTGCGGGCTGCCTCGTCGAGGGGCGCGCTGCGCACTTCTTCGAGAAGTTGTTTGATCATGCTGCCGATTCGCATGACCTTGTCCGGCTGTTCGATGAGTTCCGCGGGGTTGGTGTCCTGATCGTCCTCCCCCGCGGCGCTGGAGACGGCCATTCCCTCGGGGGTCACCACGAGCAGACGGTTCGCCCTGTGCCCCCGAGATCGGGACTGTTCCTGCTCGGGGTCGGGCGGGGATTGTCCGGCTTCGGGCGAGGCGCTGTCCTTCATGGGTCCATCCTGCCCTCTCCCCGGGTTTCTCACAGGTCGGGCGGGGAGAGGCAGGTTGCGCTCAGACGTGCAACAGGACCTTGCCGACGTGCTGGGACGAGGCCACCAGGCGGTGGGCCTGTGCGGCCTGGGCCAGGGGCAGCCCGGCGTGCACGACCGGATGGACCCTCCCCGTGGCCAGCAGTGGCCAGACGTTTCGGACGACGTCGGCACACAGGGACACCCGCTCGTCCAGGGGCCGATTCCTCAGGGAAGTACCCATCAGCGTCGCCTGTTTTGTGATCATGGCTCCGAGGTCCAGTTCGCCCCGGCGTCCTCCCATGAGACCGATGGTCACGATCCGACCTCGATGGGCCAGGACCTTCACGTTTCGTTCGAGGTACTTCGCCCCGATCGTGTCGAGCACGACGTCGGCCCCGCGTCCGTCGGTGTGCAGCCTCACGTGCTCGACGAAGTCCTCCTCGCGGTAATTGACGAGGATCTGCGCACCGAGTTCTGCGCATCGCCGGAGTTTGTCCGCCGTTCCTGCTGTGACGGCCACCGTGGCGCCCGCCTGCCGGGCCAATTGGATCGCCATGGTCCCCACGCCGCTGGACCCGCCGTGCACCAGCAGGGTCTGGCCCGCCGCCAGCTCGGCCAGCGCGAAGACGTTGCTGTGAACCGTGCAGACCGCCTCCGGCAACGCTGCGGCCTCCTGGAGCCCGATCCCCTCGGGCAAAGGCATGAGCAGCCCTTCGGGGACGGCAACCTTCTCGGCGTACCCGCCTCCCGGGAGCAGGGCACAGACACGATCCCCGCAGGCCCAGGAGGTGACGCCCTCACCGAGGCCGGTCACCGTTCCGCTGCATTCCAGGCCCGGCCAGGCCGGGGCCCCCGGAGGGGGTGGGTAGTGCCCCTGGCGTTGCAGGAGATCGGCCCGGTTGACGGCGGTAGCGGCCACGGAGAGGAGAACCTCCCCCGGGCCGGGCACCGGGTCCGGGACCTCTGTGAGCTTCAGGACCTCGGGCCCGCCGGGCTCGGTGATCACAACTGCCTGCATGGGGACGGACCCTACCCGCCTCACCAACTGTCGGAGCACCCTCTTTGCCCCTCCGGACGGAAGAGCCAGGGCACAGACCTCGGGGAAGAAAGGGAACGGGTCCATGAGATGGGGAGATCTTCCCTCCGGGAGAAGAGATCTGACGTACCGTGCTTCCTACCTCACGTGACGGAGTCTCCGGGACGTGTAAAAAGGTAATAAAGGGTGACTGACGGGTGGGTCTCGCCATGCTGAAGATCGTTTAGATCGCTTGAAGATCGTTTGTAACGGGGGACGAAAGGAGGGTGGTGCCCGGCCACGCCGGAGCGGCGTGGCCCAATCGTTACCGGATTGACGTGACCCGCCTGTTGCCTCCCCAGACCGTAAGCGTTTTCATAGCGACGAATATGCACCCGGAGCCCTCTCCGGGTGCGCAGGATCGGGAGGAAAGGTCAATGACAGCACGCACGTGGTGTCGCGGTCGTTCGACGGTCGCAGGTGCCATCGGTGTCACCCTCGCTCTCGCGGCGTGCAGTGGCGGAAGTAGCTCGAGCGAGCAGGCATCAGCTCCGGTCGATTGTTCGGTCTTCGCGTCCTACGGGTCGCACTCAGGGAAGACCGTCAACATCTTCGCTTCGATCCGAGACATCGAGGCAAAACGGTTCGAGAACTCCTTCAAGGACTTCGAACGCTGTACCGGAATCAAGATCAAATGGGAAGGGTCGGGAGCGTTCGAGGAGCAGTTGGTCGTCCGGGCACGGGGCGGAACAGCCCCGGATCTGGCGCCGATCCCGCAGCCGGGTCTCCTGCAGGAGATGGCCCGCGCGGGGTACGCGAAACCTGCCGACGCCAAGGTCAAGAAGGCGGCCGAGGAGAACTACACCAAGGACTGGCTGGCCTACGGAAGCGTGGACGGCAAGTTCTACGCGCCCCCGCTCGGGGCCAACGTCAAGTCCTTCGTCTGGTACTCCCCCACGACCTTCAAGGAAAAGGGCTGGACGGTTCCCGAGACCTGGGACCAGATGATGGATCTCACGGAGAAGATTGCCCAGACCGGGATCAAACCGTGGTGCGCGGGCTTCGAATCCGGCTCCTCCGGGACCGGGTGGCCGGGGACCGACTGGATCGAGGACGTGCTGCTGAGGTCCGCGGGTCCGGAGTTCTACACCAAGTGGGCAGAGCACAAGGTTCCCTTCGACGATCCGAAGGCCATCGAGGCGTTCGAGACGACAGGGAAGATCCTTCTCAACCCCCGGTACGTCAACGGCGGCCACGGTGACGGTGACACTTTCGAGGACTCGGTCAAGTCCATCGCCTCGATTCCTTTCCAGGACGCCGGTTACCCCATCGTCTCCGAGGACTGCGCCATGATGCGTCAGGCGTCGTTCTACGCCAACCAGTGGGCGACCCTCGACGAGAAGCTCAAAGTGGGTGCCGACAAGGACGTCTACGCTTTCTACCTCCCCCCGATCAAGACGGGACAGGCCCGTCCCGTGCTGGGCGCCGGTGAGTTCCTCGCCGCTTTCAACACCAAGGAGGAGACGAAGGCCGTCCAGCTCTACATGCAGTCCAAGGAGTGGGTCAACAAGAAGGCGGAGCTCGGGGACTGGCTCTCCCCGAACAAGCAGTTGAACCCCACTAATGTCAGCAACCCTGTCGACAGGCTGTCGCTGCAGCTGCTCCAGGACGCGACTGTCGTCTTCCGGTTCGACGCTTCCGACTCCATGCCGAAGGCCGTGGGTACGGGATCGTTCTGGAAGGGAATGATCGACTGGGTGACCGGCAAACCGACCGCGAAGGTCGTCTCGGAGATCGAGAAGAGCTGGCCCAAGAGCTGAGACGGGCGGGCCGCCCCCGTGCACGGCGGCGGCCCGCGCCTCTTCCCACCGCGCGTGCCGGGGGGG
>JAUPKJ010000119.1 GCA_030837505.1 Actinomycetota bacterium
CCGACAGCCCGATCCGGTTCCGCGAGGACGCCAACACCGAGGAAGACCTGGCGCTCGGCGGCTACCGGGACAGGGTCGTCGTCGAGCTCGCCCAGAACGCGGCGGACGCCGCGATCCGCGCGGGGGTGCGTGGCCGCCTGCTGTTGCGCCTGGCCCAGACCCCCGGGGGGCCAGTGCTGCTGGCTGCGAACACAGGTTCTCCCCTGGATGCGCGGGGAGTGCAGGCCCTGTGCACCCTGCGGGCCTCCGACAAAGCCCTCCCCGCCGACCCGTCGCCCGCCTTTCCGGAACCGCTTGCCTCCTCGGAACCGTTTGCTTCCTCCGAACCGCCGGCCTCCTCGGAACCGTTTGCTTCCTCGGAACCGCCCGCCTCCTCGGAACCGGATCCGTTGTCGGCCTCCACCGGTGGGGGAGCCGGCCCCGCGGGTCGTTTCGGGGTCGGTTTCTCCGCCGTCCTGGCCCTCACCGACGAACCCGCCGTCGTCTGCCGCGCCGGAGGCGTGCGCTTCAGCGCCGCCGACACCCGGGACCTGGTGCACCGGGCCGCGGAGGAGAACAACGACCTGGGGACAGAACTGGCCCGCCGGGACGACCACGTGCCGGTGCTGCGCCTGCCGTTCCCCACAGAGGGCTGCCCCCCGGACGGCTACGACACGGCCGTGCTGCTCCCCCTGCGCGATGCCGCAGCCCGTGAACTGACCCTGCGCCTGCTCCAGGAGACCGGGGACCCCCTCCTGCTGGCGCTGCCCGGCCTGGACCAGATCCTGATCGAGGTCCCCGACGCCGAGCCGAGACTGCTCTCACGGGTCGAGGACCGTTGGTGGGTCCTGCACGAGCAGGGCCGGATGGACCCGGCCCTGCTCGCAGACCGGCCCACCGAGGAACGGCGGCGCACCGGCTGGTCGGTCAGTTGGGCCCTCCCGCGCGACGGCGACACCGCCGGCCTGCCCGGCGTCCTGCACTGCCCGACCCCCAGCGACGAGCCCCTGGCCTGGCCGGCGTTGCTCATAGCGTCGTTCCCCCTCGACCCCTCGCGGCGTCACGTGGCACAGGGCCCTGCCGCCGACCACATCGTGGCGATGGCGGCCCTCGCCTACGCGCGGTTGGTCGCGCAGCGCGCCGCAGCCGGGGACCAGGCCCTGGACCTGCTCCCGGACGGCCTGCCCGCCGGCCCCCTGGACGCCCGCCTGCGCACGGCCCTCGGGCGCCTGCTGTCCGGGACGGCGCTGCTCGCCTCGGCCGAGGACCCGCACCGGCTGCTGTGCCCGCCGCAGGCCGTGGCCCTGGACTTCCCCTCGGGCGCCGACCGCGACGTCGTCGAGGCCCTCGCGGGGTACGTCGACGGGCTCGTCCACGCGCCCCGCAGATCGGCGGGGGTCCTGGCGGAGCTGAAGGTTCGCAGGGTCGGGCTCGGGGAGGTCCTCGAACAGCTGCCCGGGACAATGCCGTCGGAGGACCGCCGCCGGCTGTACACGGCGCTCGCTCGGCTGGCCGGGGACCCGCTGATACGCGAGGAGCTCTCCGGCCTGCCCATTCCCTTGTCCGACGGGCGCGTGGTGCGGGGCGCTCGCGGGCTGCTGCTGCCCGGGGGCAGCCCCGTCGTCGCGGCGGCCCTGGCCCGGCTGGGAGTGAGGGTCGTCCGCCCCGACGCCGTCGACCCGCTGCTGGAGACCCTCGGCGCACTGCCGCTCTCCCTGCGCGAGGCCCTGAGGCTGCCCGTGGTCCGGGCCGTCGTGACGGCGTCGCCCGAGGACCACGAAGCGCTGGGCCCGGATGCGCTGGGCTCGGACGGCCTCTGGGAACCGACCCCCGGCGGTCCCCGGAACACCGGCACCGGTTCCGGCACCGACCCGCAGGGTCTTCCGGACCCCGACCTGGAGGTGACCGACGCCGTTCTCACGCTGGTCGCGCAGGCCGCGGACGCGGGGGAGCTGTTGCCCGGGGACCTGCCGTGGCTGGCGGACCTCGCCCTGGCGGACTCCGACGGTGAACTGACCCCCGCCGGGGCCCTGGCCCTGCCCGGCTCCGCGGCCGAGCGCCTCATGGATCCTGCGGAGATCGGGGTCGTCGACGAGGATCTGCTGCGGCGATGGGGTCGCCGGGCCCTGGCGGCCGTGGGGGTGCTCGACGGGTTCGCGACGCTCCACTGGGACGAGCTGCCCTTGGACGCCGATCTGCTGGATCTGTTGGTGGAGTCCGATTCCCGACCGGGCACCGCCGGCCCTTGGGGAACCCCGCCCCTCGGCCCCGACTCGGCCGGCTACGAAACGGCCGGTTACGAAGCGGCCGGCGGGGAGGGGACCGGCGGCGATCCGCGGGACCTCGACGGCTGGCGGGAATGGACCGAGGACCTTCTCCAGGAGGCCTCGTCGCGGTTGTCGGAGCCCGTGCGGGAAACGGAACTGACCCTGCTGGGTTTCTCCGCTGTGCGGGACCTGGACGCCGTCCGCCCCGACGCCTGGGCCGACGCCCTGGAGGAGCTGCTCGGCGACCCGGTGGGCAGGGCAGCCGTCCTGGACCCGCAGCGGGTTCTGGTGCGTGGCGACGGCCCGGTGAGGACGCTGCGGGTTCCCGGTTACACGGCTTGGTGGCTGCGACGTCGCTGGGGCGGCGGAACGGGATGGGCGGATCCGACGGCCGATCCCGAACTGGTGCAGTTGCTGCCGCCGGGGCCTGCCCCGCTGGTGGGACTGGACCGCCGGGCGCGTGCGGCCCTGGGGGCCGTGCGCACCGTCGCCGAACTCGACCGGACGACGGTCATCGCCGTCGTGCGCGCCCTGTCCGACCCGGGAGTGCCCGTGGGCGCGGCAACCGCCCTGCGACTGTGGGACGGACTGGGCCTGCTGGCGGCCGAGGGCACCCTCGACGTCGATCCGCCCTCCCGCGTGAGGGTCCTGGACGGTGAGGGCACTCAGGTCGTGGACGCGGACGACGCCGTGGTGGTCGATTCCCCGGCCCTGCTGCAGCGCACTGACCTCGGCCGGGCCGTGGTGGCCCGCCGGGAGGCCGCAGAGGGGCTCGCAGAACTGCTGGACCTGCCCCTGGCCGGGGACCTGGCCCCGGGGAAGGTGGACGAGCTGCAGGAGCCCGGACGGCTCGACGAGGTTCCCGCCGCCGTCCGCGAGCTGCTGCCGCTGGCTCCCTCCACCTGGTGCGAACACGATCGGCTGATGGTGGACGGCGTGGAGGTCGACTGGTGGGTCGACGAATCCGGCACCGTGCACGCGAGCACCTTCGACGGGTTGGCTCAGGCCCTGGCCTGGGCCGGAGACGCCTGGCACCGCCGCGGGGCCGTGGCCACCGTGCTCACGGAACCCGATCTTCTGGCGGAGGTTGCGGCGCAGGAGGTGTTCGGACCCGCCTGACCCAGCGCAGGCCGAAACCTCCCAGAACGATCCCGATCGGCGGGGTCCACAGGAACCAGGCGCTCGCGTGGTCCTCCAGTGGTCCCCGGGCCAGGACCGCGGCCAGACCGAGCACAGCCCAGACCACGATGCCCACGACGATCACACGACGCAGGTCTGTCTGTTCGGGGGGCGGGTCGGGCAACCGGTCGGCCGAGCGCAGGTACAGGCGCATGGGCCCAGGTTACCCGGGTCGCTGCGCGGGCTCCGCCGCTTGCTGCGCGGGCTCCGCCGCGGTGACGGGTCCCTCCTGAGCTGTGACGTCAACGACCTGTGTGCCTTCTTCGTCCTGCCGAGAGCCGTCTTCCCCGGCTCGTGGTTCTTCCGGCTCCGCCACCGGTTCGGGCTC
>JAUPKJ010000120.1 GCA_030837505.1 Actinomycetota bacterium
GCCTGGGGGCCGCCGACATCAGGGAACTCGGTGGGGGCGACCGCGAACAGGCCATGCGACGTCTGTGCGAGCGCGAGAACCCGCCCGGTGTCGTCACGTACCGGGACGGCACGCCGGTGGGTTGGTGCAACATCGGTGCGCGCAGCGACATCCCTCTGTTGGCGAGGTCCAAGCTCATTCGCCCGGTCGACGACGTCCCGGTCTGGAGCATCATCTGCATCGTGGTCCGCGGCGGGCACCGCGGCAAGGGCGTCACGCGTCACCTCATCGAGGGTGCTGTGCGGTACGCGGCTTCCCGCGGGGCACCGGCCGTCGAGGCGTACCCCGTCGATCCTCCCGGCCGGATGGACACCACCATGTCCTTCGTCGGCGTCCGGTCGATGTTCGAACGAGCCGGTTTCGAGGTGATCGGTACTACGGCCGCGCAGGCCTCGAAGATGCCCCGTCTGGTCATGCGGCGCACTCTCACCGGCTGAACCGCACGGGGTCGGTGGGCAGAGGATCTGTTGCCGGGCCGGGGCTCACAGGTCGGCTTCGAGGCGCGTCGCACCGCGGACGAGCACCGTGCTGCGTCCGAGGAGACCGGGCCGGGGCTCGTCCGGAACACTGCCCGACGGTGCCTCGGGCCCCCACCTCACGCGCAGGTCGCCGGGGAGCGGGTGAGGTCTGCCCGCGGCGTCCCAGGCTTGCACGATCTCGGCCTGGTCCCGGGCCAGGTCGGAGCCGTGCGGGCCGTAAGCGAGGACGACCAGGTCGCAGGGTTGCCCGACGGGCGCCTGCCCGTCGCCCGCGAGCACGGCCAGCGACCCGCCGACGGCGGTGACGGACCGGTAAGCGGTCCACAGGCCGGGGAACATCTCACCGGCGTCGCGGACCTGCGGGGTCACCCCCAGGAAGGCGCTCTCGGGCAGGGCCAGGTCCATCAACAGGTCCAGGCTCTCCAGGGTTTCGTCGATCCGTTCGAGGTGCACCCCGGTGTCCACGATCTGCGGACCGGCGTCGACTGCGGCGCGCAGCCCGTCGGGGTCCACACCGGGATGGCCCAGAGGGGCGCTCACCAAGGAGCCCTCGTCGTCCACCTCGACGCGCACCGGAGCCCCCGACGCGCCGAGGACTCCGCGCATGGGCACGAACCCGCACGTCTGTGGATCGCTCACCTGGAGGACGCCGCCGTCGCCGGGGGTCAGGACGACCGAACGGGTGACGGCGCGCAGCTCCAGCGGGGCCACGATCCGCCCGCCGACGGTGAGCTGGTCCGCCCAGGCTCCGGCGACCTCGTACACGCCGACGGTGACCAGGACCCGGTCGAAGGGCGCGTGGTCGGGGGCGCCGTGCGCGGCGTCGCCGTCGAGGACGATCACCTGGTCGTACCCGGTCGCGGCCAGGCAGGTACGGGCCCTGTCGGTGACGCGCCGGTCGATGTCCATGGTCACGACCAGGCCGGTGGGGCCGACGAGTTCGGAGAGCAGGGCGGCGTCGTAGCCGCCGGAACCCACCTCCAGCACTCGCATTCCCGGACGCACGTCCAACTGGTCGAGCATGATTGCCTGGATGCTCGGCGCCGACACCGAACTGACTGTCGCCCCGGTCTCGTCGCGCAGGAGCTGTACGACCTCGAACGGGTTGTACGCAACCTCCAGCGGTGAACCGGGCGCGAACTGGTGCCGGGGCACCCGACCCAACGCGGCGATCACCGGCCCGGGCAGCCCCGGGTGGAGACGGCGGATCCGCTCGACCATCCGGGCGCGACACCCGGCAGCAGCCAGCGCATCGACCAGACCACTCATTTCACTCACTGTAGCCGACACAACGCTCAACGTGCGCTGACGTCCGAGGGGCGGTGGCGGTTCGGCAGAGCACCCAGTTTCCACCCCATCCAGCCTGGCCAGTCCCCTTTTCTTCTTTCGTTTCGTCATGTCTCGAAGTTCCGCGGGGACCGCCGGGTCCTGTCCGACGTGTGGCCGGCGGCCTCGTTCCCCCGACCGGGCAGGAGGCCGCGGGTCAGCTCCAGGCGCGGGTCTCGTTCAGAGCCTCCTTGCGGCGCAGGGCGTCGGCCAGGTCGATGTCCAGGCGGTTCGCGATCGCGCACAGGTAGATCAGGACGTCGACGAGTTCCTCGTCGACGCTACCGATGATCGCTCCGCGTGCGGTGGCGAGGTTCTGGTTCTTGCGGAGGGCCTTGAACAGTTCACCGACCTCCTCGCCGAGTTGGAGTGCCTGCTCGATCACGGTGCGGTCGGTGAAACCGCGTTCGGCCTCCATGACGGCCACGTAGCGCTGCAGGTCGGCGAGGTTGGCTTCGGCGTCCAGGGGCTGCACGGCTCGGGGTGTCCTTCAGGGTGGGTTCGGGTCGGGTTCGGGTCGGCTCAGAGACCAAAATCTACCAACGGCGCGGTCGCTCAGGGTCATCCTTGGGGGTTCCAGTGTGCTTCGACGATCTCGCGCAGGCACTGGTAGCCGGGTCACTGTGCGACGCGACGGACAGGACTGTTCTGTCCAGATCCGTGAGGGGTGCTGTACCCTGCCCGTGTGTACTCCCACCTCCGTTGAGAACAATCGCCGGTCACTGCCGAAGCGTTTCTCCTGCCGCCCCTTCGCGGGAATGAGCGAGAAATGCGGAACGCACCGATAAGTCAGCGATTCGAACAAGGCGGACGGGAACGGTCACTGTCGTGTCTCATCTTTCTCTTCTCTCGGCTCGTGCGGTATCGAAGTTCTACGGGGACCGCCGGGTCCTGTCCGACGTGTCGCTGGCGGCCTCGCCCGGGCACCGTCTCGGCGTGGTCGGTGAGAACGGCGTCGGCAAGTCCACGGTGCTGCGTTTGTTGGCCGGCGTCGAGGACGCCGACGACGGCGATGTCCAGCGGCCGAGCGATTGCGGTTACCTGACCCAGGAGCTGCCGTACCCGCCGCACACCCGCGTCCGGGCCATGGTCGACGACGCCCTCGTCGAGAGCCGGTCGGTCAAGACGGAGCTGGACTCCCTCACCGAACACATCGCCGAGCACCCGAATGACGGCGCCGCCCTGGCCCGGTACGGCGAACTGCTCGACTGGGCCCAGGACCACGACCTGTGGAACGCCGATCACCGCGCCGAACTCGTCCTGGCAGGCCTCCACCTGGACACTCTGCCGCTGGACCGACAGCTGAACAGCCTGTCCGGCGGGCAGCGCGCCCGCCTCGGCCTGGCCCTTCTGCTCATCCGCCGGCCTCAGGCCCTCATTCTCGACGAGCCCACCAACCACCTGGACGACGAGGCGATCGAGTTCCTCGAACAGCAGTTGGTGCGCCTGCCCGGTGCGGTGGTGCTGGCCTCGCACGACAGGGTCTTCCTCGACCAGGTCTGCACGGCCGTCCTCGATCTCGAAGAGGGCCGTGAGGGCATCACGCGTTACGGCGGCAACTACATGGACTACCTCGCGGCCAAGCAGGTGGAACGGCTGCGTTGGGAACAGCAGTACGCCCTCGAGCAGGAGGAGTTGAGCGAGCTGCGCACCTCAGTGCGCACGACCGCGCGTCAGGTCAATCACGACCGGTCGGCCACGGACAACAACAAGATCGCCTACGACCGGCACGGCGGACGCGTCCAGCGCCAGATCTCCCGTCGGGTTCGCAACGCCCAGCAGCGTCTGGACGAGCTGAGCGAGAACCAGGTCCGCAGACCGCCCACCCCGCTGTCGTTCCGGGGGACCCTCACCGCAGAACCGACAGATCGCCGCGTCGCGGTCTCGCTGCGCCACGTCGAGGTCGGCACGCGGCTGACGATCGACCACCTGGACATCACCACCGCAGAACGCCTGCTCGTCGTGGGCCCGAACGGCGCGGGCAAGAGCACCCTGCTTCAGGTGATCGCCGGGCATCTCGCTGTGGACAGCGGCTACGTGGGCCGCACCAAGAACATCCGTATCAAACTCCTGGCGCAGGAAGTGGAATTCCCCGATCCCCGGATCACTGCCCGGCAGTACTACCAGGACGTCGTCGGGCCCGACGCCACCGACCTGTCCCGGCTCGGCCTGCTCCCGCCGCGCGACGCCAACCGGCCCATCGGCGTGCTGTCCACCGGCCAACGCCGCCGCCTCGCCCTCGCCGTGCTGATCGCGAACCCCCCGGACGTCCTCCTCCTCGACGAACCGACCAACCACCTCTCCCTGACGCTGGTCGAAGAACTCGAAGAAGCACTGCGCAGCGCCCCCGGCGGCGTGGTCGTCGCCTCCCACGACCGCTGGCTGCGCAGGGAATGGACCGGAACGACCCTGACCCTCCCCGAAGGGGACCTCACACAGCTTCACACCTAACTTCGCACCCAACTTCGCGCTTCACTTGCCAAGCGTTAAGTTAAGTGGTCAGATGGAGGCCATGAGCGCTGAGGACGTCGTCGAGATTCTCGCCACGTTGCGACGGATCGGCGGGGAGCCAACGGGCATCGAGGCAAAGTGTGCTGCCGGGGGCCTTCCCAGGTCTGTCCGCGAGACCCTCTGCGCGTTCGCGAACACCGACGGCGGAACGATCCTGCTCGGCGTCGATGAACGCAGCGGGTTCGGCCTCGTCGAGCTGGACGATCCCGTCGCACTTCGTGACGGTCTGGTCCAGATGTCCCGGGACGACATCACGCCTCCGCTCCGGATCAGCGCTGAGATCGTCGAAGTCGAGGGCCACCGGTTGGTGGTGGCGCAGATACCGCCCATGCCTGCGGACCAGTGTCCGGCCTATGTCACCGCGCAGGGCATTGCGGCAGGCTCGTACCTGCGCGGGGGCGACGGTGACCGTCGCATGACCCAGGCGGAGATCACGATGGTCATGGCCGCGCGGATCCAACCTCTGTACGACCGTGAACCCGTCGAGGGAACCTCCACGGACCACCTGGACGACGAGGCAGTGCGACGCACCCTGCGGAGGGTACGCTCCGGGTTCCCGAAACTCGCGCAGTCCGACGACGCGACTGTTCTGTACCGGCTCGGGATCACAGCAGAAGCCTCGACGGGTTCACCCCTGACGCTCGCCGGACTCCTTACCTACGGGCAGTTCCCGCAACAGTTCTTCCCCCAGCTGATGGTCTCGGTGGTCGCGCATTCCCCGGAGCGCTCCTCCGGTACGAGGTTCCTCGACAACCAGACGATACGAGGTTCCCTCCCCGAGATGATCGAGACCACCTTGTTCATGCTCCGCCGCAACCTCGCTGTGCGCGCCGTCATCAGCGATCGCGGTGGGCGCGTGGACGAGGTCGAGTATCCCCTCGAAGCCGTCCGGGAAGCAGTCGTCAACGCGCTCATGCACCGCGACTACAGCCCGGTGACGAGGGGAACCCAGGTACAGATCGAACTGTTCGGCGACCGCCTCGTCGTTCGCAGCCCGGGCGGTCTGTACGGCGGTGTCCTCGTTGACGAACTCGGTGAGGAAGGCATCTCCTCCTCACGTAACGCCGTGCTGGCCAGTCTCCTCGCAGACACCTATCTCCCCTCGTCCAACGAACTCGTCGCCGGGAACAGATCCTCAGGGATCCCCGCGATGCTCGACGTGGCACGACGCCGAGGCCTGCCCCGACCGAGCTTTCGCAGCTCCATCACCAGCTTCGTGGTCACCATGAACCGTTCGGAACTCCTCGGCCCAGAAGTACACCGTTGGATCGCCGGACTGAACGCGCAGCTGCCGACACCGGCTCATCGGATCGCCCTCGCGATGCTGCGCGAGGGCTACCTGACGAACGCGATGCTGCGTCAGTGGGGCGTGGATCGCATCACCGCAGGTCAAGTGTTGAGAGACCTCGTCGACCAGGAGCTGGCCGTCAAGGAGGGCGGACGACGCTACGCGCAGTACGTGCTCGATCCGAAGACTTCGGTCAGGTCGACCGGACGGGGCTGCGACAACCCGCTGCCCGGCGTCGAGGAAGCGCTCCGGAACAAAGGAGGGGCCACCACCAGTGAACTCGTCGAGCTCACCGGCCTGTCGCGCACCACTGTCCTGAAGCGTCTGCGTCTCTTGACCGAGACCGGCGCGGTCGTCACCACGGGAGCGATGCGAAGCCCCCGACGCCGCTACCAGTGGGTCGAACCCGACACGAAACAGAAATCCTCTACACCCACCGGGGGTCTGTAGAGGATTCCTGTCGCCGCGGCTTGCCTTACGGGCTGCCCCGGGCTCGCCCTCACCTTCTCCAGCACGTGGAATTGATCGTGGAGCGGAGGCGAGGACTCGTCTTCAAACTGGGCGGATCAGGCTCCGGGACGCCACGTACGGGTGGCCCGGTCGGTCCGCAGGGCGCCCCAGGCCGCGACGAACAGCCCTGCCAGGATCGAACACAGGACTGTGGCCATGGCCAAGGGCAGGGAGGTGCTCGTTCTGCCGTCTCTGTGCAGCATTCCGGCAGGGAGCAGCATGTAGAACGCTGTTCCCAGTAGCCCGGCCAAGGTCAGGGGCAGGGCCGTGCGGCACAGGGAATTGGCGATCAGCCACCGGCGACGCCCGGTGACCACGGCCAGCGACGCTGTCTCCCGCACCGTCGCGATCACGTCGCCGCCCATGGCAACCGCGGCGGCGAGCAGGACCTGCAGCACCCCCAGTACCCCCAAGAAAACGATCCACTCGCCGTGGCTCTTCGTGGGTATTCCTCCGATCAGCCACGTCTCGTCCGGTGTCGTCAGGGGCAGACACCCGGGGTAGAGCTTGCACCCGATCTTGTCGAGACCGTTGATGGGCAAGGGCTTGCCTTGAGGTGAGTACAGCACTATTTGACTGTCCCTCCCCGCCAGCGATGTGTTCTTCACGTACTTCTCGTCCACAACGCGCAGCGAGTCATTCCTGAGCACCTGCGAAAAATACGTCAGGGCCGGCGTGGAAGCAGGCAGGGGCATCCGGGCCTCCGTCAATTTCCTCGGGCACGGCAAAGAAAGCCCCCGCAAGGCATCACAGGATCCGCTGAGGACAACAGACCCATCCTCTGTATCGAAATAGTAGGAGAGAATTTTCGTCCCTCGGGGAAGACCTCTCAAGAAATAATCTCTCCGGGCATCATGAGGCATCTCGCTCTCGGACATCAAGATTGAATCACCCAGAAGTTCCTGTGCTTGCTTTGCTTCCCGGTACTGGGCACCGAAAACCCCGTCGCCCCAGATCTGGATCTGCCCGGTGCTCAGGATCGCGAAACAGGCCAGGAACGCCAACCGGGTGGTCCTCCGAGGGAACCCTGCGAGACGTCGCCCGCCGATCAGGAATCCCACCGCGCCGGTCCTCGCCCCCA
>JAUPKJ010000121.1 GCA_030837505.1 Actinomycetota bacterium
CAGCCATGGCCTTCTTGTCCCTGCTGCAGTCAGCCGTCACGGAACGGGCCCGCCTGCAGGGAATGGAGAACGAGGACCTCATCAGGATCTTGACAGCCCGCATGACGACCGGAGTCGATCACCCCTCGAAGAACACGGAATGAAGTGAAACGATTGCGAGCAGTGGTCGGCTGCGAGACGATCCCCGTCATGGAGAGCAGAACCCGTGATCCCCGTTGACCCGGTTTCACCCCCCGTGGGGGCGGCAGTCCTCGCCGCCTCCCTCGGAGTGCAGATCCCCCTGCTGATCCTGGTCGGAAGGTCCCGACGGCTCCTGCCCCGGGCCCGCCGTCAGGCCCGTGCCGCGACCCTGCGCCGCTCCTTGATGACGGGGGTCTTCGACGGCGCGCTGCCCGCCGACGACCCCGGTGTCCACGCCTGGATCGCCTGGTGCCACGCGGTCGCGGCCGGAGGACCGGCCCGTCCGCTACCGGTGTGTCTGCCCTCCGGACAGCGGTCCCGGGACCTGCCCCCCCGCGGGCACTTCCTGCTGGAACAGGCCGAGGCGATCGCGACGGCCATGGCCGGGACAGGACGCCTCCGGGGACGTCGGGCCGCTCGCCGCAGCATCGACCTGACCACGCCCGGTCCTGCTCCGGTCTCCGCCTCCCGCCACCGTGCCCCCGGCACGCCCTGCACACCCGGCCCATCCGTCGGACCCGGCACGCCCGTGACCGCCCGCCACGGCGAACCTGCGGAGACCTGCCGCTCGTGCCGGGCCGTCCTGCCCACAGAGCCCTCGACCGCCGGCTCCCCCTGAGAGGTCACCACGTCATGGACGACTTGATCAACTGGAGCGTCCCGGTCGGCGGGATCACCCTGGCGGTGGCGGTCGCCGTCGTCGGCCAGTGTCTGCTGCGCGCGGACCGCAGACGACAACGGGAACGACTCGACGTCCTGCGGACGCCCCTCGCGGACCTCACGGCGTCCGCCGACGCCGGTGGGAGCCCCCCTTCGGCCGCCGACACCGCGCTCCCCCAGGACCGCGTCCCCCGCGCCACCCCTCAACAGACCTTCACCACCTGGCTGACGGAGGCCTACGGTTTCAGTCTGCATCGCGCCTGCACGGCCCACGCCTGGGGACGCTGGGTCGCGCTCCTCGGAGCTCTCGTGGTGTTCACCGCAGTGCTCGTGGCCCTGTACGACTGCATGATCGGGAACGGGGACGGCCTGCGGCCCGCCATCGTCTCGGCCCTCAGCGGCGTGGTCACCGGCGTCACGGGCGCGCTCTTCCTGCGGGACTCCCGCCGGGCCCAGCGGGACCTCAGCACGCACATGGCTTCCTTGTCCTCCTACCTGCGCGAGATCCGCAGAGAGGATCTCGTGGTCACCCACCTGAACGGGATCGCGGACGAGGAGAGGCGCACCGTGCTGTCGGTCGAGATGCTCCGATGGCTCATGTCCCCCGATCGCGAGGACCGCCGGGGCCCGCGGACGCCGTCCTTCGACACGCTCCCCGGCAGGAACGCCGCCGACGGCGGCCGGGACGCGTCGGCCCGGAACGGCACGCGCGGCAGGGCGGGGGACCGCGCCCCCGTCGAGCTGCCGCTGCCCGAGTCACCCCTGACAAGTCGGGGAGCCCTGTTCCACTCCGGCACCGTCCGCTCCGGCACCGCGCCCGGTTCGGACAGCGCGCCCGACTGACGCAGCCCCCGGCCGAGACACCCCCCGACCGAGACACCCCCACCGACACCACCCCCGCCCCGCCCCGCCCGACGCCCCTCACGCGGCGCCGGAACCGCCCGGGCGGTTCGGTGCGAGGGTCCCGGTACGCACTAGGCTCGCTGCCCATGAGCCAGCAGCCATGGGACGCGCCGAGGGCCGTCGAACCGATCGACGCCACTGTCCACCTGCCGGGCTCGAAATCCCTCACGAACAGGTACCTCGTCCTGGCGGCCCTCGCCGCGGGGCCCTCGCGTCTGCGCGCTCCCCTGCGCTCGCGCGACACCCTCCTCATGGGACGCGCCCTGGTTTCGCTGGGGACCCGGATCGCCGATGTCCCGGGCGAATCCCCCTTCGGGGCCGACTGGCAGATCACCCCCGGTGCGTTGAGGGGGCCCGCGACGGTCGACTGCGGGCTGGCCGGGACGGTCATGCGTTTCCTGCCCGCGGCGGCGGCCCTGGCGAGGGGCCCGGTGGCCTTCGACGGTGACGAGCGCGCCCGGCACCGGCCCATGGCCCCGATCGTGACGGCACTGCGGGACCTCGGGGTCGAGATCACCGACGGGGGCACGGGCCATCTGCCTTTCACGGTCCACGGCACGGGCGGGGTCCGGGGAGGGACGGTCCGTCTGGACGCGTCGGCCTCCAGCCAGTTCGTGTCGGCCCTGCTGCTGGTGGGGGCACGGTTCGAGACTGGCATCACCGTGGAGCACGTGGGCCCGGCGATCCCCAGCGAACCCCACGTCGTCATGACCGTCGAGGTGCTGCGGGACGCGGGGGTGGTCGTCGACGACACCGTGCCCTCGTGCTGGCGGGTCGAGCCCGGTCCGATGAGCGGCCTGGACATGCAGGTGGAGCCGGATCTGTCCAATGCAGCGGCCTTCCTGGCCGCGGCCGTCGTCACCGGGGGGAAGGTCCTGGTGCCCGGGTGGCCCCAGCGCACGACCCAGGCCGGTGACGCGCTGCGCGACATCCTGGACACCATGGGGGCCGAGGTCACGCTGACCCCGCAGGGGCTGACGGTCCAGGGGACGGGCGAGCTGTTCGGGCTCGACGTCGATCTGCACGCTGCCGGGGAGTTGACCCCCGTGGTCGCTGCTCTGGCCGCGTTGGCCGAGGCCCCCTCCCGCCTGCGGGGGATCGCGCATCTGCGCGGGCACGAGACCGACCGGCTCGCAGCCCTCGCCACCGAGATCAACCGGCTGGGCGGCGATGTCACGCAGACCGAGGACGGTCTGATCATCCGTCCTCGGCCCCTGGGCCCGGGGGACTTCACGGCCTACGACGATCATCGGATGGCCACGGCCGGGGCCGTGCTCGGGCTGCGCGTGCCGGGGGTGCGCGTCGACGACATCGGCACGACGGCCAAGACTCTGCCGGGTTTCGAGGATCTGTGGGAGGCCATGCTCTCGGGAGAGGCCGCGGACGCGGCGAACCGATGAGCAAGCGCGCGGGAAGGAACTGGGACGAGTCCGACGTGCGGATCCGCCCCAATCCTCGGGGTACCCGCCCCCGGTCCAAGGAGCGTCCGCGTCATGCCGACGCCGTCGGGGCGCAGGTGTTGACGGTCGACCGCGGCCGGTGCACGTGTCTGGTGGGTGACTTCTCGACGTCGGATCCTGCCGCCGCCGTGGTGACCGCGATGAGGGCCCGGGAGCTCGGGCGGACGGGGGTCGTCGTCGGGGATCTCGTCGACCTCGTGGGGGACGTCTCGGGGGCCGCGGGGGCCCTGGCCCGGATCGTGCGGATCCGGCCGCGGACCTCGATCCTGCGCCGCAGTGCCGACGACACGGACCAGGTCGAGCGACCCCTCGTGGCCAACGCCGATCAGCTCGCCGTGGTCACGGCCCTGACCGACCCGCAGCCGCGTCCCCGTCTGATCGACCGTTGTCTGGTCGCGGCGTACGACGCGGGGTTGCGTCCGCTGCTCGTGCTGACCAAGGCCGATCTGCGCGACCCAGAGGAGTTCTGCGGCCACTACGCGCCGTTGGACGTGCCCTCCGTGGTGACCAGTCTCGTGCCGGACCCGGCGGCGGGCGGCGTGCGGGTCGAGGGGCTCGCCGACGTGGCCGCGGCGCTGGCCGGCTCGGTGACGGCGCTGGTCGGGCATTCGGGGGTGGGCAAGTCCACCCTGGTGAACGCTCTCGTTCCCGGAGCGCATCGGGACATCGGCCGGGTCAACGTGGTGACGGGCCGCGGCCGGCACACATCGTCCTCCGCACTGGCGCTGCGGCTGCCGGGAGGAGGGTGGGTGGTCGACACCCCGGGGGTGCGTTCCTTCGGACTGGCCCACGTGGAACCGGACCGGATCGTGCACCACTTCCCCGAGCTGGCAGCCGGGACCGGTTCCTGCCCGCGAGGGTGCACGCACGACGAACCGGAGTGCGGACTGGACGCCCATGTCGCCTCGGGGGCCGCGGGGCCGGCCGGGCCCGCGCGCCTGGACTCCCTGCGCAGGCTCCTGCGGACCAGGGCGTCCGCGGGCGACCAGTGAGATACGGCAGAAATCCTTTCGGCGGCGAGCGGCAAAGAGGGTTCCGGCTCACCCCGAGGCGGCCGACGTCTTTTATGTCCGTTCTGAAGGGGGAGTCAATTCGCTCTCTAGTGTCGAACAATTGACCCCCTTCATCCCTTTCTTCAACCCCTTTCGACCGCGATTTCCACACCCTCGGAGGCTCGGGCGACACGCCCACACCTGCGACACGCAAATCACCCCGAGGATACTTTTTCCCCCGGAATTCAGCCTCTGACCGGCCAGAAAGCACATTGGAGCCCCCTACGGTCCAGACATATTAGACAATAAACACGTTATGGTAGGGACGAACGGCCCGGGCCTCGCAGGGCGCCCGGGCTACGTTCTCGTTCGACAGGACCGCATCGGGGGTCCGCAATTCATGGGGAGGCGGCGTGTTCCAGGTACGTATCCACGGCCGTGGAGGACAGGGCGTCGTCACGGCGGCGGAAATGCTGTCCATGGCGGCTTTCCTCGACGGCAGTCACGCCCAGGCGTTCCCCAGTTTCGGATCCGAACGCACCGGGGCCCCGGTCATCTCCTACTGCCGGATCGACTCGGCCGAGATCCGGCTGCGCGAGCCGATCGTCGAGCCCGATGCCGTCGTCATCCAGGACCCGACCCTGCTCGGCCAGGTCGACGTGTGCAGCGGTCTGCTCCCCGAGGGGCACGTTCTGATCAACTCCGAGCGCGACCCCTCCCAGCTGCCGCTGACCGAGCAGGTCCGCGCCCTGCCCCACGGGCACTGCGTGGCCGTGCCCGCAGCGGAACTCGCAGCGCGCCACGTCGGACGGCCCCTGCCGAACGCAGCCCTGCTCGGCGGGTTCGCCGCCCTCACGGGTACCGTCGAACTCGCGCGGGTGGCCGCCGCCATCCGATCGACCTTCCCCGGACGCATCGGCGAGGGCAACGTCGCCGCCGCCGAGCAGGCCTTCAGGATCGTCCGGGACCAACTGGACAAGGACCGGGAGCTGTCGCGTGCCTGACAACACGGTGGGACGCCAGGTGCACCAGATCGAGGGGTCCCAGGCCGTGGCCAGGGCCGTGGCCGCGTGCAGGCCCGAGGTGATCTGTGCCTACCCGATCTCCCCGCAGACCCACATCGTCGAGGGGCTCTCGCGCCTGGTGAAGTCCGGTGACCTGCCCGGCTGCGAGTACCTCAACGTGGAGAGCGAGTTCTCCGCGATGTCCGTGGCGATCGGGGCCAGCGCCGCGGGGGCCCGCACCTACACCGCCACGGCCAGCCAGGGGCTGCTGTTCATGGCCGAGGCCGTCTACAACGCCTCCGGGCTGGGCCTGCCGATCGTCATGACGGTCGCCAACCGGGCCATCGGGGCCCCCATCAACATCTGGAACGACCACAGCGACTCGCTGTCCCAACGCGACAGCGGTTGGTTGCAGCTGTACGCGCGGTCCAACCAGGAGGCCGTCGACCTGCACGTACAGGCCTTCCGGATCGCGGAGGAACTGTCCCTGCCCGTGATGGTCTGCATGGACGGCTTCATCCTCACGCACGCCGTCGAACGGATCGAACTGCCCGACCCCGCAGCGGTCGACGCCTTCCTGCCGCCGTACGA
>JAUPKJ010000122.1 GCA_030837505.1 Actinomycetota bacterium
AACATTTATCAGTTCAGGGTGTGCGAGGACGGCGGTTCCTGCTCGGGTTGGACCCCCACGGGCGGCTGATCAGGTACGGACCACGTCCGGAGAGGCGAAACACCTCCGACGGATGAGTCAGTCGTCGGGGCCCGGGCGCGCTGTGGTGCGATGACGGGCGAGCGCGGTTCTCGTTCGGTCCTGCAGGCGTTCGAGCCTGGGGGCCGTTCCGGGAGCCGCGCTCGCCCCGGTGTCTCGTCCGCCCCCGTCAGTCCAGGTCCGGGGGCAGGTCCGGGGCGTCGTAGTGCTCGAACACCCGCCGGAGGATCTGCGGGGAGGTGCGCGTGAGGGACAGGGGCGGGACGTCGTCGCGGGCGAACCAGCCGCAGGCGGCGGTCTCGGCGCTGGTGGTGGGGGAGCCTCCGACGAGGCGGCAGCGCAGGACGGCCTTGAGGGTGAAGTGGATCAGGGGAGGGTGGCCCCAGCGTTCGCGTTCGTAGATTCCCAGGAGGCGTTCGGCGACGACCTCGTAGCCGCTCTCCTCCAGGACCTCGCGGACCGTGCCCTCCACGAGCGACTCGTTGACGTCGGCCCAGCCGCCGGGCAGGGACCAGCAGCCGTCCGCGGTCTCCTTCACGAGCAGGATCCGGCCGGCCTCGTCGTGCACGGCCGCCCTCAGGTCGAGTTTGGGCGTGAGGTAGCCGGCGTCCTCGGTCAGCTCCAGTTTTATCGGGTCCGGGTCGCCGTCGGCGAGGGCCGTGGCCATTCTCTCGGCCAGGTCGAGCAGGCGCTGGTACCGCTGGAGGTCATAGGGAGAACTTGCGTAGGTGAGACCCTCCTGTGCGATCGCGTGCAACTCGCGTACATCGGTGAGCCACTGCACAGGGGTGCAGATCGAAGGAGGTTCCGCCACGCTTGTGACCCTACGCCTGCTTCCCGGCGTCCCGGCGTCCGCGGCGGGTTCCCCGACCACGTGCGGCGGGTCCCGACCACGGGTCCCGACCACGGGGTCGCGCCGTAGGCTTGCGGACCATGACAGCGCCCGCTGACGCCGATCCGCGTCGGGTTCTGGTCCTCAACGGTCCCAACCTGGGCCGACTGGGGATCCGGGAGCCCGAGATCTACGGCCACGAGACCATCGACGACCTGACGGCCGCCTGCGAGGGCTGGGGGGCGCGGCTCGGCCTGTCCGTCCACGTCCGGCAGACCGACGACGAGGCTCGGCTCGTGGGATGGCTGCACGAGGCAGTGGACACCCGTTCGGCGGTGGTACTGAACCCGGCGGCGTTCACGCACTATTCGTACGCGGTGCGGGACGCCTGTGCGATGGTCACGGGGGCCGGTCTCGTCCTGGTGGAGGTGCACTTGTCCAATCCTGCGGCCCGCGAGGTGTTCCGCCACACGAGTGTCGTGGGGGCCGTGGCCACGGGCACGATCGCCGGCTTCGGCCTCGACGGGTACCACCTGGCCCTTCGGGCCGTCGCGGCCCGCTGAGGGCACCGTGCGGGCCACCGGGCGGGCCCGCCCGGCCCGACCGGCTGTCTGCGCCGGGCCCCCGGCACGCACTACAGTGACCCCTGACCCCTGACCTGCGGCGCCGTGACGGCGCCCCTATCGCCTGCGAGGACATACCCACCGTGGCGACAACGAACGACCTGAAGAACGGCCTCGTGCTCAATCTCGACGGCCAGCTGTGGACCGTCGTGGAGTTCCAGCACGTCAAGCCGGGCAAGGGAGGTGCCTTCGTCCGGACCAAACTGAAGAACGTCATGTCCGGCAAGGTGGTCGACAAGACCTTCAACGCCGGCACCAAGGTCCAGACGGCGACCGTGGACAAACGCGACATGCAGTTCTCGTACAAGGACGGCGAGGACTTCGTGTTCATGGACACCCAGTCCTTCGACCTGTTGACGATCTCGACGGCCACCGTCGGGGACTCCGCGAACTTCCTGCTGGAGAACCAGGACGCCATCGTGGCGATGCACGAGGGGGCGCCCCTGTACGTGGAGCTGCCCACCTCCGTGGTCCTCCAGATCACCTACACCGAGCCCGGGTTGCAGGGCGACCGCTCGACCGGCGGCACCAAGCCGGCCACCGTCGAGACGGGATACGAGATCCAGGTGCCGCTGTTCCTCGAGAACGGCACCCGGGTCAAGGTCGACACCAGGACCGGGGAATACCTCGGTCGTGTCAACGACTGATCGCCCATGGGTGCCCGCAGCAAGGCTCGCAAGCGGGCCCTGGACGTGTTGTTCGAGGCCGACCAGCGCGGCCTGGAACCTCTGAGCGTCCTGAAGGACCGGATCGCCACGGACGACCGCCCGTTCCCCGAATACGCGGCGCAGATCGTCGAGGGGGTCGTCGCCCGCCGGGAGCGCATCGACGAACTGCTCTCGACCTACTCCCAGGGCTGGACCCTGGACCGGATGCCGGGGGTCGATCTCGCTCTCCTGCGGATCGGCTCCTGGGAACTGCTCTTCAACGACGGTGTCCCCGATGCCGTGGCCATCGACGAGGCCGTGGAACTGGCCGTGAGCCTGTCGACCGACGAGTCCCCGGCCTTCGTCAACGGGCTCCTGGCCCGTCTGATGGAGGTGAAGTCCTCGGTCACGGGGTGAGCGGCACGGCAACGACCGTGCGGGAAAAAGCCTCGCGGCTGCCCGGGACCGACCGGTCCCCGGACAGCCGCGATCGGCGTCCGGGAGTCGGACCCGTGGGCGGGGTCCGGTTCGGTACGGGGCGCGCCGTCTGCGCGCACCGCACTTCGCCGGTGGGCGGAACATCGCCCACCGGAAGGGTTTCTCTCCGCCCCGCCAGGACCGGGCAGGGCGGAGAGAGCGAACGTCAGTCCTCGGACGCGACAGCCCGTCGGGCGTCGGCGTTCAGGACGCCCCACGTGATCAGTTGTTCCGCCAGCACAGCCGGCGGGACGTCGTAGATCACCGCGAGGGTTCGCAGGTCATCCGTGCGGATGGAGAGAACCTTGCCGTTGTAGTCACCTCTCTGCCCCTGAATTGTTGCGGCGTAGCGAGCCAACGGCCCAGCCTTCTCGGCCGGGACGGACTGAAGCCGCTCCAGGTCGAGGACGAGCTTGGGGGGTGGTTCGCTGCTGCCCGTCGGGGCAGCGTCCGGTAGCAGTGCCTGCACCGGCACGCCGTAGAAGTCCGCCAGCTCGGCTAACCGCTGGACGGTGACAGCCCGGTCCCCGCGTTCGTAGGAGCCGACGACGACCGCTTTCCAGCGGCCCTCGGACTTCTCCTCGACACCGTGCAGGGACAGGCCCTGCTGGGTGCGGATGGCGCGGAGTCGGGCGCCCAGTGCCCGTGCGTAATCGGAGGCCATGCGGTGATGGTCACGGAGAGTGACTAGTTTCGTCAAGCAGGAACGCCGAATCCATGCCGATCAACACGCTTCGCTCGCCCGTTTGGGGGTGAATGTACCGAAAAGTCTGGGGCCGGACGGGTGAGACTTCCTCGCAGGGTGACGGCGGTGACGGGCTGTCCACCGCCGTCGGGGAGGATGGACGGGGCGGCTGATACTCTCCTGGCCGTCCGTCCTTCGACGACCTGTCCCCCGGGACGGGCTCCTTTAAAGAACCGTCCCGTGAGGCGGGCAAGGAGGTGGCACGTGACGACCCCCGACAGCCCGCGGGAAGACGAAGATCTCGCAGGCCACACGGTACTGGAGAGTTCGGAGATCCGTCGGTCCCTCACACGGATCGCCCACGAACTCCTCGAACGCAACAAGGGCAGCCAGGACCTCGTCCTGCTGGGGATCCCCACCAGAGGGGTGACCCTGGCCGACCGTCTGGCCGAGCGGCTGACCGAGATCGAGGGCGGACCCATCCCCGTCGGTTCCCTCGACGTCACGCTCCACCGGGACGACCTGCGGCGTCAGCCCACTCGCGCCCCCGGCGCCACGCACCTTCCCCCCGAGGGGATCGACGACAAGGTCGTGGTCCTCGTCGACGACGTCCTCTTCTCGGGCCGGACCATCCGGGCAGCCCTCGACGCCCTGTCGGACGTGGGTCGCCCCCGCGCCGTCCGTCTGGCCGTGCTCGTCGACCGAGGACACCGGGAACTGCCGATCCGTGCCGACCACGTGGGCAAGAACCTGCCGACGTCCCTGACCGAGCGGGTGCACGTCAGCCTGCGGGAGGTCGACGGGACCGACCTCGTACGTATCGAACGGGCCCGCGCATGAGGCACCTGCTGTCCACAGCCGACCTCGACCGCGACTCCGCCGTGACGATCCTCGACGTCGCAGAGCAGATGTCCGTCACCCAGCAGCGGGAGATCAAGAAGCTCCCGACCCTGCGCGGCCGCACCGTCGTCAACCTCTTCTTCGAGGACTCCACGCGCACCCGCATCTCCTTCGAGGCCGCCGCCAAACGCCTGTCGGCCGACGTGATCAATTTCTCGGCCCGGGGGTCGAGCGTCTCCAAGGGCGAGAGCCTGAAGGACACCGCCCTGACCCTGGAGGCCATGGGCGCCGACGCCGTGGTCGTGCGGCACCCGGCCTCCGGGGCCCCGCACCGCCTGGCCGTCAGCGGCTGGACGCGCGGCTGCGTGGTCAACGCGGGCGACGGCACCCACGAGCACCCGACCCAGGCCCTCCTCGACGCCTTCACCCTGCGCCGCCACCTGGTCGGCGAGCCGGGGACCGACCTGGCGGGCCTGCGCGTCGTCCTGGTGGGCGACGTCCTGCACAGCAGGGTCGCCCGGTCGGGGGTGCGCCTGCTGAACACCCTGGGGGCCCACGTCACCCTCGTGGCGCCTCCCACGCTGCTGCCCGTGGGGGTCGGGACGTGGCCCTGCGCGACCTCCTACGACCTGGACGCCGCCCTGCAGGGCGAGCACGGCCGGGTCGACGCCGTCATGATGCTGCGCGTGCAGCGCGAGCGCATGAACGCCGCGTACTTCCCCAGTGCCCGGGAGTACTCCCGCCGCTACGGCCTGGACGCGCGGCGCCTGGGGATGCTCCCGGAGCGGGCCGTGGTCATGCATCCCGGCCCCATGAACCGGGGACTGGAGATCTCGGCGCAGGCCGCCGACTGCCCGCGCTCCACGATCGTCGAGCAGGTGTCCAACGGCGTTTCGGTCCGGATGGCGGTGCTGTACCTGCTGCTGTCGGGCGAACGATCGGCCCCGCCGGACCGGGCCCCCACCCCGGGTCTGACGGTCTCGGCGGGCCGCACCGCGCGCGACCTCACCGCGGGAGGCGCCCGATGAGCGTCAGCCCTGACACGTCCCGCCCGGACGCCGCCAACCGTTCGTCCGGCCCGGGCACCGTCCTCGTGCGCGGGGTCAGGCCGCTGGGCGGCGACCCCGTGGACCTCCTCCTGCGCGACGGCGTGATCGCGCAGATCGGTCGCGGGGCGGCCGCCCCCGTGGCCCCGGGCGCGCGGTTGGTCCCGGCCGACG
>JAUPKJ010000123.1 GCA_030837505.1 Actinomycetota bacterium
GCCGGGCCGCGCCCCACGCCGAGCGCGGCCAGGTGCCCGTGGCCACGGGCACCGCGGCACTGATCCCGGACGAGGACGGGCGCGGTGGCTGGACCATGTTCGTCAACGGGGTCCCTTGCAGTCACGTCGACCTGCACGACCCGCTGCGACTGGACTTCGAGTACGTCCGGTGGATGGCGATCGTCCTCGACCTCGCCGCGCAGGAGCTGGACCCGCTGCGCGTCACGCACCTGGGCGGGGCCGGCTGCACCCTGCCACGGTACGTCGCGGCCACACGGCCCGGGTCGCACCAGGTCGTCCTGGAACTGGACCCGGACGTTCTGGAGTACGCCAAGAAGTCCTTCGGGCTGCGCTCCGGCCGGGCGCTGCGCCTGCGGGTCGCCGACGGCCGGGCCGGGCTGGGCGAGTTCCGGCCGGCCAGTCAGGACGTCGTGCTGCGGGACGCCTTCCTCGGCAGCACCGTGCCGGAGCACCTGACGACGGTGGAGTTCCTGGACGAGGTCCTGCGGGTGCTGGGCCCGTGCGGTCTCTACCTGGCCAACATGGCCGATTCCCGGCACATGAACTGTTCCCGGCACGAGGCTGCCACAGCCCTGCTCCGCTTCGAGAACGTCGCGTTGATAGCCGAGCCCGCCCATTTCTCGGGCCGCCGTTACGGGAACGTCGTTCTCGTGGCCTGGCGACACGAGCTCGACGTCGACGCCCTCACCCGCCGTCTGGGCTGCGACCCGGTCCGGGCCCGGATCATGTCCGGACCCCAGGTCGAGGCCTTCGTCGGCGGGGCCGGGCCCTACCGGGACGGGGCGACCGGGCGGACTCCATAGGATTCCGGCCGCCGACCTCCCGAAACTCTCAGACCAGGGCCCAGCCGGCTCCCCCGGCCCGTTTGACCGCCTCGATCTGCCCCGCGAGCCGTTGCAGCAGCGACTCCATGGTGTCCCCCAGCCTCCAGGTGGTGGCGCCGACGGAGACCGTCACCGAGCCGATGCCCTCCACGGGGGCCGCCAGGCTCCGGCACAGACGCTGCGCGACGGGTTCGATTTGTTCGGCGTCGACGTCCGGGCACAGGGTCACGAAGCGGTCGTCCCCCAGCCGGATCACCGTGTCGCCCGTGCGGGTCCCCGACCGCAGCCGTTGCACGAGGGTCACGAGGATCTGGTCCCCGGCGTTCCTGCCGCGCTCCTCGTTGATACGGCGCATTCCGTCCACCGAGATCTCCAGCAGCGCCAATCTGCGCCCCTGCGCCAGGATCTCCTCGACCCGCTCCCGCAGGAGCACCGGGGTGCCCGCGGCCGTGAGACGGTCGTGGCTGCGCGGGGTGGCCTCGGTCGCAGGAACCTCCCGTTGACGCATCTTGGCGATGACGCCGTGCACCACGCCGGCCTCGTCCCGGACCGGGGTCAGCTCGATGTTCGCCGGCACCGTCGAGCCGTCGTTGCGCCGAATTGTGATCATGGTGCGCAACAGGTCCTGATGGCCGCGGACCAGCTCCCGGCGCAGCCGCGTGGTCAGCCCCCGGTCCTGCTCCACGAGGAAGACCTCCAGGGACTTGCCCTCGGCCTGGATCCGCTGCCGGCCGAGGAGCTCCACCATTCTGTCGTTCATGCGCAGGAAACGGCCGTCCGGGCTCAGCTGGGCCACTCCGCACTCGACGCATTCGAGTGCCCTGCTGTACACGGCGTCCGTGCTGCGCCGCCTCGGGCCGGAGGCCAGGCTCTTCCGGCACCCGGAGCACGTGCTCGCCTGGAACTCCAGCACGCTGCCGTCGACGTCGAGCACCGGCCGCAGCTGGGAGACGACCGACTGCCAGGAGGCGTCGGCCCGCAGCATCCGGTACTCCACGGTGACGGGCTCGCCCTTCGCCGCCTGTTCCCAGGCCGTCAGCAGAACGCCGCGGTCCTCCGGGTGCACGAGTTCGGCCAGGTCCCGACCCACCAGGGACTCCGAGCGGTGTCCCAGCAGCCGCGAGGCCGTGGGCGAGGCATAGCGGAACTTTCCTCTCCGGTCGTGCATCGAGACCATCGTCAGCCGCTCGCCCGTCGACGGGTCGCCGCCTTGGTCGGGGCGGGGCGCTGCGGAAACCTGCTGGTGCACGTCCTGGATGACGATCCGCAGCTCGGGTTCACCCTCCGCCTCCGGGCCGTCCCGACGATCCCGGTGCACGTGCAGTTCGACCCAGCGCAGTTCGCCGTCGGAGCGGCGACAGCGGACCCTGGCCTTTCCGCCGTCGGCGATCCAGGCGGCGGCGAGGGCCGCGTGCAGCCGGTCGGTGGTCTCGGCGTGCACGAGCCCGGCGAGGGAGCGGCCGAGGAGTTCCTCCACGGCCAGACCGAACAAATCGCGCACGGGGCCGGCGACCTCGATGAACCGGCCGTCCGAGTCGAGCCGTCCGGTGACCTCGCCGGGCCGGCCGAGATACTGCATGCCCTGGCCGGTGGGCGAGGGTGTGCGGTCCGTCGTGGCACGGTCCGTCGTGGCGTGGACGGGTTCCGGGGGCTCCGTGGAGGGGGCGGTGCCCTGGGCACCGCGTTCCTGCTCCTCCTCGTCCTTCCGGTTCCAGGACTGGCCGTAGCCGATCCAGCTCTCGGCCTCCCGGCGCACCGCCCCCGAGGCGGTCCGGGGACCGGGCACCGGGGGCAGGTCCGCGGACTCCCCGGCGGTCTCCCCGGCGGACGTCCCCGCCGTGCGCCCCGCGAGGCCACTGGACAGGCCGCGTTGGGACAGGAGGGGGGCCACCGGGGACATCGTCTCCTCGGGGGACAGCGCCACCAGCAGGGAGACCACCGACAGCGGGGCACCGTCGGCGTCCCGGTCGAGGACGGCGCTGTCCACACGGAACCAGCTGAAGGTCTCCGATCGCTCGGAACGGTTCGGGATCCCCAGGACGACGCCCCGTACCGGGCGGGGGCTGAGCAGCGCCACGGCGACGGGTCGGCGGTCGGCGGGCAGGGGCAGACGGCCCTTGTCCACGCACCCTTCGAGCGGGTCCTGCTCGGGGGACCAGCTCCCCAACAGCTGCCTGGTCCGCGGATCGGCATCGATCGGAGCCCCGCTGATGTCCTGGACCAGGTATCCCACGTCCAGGGCTCGCAGCAGGAGGGAAGGTTCGACGGTGGGCAAGGACGGCACTGGCGTCTCCTCGAGTTCCGGCAGCGGACAGCGCTCGACGGGTTCCGCGATGGCCCCGCCTTCACCTATTCGGACCATCCGGGCGCGGCCGTGACCCCCACGGCCCCGAATCACCCGCCCGGCGCAGATCGCGCAGCAGGAGGGACGCCGGACGGGTGGGGACCGACGGAAGTCCCCGGCGTGGATCGCCTGCCCGGTGCGTCCCCGGTGGCAGCATGGCCGATTGCTCGCTGCTCCCACCGGGACCTGTGGTGCGATCGGAGGCGCCGGTGCGCGGCTAGGGTGTGTTTCGGGACCCCTCCACGGTGCTGTGCGCGTCCCGAAGCACGCCCCAGGGTTGGGATGAGCACAATGGCGTGCCGTCCACACGAACATCCGCATCGAATGCCGACCACCGGAGACCACGTCATGCCCGTTCGTCGCGTCGCACTGCTCACCGCCGGAGGCCTGGCCCCCTGCCTTTCCTCGGCCGTCGGTGGTCTCATCGAGCGCTACACGGAGATCGCCCCCGAGATCGAGATCATCGGCTACCTCAACGGGTACGCCGGATTGCTGGCGGGCCGTTCCGTGACCGTCACCCCCGAGGACCGGACCAACGCCCATCTGCTGCACCGCTTCGGCGGCAGCCCCATCGGCAACAGCCGCGTCAAGCTCACCAACGTCAAGGACTGCGTCAAGCGCGGGCTCGTCACCGAGGGCCAGGACCCCCTGCACGTCGCCGCCGAGCAGCTGACCCGGGACAAGATCGACGTCCTGCACACCATCGGCGGGGACGACACCAACACGACCGCCGCCGATCTGGCCGCCTACCTGCACGAGAACGGGTACGAACTCACCGTCGTCGGCCTGCCCAAGACCGTCGACAACGACGTCGTCCCCGTCCGCCAGAGCCTGGGAGCCTGGACGGCCGCCGAGCAGGGGGCGCTGTTCGCCCGGAACATCCTCGCCGAGCACAGCTCCAACCCGCGCATGCTCATCGTCCACGAGGTCATGGGCCGTCACTGCGGGTGGCTCACTGCCGCGACCGCCCTGAAGTACCGCGAGTCGCTCGCCGGCCGGACCTTCGCCGGCTTCGGCAACACGGCCCAGCGGTGGGACGTGCACGCCGTCTACGTGCCAGAGCTCGGCTTCGACATCGAGCAGGAGGCCAAGCGCCTCAAGGCCGTCATGGACGAGCACGACTGCGTCAACATCTTCCTGTCGGAGGGTGCCGGCGTCGAGACCATCGTCGAAGAGATGATCGCCCGGGGCGAGGAGCCCCTGCGCGACGCCTTCGGCCACGTCAAGATCGACACGATCAACCCGGGGGCCTGGTTCGCCAAGCAGTTCGCCTCCCTGGTCGGCGCCGAGAAGACCATGGTCCAGAAGAGCGGCTACTTCTCGCGGTCCGCCGCGGCCAACACCGACGACCTGCGCCTGATCAAGGGTTGCACCGACCTGGCCGTCGAGTGCGCCCTGCGCGGTGAGAGCGGCCTGATCGGGCACGACGAGGAGAACGGCGACCGTCTGCGGGCCGTGGAGTTCCCGCGGGTCAAGGGCGGCAAGGCCTTCGACACCGACCAGCCCTGGTTCACCGGGCTCCTGGAGTCCATCGGACAGCCCAAGGGCCCCCGGATCGCGGCGGAGCACTGACGAACGCACCACACGGGATCGACCCGGACGGCCCCGCCCCGCCCCCAGCGGGACGGGGCCGTTCCCCTCAGGTCCGGTGTCGGGTCAGGTCCGGTGTCGGGTCGAACCGCATCGGGTCAGGAACCGCCGGGGAAACCCACGGGGCCCGGCCGGGGGACCTCGATCGGGTCGTCGCACCGACGGCCGTCCCTCCACCGCGGAAGCGCACCGGCCGCAGGACGCTGCAGGACCCCCGCCGCGATCCCCGCCATGACCGCGGCCCCGACCGCGCCGGCCTCCTGGACCTCGCTGCGCCGGAAGGACCCGTGCTGACGCCGTTTGGCCCCCTCGACGGCCGGGTTGTTGACCCAGCCCCCCGCGACGACGGTCGCCGTCCGGGGACCGGCGATCTCCTCGACCCGGGCCAGGAGCCGATCGCACGCCCCCGTCAGCCCCGCTACCGCCGCGCGCCACAGGGCCGCGGGGGTCGCGTCGTCCCCGATCCCCGAAATGGTCAGACCTTCACCGTCCCACCCGCTCAGGTTCAGGTCGCTGCCGGCCAGTTCCTCGGCCGCCAGCCCCAACCCGTGCCGGGCCTGGCGGGAGTTCATCCCCAGCAGGCCGGCGACCCGTTCGAGGGTCAGCCCTGTGACCATCCCCGCCAGGACGCACAGCTGGTCCGGGACGACGGCCCGCCCCACGGACACCCCGTGCCCCGCTGCCCCGGCCATGCGCCGACCCAGCCCCGGGTCGTGCGACGGCACCGGAAGGTGCCGTACGAGGGCCTCGGCCGTGCCCAGGGAATCGAAGAGCACCCCCGGCCGGGCCGCACCGGCGGCGAAGGCCGCGACCTGATGATCGTGCCCCGCGACCGTCAGGGTCGCCCCGCGCAGGGCCGCAGGGCTCCCGGGCCCGGCGACCCCCAGAGGAGTCCCGGCCAGGACGGCCCGGTCCGGTAGAAGATCTCTGCCCAGCAGCTCCCGGGCGACGGGCCACGGCCGGTTCTCGGCGATCTCCCACATCCCGGTGCGGCTGAGCAGGGACAGCTCCCCGGCCTCCTCGCCGCCCAGACAACGCACCATCCACTCCCCCACGCTCAGATGACGGACGGCGGAACGCGCAGAGGGCAGGTTCTCCCACAGCCAGAGGATCTTCGCCAGGGAGGGCAACGGGCCCAGCTGCAGCCCGGTGATCTGCTCGAACCCTGTCCCGGGGGCCGCCAGGCGGATCCGCTCCGGCTCGGCCCGCAGGTCGTACCAGGCCAGTCCGGGGGCGCACGGCCTGCCCGCGCGGTCCAGCAGGGCACCGGTCTCCGCCATGCCCGTGAACCCGATCCCCAGGACCGACACCGGCCGTCCCCGGGCCCACAGCTGGTGGGCCGCTGTCACGGCATCCAGGACCGCCGCGACGGTCACGCCGGACAGCTCGTCCATGTCGACCTCGGTGCGGCCACCGTCCCGGCGCCACGGGGTGGTGCGCTCGCCCGCCCCCACGGGAGCGCCGTCGGGGCGGACGGCGAGCGCCTTGACCCTCGTGGTGCCGACGTCGACGCCGACGAGCAGCTCCCTGTCGTCTCCGGCGGGGGGCTTGGGCAGGGGTTGTGCTGTCACGGCATCGACCTCTTCCGAGTTCACCGAGGGGGACGGCGGGCACGGCACGCGATTCGCCCGCGGCGTCGGTTTTCCGACGTGGCCTCAGGGAACGTCCTACACCGCCCGAGCCGTCCCGTCCCCCGGCGGGGGTACGCGCGAGAGGATCGGGGGATGTGCAGCGAAGGACGGCCCACCGCAGGACAGTCCGACACAGGACAGTCCGACGCGCAGGAACCGGACGATGGCCGGGAACCGGCCGGTCACCGGGAACCGGACGACGGCCGGGACGTGCGGGCCGCGGCCCTGGAGTGTCTGCGCGGGCTCGTCGGCGATCCCTCGGCGCAGTTCCGCAGCGGCCAGCTGGAGGCCGTCGTCGACCTCGTCGCGCACCGCCGGCGGGTCCTGGTCGTGCAGCGCACGGGATGGGGCAAGTCCGCGGTCTACTTCGTGGCCACCAGTCTGCTCAGGGCCGCCGGGGCCGGCCCGACCCTGATCGTCTCGCCGCTGCTGGCCCTCATGCGCGATCAGGTCGACGCCGCCGCCCGGGCCGGCCTGCGGGCCGTCACCCTGAACTCCTCCAACCCCACGCAGTGGGAGCCGATCGTCGAGGAGGTGCGCTCCGACGCCGTCGATCTGCTGCTGGTCAGCCCGGAGCGGCTGAACAACCCGCGCTTCCGCAGCGAGCTGCTGGACGACCTCGCCTCGCGGACCGGGCTCGTCGTGGTCGACGAGGCCCACTGCATCAGCGACTGGGGGCACGACTTCCGCCCGGACTACCAGCGCATCCGCGATCTGCTCGCGGGACTGCGCCCGGGGGTGCCCGTGCTGGCCACGACGGCCACGGCCAACGCCCGGGTCGTCGAGGACGTCGCCGAACAACTGGAGCGGTGTCCGCGGACGTCGGCCGACCGCACGGACCGGGAGGTGACCGTTCTCCGGGGTCCCCTGGCCCGCGACAGTCTGCGGCTCGGCGTCCTCGACCTGCCGGACCCGGTCGACCGGGCCGCCTGGCTCGTGGCCCACCTGGGCGACCTGCCCGGCAGCGGGATCGTCTACGCCCTCACGGTCGCCTCGGCCCAGGACACCGCGACCCTGCTGGCGGACGCCGGGTACCCGGTCCGCCCCTACACGGGCCGCGACGACCCCGCCGACCGCGAGGAGGCCGAGCGCCTGCTGCGGGACAACCGGGTCAAGGCCCTCGTCGCGACCAGCGCCCTGGGCATGGGGTTCGACAAACCGGACCTCGGGTTCGTCGTCCACCTGGGGGCCCCGTCCTCCCCCGTGGCCTACTACCAGCAGGTGGGTCGCGCGGGCCGGGCCACGGCCCGCGCGGACGTGCTCCTGCTGCCCGGGTCCGAGGACCGCGCCATCTGGGACTACTTCGCCACCGCCACGATGCCCCGCCCCGAACAGGCCCGGGCCGTGCTGGAGGCCCTGGCCCGGGCCGAGGGGCCGCTGTCGACCACCGTCCTGCAGACCGTCACCGACGTGCGCGCCGGCCGCCTGGAACTGTTGCTCAAGGTCCTGGACGTGCAGGGGGCCGTCCAACGCTGCACGGGGGGTTGGCGGTCCACCGGTGCCCCCTGGTCCTTCGACGCCGACCGCTACGCCCGGGTGGCCGCCGTCCGACGGGCCGAGGCCGAGGCCATGATCGAGTACGAGCGCACCGACGCCTGCCGCATGCGCACCCTCGTGCAGGCCCTGGACGATCCGGCGGCCGAGGACTGCGGGCGCTGCGACCGCTGCGCGGGCCCCTGGTACCCCCGGGCCGTCCCCTCCCGGGCCCGCGAGGCGGCCCACGGGCAACTCGACCGGGTCGGGGTCCGGATCCCGCCCCGGCTGCGCTGGCCCGCGGGCCTGGACCGGCTCGGTCTGCCTGTCGCCGGGGCCGTCCCCGCTGCGGAACGCGTCGGGGAGGGGCGGGCCGTGGCACGGCTCACGGGCCCGGGGCACGGCTCACGGCTGCGCGGTCTCCTCGCCCCCGGGGCCGCGGACGGGCCGGCCCCCGCGGAACTGCTGGACGCCGCCGTCCGGGTCCTGGCCGGTTGGGGGTGGTCCGAACGCCCCGTGGCCGTCGTCGCCGTCCCCAGCCGACGCAGACCCGAACTGATCGCCTCGGTGGCCCGACATCTGGCGCAGGTGGGCCGGCTGCCCTGGCTGGGGCCGTTGGACCTGCTCGGCGATGGCCCCCGGGGCAGCGCCGGGGGCAACAGCGCTTTCCGCCTGGCAGGGCTGTGGGGGGCCTTCGCGGTGCCGGAGCGCCTCCGGGCGGCCCTGGCCGACCTCGACGGCCCCGTGCTCCTCGTGGACGACCTCGTCGATTCCCGTTGGACCCTCACGGTCACCGGAAGGGAACTGCTCCTGGCCGGAGCGCGTCAGGTGCTGCCCTTCGCGCTCGCCGTCGCGGGCTGAGGACAGGGGCGCTTGCTGAATCGTGACGGTCCCGCGCCACGCCCACGGACGATTCGTGGCGCCGAAAAGGTGTGGATTGCACATTTAAGGGGAATCCTCAGGGCGGAGCACCCGGCGCCCCGCCCACCGGCCACCAGCCACCGGCCATGGGCTGGACGCCGCCGTGAGGAACGCCTCTCCCGTCGTTCGGAACGGACGGACCTCCGGCGACGGGCAGGACCACTGCGAACGGCCGGGTTCCCGGCTCCCCGATGGGAAAGGAGCTCGTCCGTGCGTGCGAACGAGCGGACAGCATTGATCATCGATCCCGCTTCGACCCCGGCCCCCGCCGCCCTGAGGGAGGGGGTGGCAGGGGCCTGCACGGTGGAGGGCCGACCGATGCCGTTCGTGAGGACACTGTGCCGCGGGGACGACGGGACCGCGCAGGCCCGACAAGCTGTGAGGGACGGTTGCGGGCTCGTGCTCGTGGCCGGATCTGGCCGGACGGTGAGGGCGGTCGCCCAAGGGGTTGTCGGAACCCCCACCGTTCTGGGAATCATTCCCACGGGGAGCGATGACCTGCTCGCCCGGCACCTGGACCTCCCCTGCGACCCGGCCGCGGCTCTGCGGGTGGCCCTCTGCGGAGGGGAGCGGCGGCTCGACGTCGGCCGGCTCGCCGACGGAACGATCTTCACAGTCGTCGCGGGCACGGGGTGGGGACCGCTCCTGCCGTGCCTGTCGCCCCGGGACCCGACCGGGTCCACCGGGCCGTCGGACCTCTTCCGCCGGTGGCGCCGGCTGCGAAGCCAGGAGCGCAGGATCTGGATCAGCCTGGACCGTGCTCCGGCCCTCGCGGTGACCGTGACGAACGTGCTGGTGGGGAACCTGGACTGTTTCGGTCCTCGCCACGGTGCCCGGAGCGCCCCGGACGACGGTCTCCTGGACGTCGGGCTGGTCCCGGCTCTGCCCCGCGGAGGAGGCAGGACCTTGCTGCGGGGAGGGGTGACCGAGCCGCCCCTCCGCATCCTGCCGGCCCGCACCATCGAGATCCGTCTGTCGTCGGTGCAGCCCCGGCAGGTGGACGGCGCTCCCCTGAGCCCGGACGCGAGCCTGCTGGCCAGGATCGTCCCCCAGGGGCTGTCCGTCCGGGTGCCCGCCGCCTGAGCCCTGTCCGGGCCCTGTCCGGGCCACCGTCTGGGCCCTGTCTGGGCAACTGTCTGAGCCCTGTCCGGGCCGTACGGGCCACACCGGACAGTTCGGGTGTCGGCCGTTCCCTCAGGTCGAGGGGTCCGTGCTCTCCCCGGCTGGGTCCGTGCCCTCCTCGGCGGGGTCCGGGTCGTGCCCTTGGTCGGCGAGGAACCGTTCGAACTCGGCGCCGAGTTCCTCCCCGGTCGGCAGGTGGGCGCCGTCGCCCAGGAGCCCGGTCGTGTCCAGTCCGGCCGAGGTTGTGTCGTACCGGCGTTCAAGGGAACTGACCACCGCTGCGACCTCGGGCTGTTCGGCGATCTGGGTGTCGATGGTCCGGCGGACCCCGCGGCCGGCGGACAGGAGGGCCTCGGCGGACAGCTGCAGACCCGCCAGTTTGTTCAGTTCCTCCACGAGGACCGCCGCGGCGTCCGGGTACTTCATCTGGGCGACGTAGTGGGGAACGTGGACCACGAAACCTGCCATGGCCAGTCCTGCGTTCCCCAGACGCAGTTCCATCAGGCCCGAGACGTGGCCGGGGACCTGGACCCGGCCGCCCCAGGAGGGACGGCCCTCCACGAGTTCGGACGGGATGGCGTGGGCCGTCAGTCCGATCGGGCGGGTGTGGGGAACGGCCATGGGCATCGCTTGCAGGCAGACCCCCAGACGGACCCGGTAGCGGACCGTCAGGGCCGCCACGGCCTGGACGAAACGTTCCCATTGGACGTCGGGTTCGGGTCCGATGAGCAGCAGGAAAGGGGTTCCGGCGCTGTCGTGGGCCAGGTGGAGCTCCAGGAGAGGGGAGTCCAGGGAGTCCCAGTGATCGTTCACGAAGGACAGCGACGGCCGACGCGACCGGTAGTCGAGCAGCTGATCGACGTCGAACCGGGCGAGGACCCGATCGGTGGCGATCGCATGCAGATGCTCTGCTGCCAGGTGCGCGGCCTGGCCCGCGTCGACGAAACCGCTCAGGACATGGACCAGTACCGGTCGGCCCAGTTCCTCGTCGGAGGGCTGATCGTCAAGAAGCTCGTAGAGTCCGTCGGGGTCCAGCACGTCTCGTTGATCTCCCATCGGGGCCCGGAACGACGTTTCCCCCAGTGAACTCCTCCGATCACCGACGCGCATCCTTTCGTGCCCCGTTCCGGGGAAACACCCCGGCGAGGGAGGTCCGGCGGTCGGGCACCGGTGGGGTGGCCCGAGAGCCACCCCACCGGCTGGTCCACGGTCCGGCAGCAGCCGGCCGCAGGGTTCACCGCCGGGCGCCGACCATCGCAGGACGACACACCGGCGGGTTGTCCGAAGAAGCTCTCAGCTCGCTTCCGACGGGTCCCCCGTGGACCTGTGTCACATCCAGATCGGGCCCATTGACTGCGCGATCATGACGATCAGGTCGTGAACCGCGGTGAGGTGCAGCTGAAGCATGAGTTCTCCTCCATGGGTCTGGGCTCGACGCAGCCATCGGTCTCGGCTCCGCGAAGCCGTCGGGTGTCCGGTCGGGCACGGGTCCGTGCCCGGCCGTGCAAGGCCGTCGGATCACTTCGTGCGGCGGTCCGGGTCGGCCGTGGCTCCCCGGCAGGTTCCGGGAGGCCACAGGACGATCCTGCCCCCCGGAAGAAGACAAAGCACGCACCTGGGAGATGAAAAATGCGTTTCGTCCCAATAACATAAATGTCTCGGTCAGCCCCAGACCGGCGACCTCGTCACCCGTCTGTCGAGATACCGATCAGGAGCACACTCTCCTTCCCCCTTCACCACGGCATCCGATCGTCGAGACCCTCCCTGCAGGAGCATCGACAGAAGGGGCGGGCGCACCGCTGATCGACACCGCAGATGGGCACCACAGCGAGCGGCACCGTGGGGGGGGACTGTGGGACCGTGGGCCTCGGCCAGCCTGAAATCAGCGCAACGGTCCCGGTGGGACCGTGGGGGTGGCGCCGTGAAGGGCGTCCGAAGGCATAACAGCGGCCCGGGCCAGCTGCTCGCCAGGTCCTCCACCGCGGATCGGAACCGGTTTCCGGTCTGGCCGGTCACCGGCAATCCGTCCTGCTCGTGGCGTCTGGTCACATCCCTGGGTGAGCTGGTCTCGGGCCGCCACCACCAGGCTGCGCCTCCAACCCACCCCCCGGTTGGGACTAAAGTCCCCCCCGTGATATGGGGGTTCCTTTCGGGCTCGGGGCTCACCCGAGCTGCGCTTCTTTCTCCTTCTTCGTCCGGCTCTCGAACGTCCGGGCGGGCGGCTTCACCGAACGACCGCCGACCAGACGGGGCAGGACCGATCGCAGCGAACGGGCCCGCCTGGGAGCGACCGGCAAGGCCGGGTGCGCAAAGGCCGGGTGCGCAAAGGCCGGGTGCGCAAAGGCCGGGTGCGCAAAGGCCGACGTGCCCAGGGCATCGGTGTCCACGAGCTTCCTGCCGGGCCCAGCGAAAGGCAGGCCGTCCCCGGCAGGTCGCCCGGGCACGGCCGGGTCAGTTCTCGGCGAGGGCCGCCACTGCTCGAACGGCCTCGGACCAACGCCGGATCAGGTCCTCGGCGTCGAGGCCGACCGGCGGGTGCTTCTGGGACAGTTCGATCATGGTTCCGTCGCCGTCCTGGCGCAGGCCCACCTCGACGATGCTGGGAGGACTGTCCGCAGTCGCATGCCACGACACCCGCAGTTGTTCCAAGGGGTGATAGCTGCGGACGACCCCGCTGGTCCCGTCCGCGCAGTGGTAGGGATCTCCTTTGGTTCCCAGAACGGCGCCCTCACCCAGCAGGGCCTGTGCCCCGGCCCGGCTGACCAGGATCTCCCACACGTGGGTCAAAGGTGCTTTCGCCCTGTGGGAGATCCTTACTCGGAGCGATTCCCCGTCCGTTCCGCCCGTTTGCGCCTCCGACTCCGTACCCGCACTCGTCGACATCGCGCCTCCCTGTCCGCTTCGACCGGTCCCGGCAGCGGAACCGGTCCGACCAGCAGACCAATTCCTCGGCGCCGCCACAAGCCCCCGCGCTGAGGAAGTCTGTCTTGTTCGGACGGATCGACGTCCCTGCCCGTGACCGGAGAACGGCCCGTTTCGGTGACGGCTGCTGCGAGGGGGTGGGGCAGACCCCCCCGCCGGCTGAGGCCAGCACCATGGCCGACGGGGGCGGGGCCCGTCTACCGTTCCGGCAGGGGGTGCGTTCTGAGCAGGTGGAACGCCCGGCCGGCCGCGACCGTCACAACGCTCGGGAGGCGAGGTCATGCGGGCGCACGACACAGGAACACAAGGCGCAGAAGTACAGGGAAGGACCGTACGGGACAGGGGAGGTCCGGGCAGGGGAACTCCGGGCAGGGCGGACATCGTCATCGTCGGAGCGGGCGCCGCCGGGCTGTCCCTGGTACTGAGCCTGGCGCGTCACGGTGTCCTGCGGCCCGACCGGAGAACGGTCCTGATCGACCCGGGACCGGACAGAACCGGACCGGACGAGATCGGACTTGACGGGACCGGGCCTGACGGGACCGGGCCTGACGGGACCGGGCCTGACGGGACCGGGCCTGACGGGACCGGGCAGGTGGGGACGGACGGGCCGGCGTCGGGAACAGGCCCGTTCGACCTGCGGGTCTGGGGGTTCTGGGACACGGCCCGGCGTCCCGTCCTGGCCGGGACCGGCACGGTCTTCCCCCTCGTGCGCACGCATGCCTCGGGGCGCAACCGGAGCCTGCCCTCGTACCCCTACCGGTACAGGGTGGTCCGCGGGGCAGAGCTGCGTTCCCTCACGGAGGCCGTCCTGGCAGAGCATCCGCAGGTGGAGCGCCTTCCCGGGACGGTCAGGTCGATCGTGGACGGCCCCGACGCCGCCTTCGTGGAACACGACGGCGGCGTCCTGGAGGCCCGCTGGGTCTTCGACAGCGTCGGCCTTCCGGCGGTCCGGGCCCGCCCCCCCGCCGTGATGGCCTTCCAGGGGTGGGAGATCAGGACCGACCGGCGCCGCCTGGACGAGAGGGTCCCCACCCTGTTCGACTTCCGGGGCCTGGCCCCGGGATGTTTCGGCTACCAGGTGCCGCTGGGACCGGGCCGGGCCCTGGCGGAGGTCACCCGGATCGGCCCACCCGATGACACCGTCCTGCCCGATCCGGAGCCCTATCTGCGGGAGGTCCTCGGCCTGGAGGGGTACGAGATCCTGCGCACGGAGCACGGCAGGCTGCCCCTGGACCCCTGGCACCACCGTCCGACGGGCCGGCACACCCTGGCGATCGGGCGTCCGGCGGGCCTGCTCAAGGCGAGCAGCGGATTCGCCCTGGCGCGGATCCAGCGCGACAGCGCAGCCGTGGCGCAGTCCCTCCGGCGGAACGGACACCCGTTCGCGCTGCCGGAGCCCCGGTGGCGCCACCGATTGTTCGATGCGGCCTTCCTGCAGGCCGTCCTGCGGGACCCTCCCCTGCTGGAGAAGGCCTTCGGGGTCCTGGCCGAACGTCCCGCCCGGCTGATGAGGTTCCTCGACGAGGACAGCTCCCTCGGCCAGGAGGTACGGATCGCTCTGGAAATGCCTCCGGGAGGCTTCCTGCGCGGCGGCGCCCGGGCGCTGCGGGAGGCCGGGCGCCGCAAGGAGGAGGAGCGCAGCCCGAAAAGAGATGACTGCGGGGGCGACCGACGCACGGAACAGGAAATCCGGTTGGCCTCGGGCAGGAGCCGTTACCTACCCTGGCAGGGCCATGACCCGATCAAGCAGCCCACTGCAGCCCTGTGACCGCCCCACGAACCTCGCCGCCCTGAGGGAAGGGCTGACCGAGGTGACCCTGCGGGACCGTGCCCGTTTGGAACGCCGTCTGGAACGATGCCGCCGTCTGCGCGCCCCCGCGGCCCGCGAGGCGGAGCTGGCCCTGCTCGCGCGCGAGGTGCGCCGCGCGCAGGAGGTCCTGGCCGAACGCCGTCTGACGGTCCCGACCCTGACCTACCCGCAGGAGCTGCCCGTCAGCGCCCGGCGCGAGGACCTGTTGGAGGCCATCGCCGCGCACCAGGTGATCGTCGTCGCGGGCGAGACCGGATCGGGCAAGACGACGCAGTTGCCCAAGATCTGCCTGGAGGCCGGGCGCGGGGTCCGAGGGAGGATCGGGCACACCCAGCCCCGGCGCATCGCGGCCAGGGCGGTGGCCGACCGGATCGCCTCCGAGCTGGACACCCAGCTGGGCGACGCCGTGGGATACAAGATCAGGTTCACCGACCACGTGAACGAATCGACCCTCGTCAAACTCATGACCGACGGGATCCTGCTCGCCGAGATCGGGCAGGACCGGGACCTGCTGCAGTACGACACCCTGATCCTCGACGAGGCGCACGAACGCAGCCTGAACATCGACTTCCTCCTGGGTTACCTGGTGCGGCTGCTGCCCCGCCGCCCGGACCTCAAGGTGATCATCACCTCGGCCACGATCGACCCGCGACGGTTCAGCGACCACTTCGGCGGTGCCCCGGTCGTGGAGGTCTCCGGACGGACCTGGCCGGTCGAGGTCCGCTACCGACCCCTGGAGGAGCCGGCCGACGACGACGGCCCGGCCGTCGAGCCCCGCGACCGGATCGAGGGCATCTGCGAGGCCGTCCTGGAACTGACCTACGAGGGCCAGGGCGACATCCTGGTGTTCCTCAGCGGGGAACGCGAGATCCGCGACACCGCCGAGGCCCTGACCCGCCTGGACCTGCGCGGCACGGAGGTGCTCCCCCTGTACGGCCGGCTGTCGGCCGCCGAACAGCACCGGGTCTTCACGTCCCACCGCGGCCGGCGGGTCGTGCTCGCCACCAACGTCGCCGAGACGTCGCTGACCGTCCCCGGCATCCGCTACGTCGTCGACCCGGGCACGGCCCGCATCTCGCGGTACAGCCATCGCACGAAGGTCCAGCGGCTGCCCATCGAGCCGATCTCCCAGGCCTCGGCCCGGCAACGCGCCGGCCGCTGCGGACGCCTGTCCGACGGCGTGTGCCTCCGGCTGTACTCGCAGGAGGACTTCGAGTCGCGCCCGGAGTTCACCGACCCGGAGATCCTGCGCACCCACCTGGCCTCCGTCATCCTGCAGATGACGTCCCTGGGCCTGGGAGAGGTCACGGACTTCCCGTTCGTGGACCCGCCAGACCGCCGTCAGATCCGCGACGGGATCGACCTGCTCGACGAGCTCGGGGCCCTCCGACCGGACGAGCAGGGGTCCCCCCGGCGCCTGACCGAGGTCGGCAGGGCCATGGCCCGCCTGCCCGTGGACCCCCGCCTGGCCCGGATGATCGTGCAGGCCGAGCGGGACGGCTGCGTCCACGAGGTCATGGTGATCGCCGCTGCCCTGTCCATCCAGGACGTGCGAGAGCGCCCCACGGAGAAACAGCAGGCCGCCGACGAGGCCCACCGCAAGTTCAACGACCCCACCTCGGACTTCCTGACCTTCCTCAATCTGTGGAACCACATCGAGACCCAGCAGCGGGAGCTGTCCGGGTCGGCGTTCCGCCGCCTGTGCCACCAGGAGTTCCTGCACTACCTGCGCATCCGGGAGTGGCAGGACCTCGTGGCGCAGCTGCGCCGCCTGGCCCGACCCGTCGCGGCCCCGCAGGAGGGCGCCGAACCGGCCCCACTGCGCAACGACGCGGGGAAGGGCCTCGGGCTGCCGGACCCCGAGGACCGGCAGCGGCAGCGCGAGGGCCACGAACGCGGCGGTTCCCGGGTCCTGGCCGCGCGCAAGCGCCGTCGCCGCCGGGAGGTGGAGGTCACGGGCTCGTCCTCGCCCGACCGGATCCACGGTGCCCTGCTGAGCGGACTGCTGTCCCATGTGGGGCTGAGGGACCCCGCCCGCCGGGACTACCAGGGCGCGCGGGGTGCCCGGTTCGCCGTGTGGCCCGGGTCGGCCCTGTTCAAGAAACCCCTGGCCTGGGTCATGGCCGCAGAACTCGTGGAGACCTCCCGGCTGTGGGGCAGGGTCCTGGCCCGCGTCGAACCGGAGTGGATCGAAAAGGCAGCGGCCCACCTGGTCAAACGTCAGTACAGCGAGCCCCACTGGGAGAAGAAGCGCGGCGAGGTCGTGGCCCTGGAACGGGTCACCCTGTACGGGGTTCCGCTCGTGGTCGGGCGCAGGGTCGGCTACGGGCGGATCGACCCGGGCGTGGCCAGGGAACTGTTCGTCCGACACGCCCTCGTGGAGGGCGACTGGGAGACCCACCACCCGTTCTTCGCCGAGAACCGCAAGATCCTGGCCGAGATCGAGCAATGGGAACACCGGGTCCGGCGCCGGGACCTCGTCGTGGACGACGAGGAACTGTTCGACTTCTACGACCGCCGGGTGCCGGCCGACATCGTCTCTGCCCGGCACTTCGACGCCTGGTGGAAGAAAACCCGTCACGAGACCCCCGGCCTGCTCACGGTGACCCCCGAAGTGCTGCTGCGCGAGGGTGCGGTACAGATCCGCGAGGAGGACTTCCCCGACGTGTGGCGCTGCGGGGAAGTGGACCTGCCCGTCAGCTACCAGTTCGAACCCGGCACCCAGGACGACGGCGTCACGGTCGAGGTACCGGTGTCGGCCCTGGACCTGCTCGACGCCGGGGCCTTCACCTGGCAGGTCCCGGGGCTGCGCGAGGAGCTCGCCACCGCGATGCTGCGCAGCCTGCCCAAACACTTCCGGCGCAGTTTCGTCCCCGCCCCCGACCACGCCGCGGCGGCCCTGCGGAACCTGGCCGGCGACCGGGGGTCGCTGCCCGAGGACCTCGCGGCAGAGCTGACCCGGATGGCCGGCGTGCGGATCCCCGCGGACTCCTGGCAGTGGGACAGGGTCCCCGCACACCTGCGGATCACCTTCCGCGTCGTGGACGACACGGGCAAGGTCCTGGCCACGGGCAAGGACCTGTCCGGGCTGCGCTGCCGGATGCGCCCTCGCCTGCGCACCGTCCTCGCGCAGGCCACCGCCGAGATCGAACGCACGGGCCTGACCGCGTGGACGATCGGGGACCTGCCCCGGAGCGTGGAACGACGCCCCGCCGGGCACGTCCTGCGGGGCTACCCCGCTCTCGTCGACGAGGGAACAACCGTGGCCGTGCGGGTCCTGGACTCTCCGGCCGCCCAGGAGACCGCGATGCGCTCGGGCACCCGTCGGCTGCTGCTGCTGGGGCTGCCCTCCCCCGTCAAACGGATCGCCGGCTCCCTGGGGACGGCGTCCAAGCTCGTGCTCAGCAACAATCCGCACGGCGGGATCGCGCCTCTGCTGGCCGACTGCCTGGACTGCGCTGCCGACGCCGTCGTGGACCGCGCCGGAGGGCCCGTGCACTCCCGCGAGGGCTTCGAGGAACTGCTGCGGGCCGGGACCCGGAGGCTGCCCGCGACCTTCGCGGAGGTGCTGGCCGGCGTCGAACAGGTGCTGGCAGCCTGGCAGGAGGTCCAGCGGCGCCTGAAGGGCACCGCCAGCCCCGTTCTGTTGCCCTCCCTCGTGGATTTGCGCGAACAGGCGGCGGAACTGGTGTACCCGGGGTTCGTCACCGCGACGGGCCTGCGCAGGATGCCCGATCTGGTCCGCTACTTGCGCGCGGCCCAACGCCGCCTGGAGGTCCTGCCCGAACGCGCCGTCAAGGACAGGGACCTCATGGGCAGGGTCCGGGCGCTCTCCGACCGGTACGAGGACTTCCTGGAGGACCTGCCGCCGGAGGTCCCGCACACCGGGGAGATCGCCGAGGTCCGGTGGATGCTCCAGGAGCTGCGGGTCAGCCTGTTCGCCCAAATGATCCGAACGGCGTACCCGGTGTCGGAGAAACGGATCCTCAAAGAACTCGACCGCCTCGGCGGCTGACCCGGGCCACCCGGTGCGTGGGGTGGTTTTTCGCCTCTGGCGTGGTCATGTCACGTTCCGGCACTCTGTTTCCATGAGGCAACGCCATCTTGAAAACCCGCTGGAAAGCACTCACCCACATCCGCCTGTCCCCGTGGCGAATCGGCCAAATCACCGTAGCAGCACTCGTCCTTTCCACCCTCGAACGAGGAAACTACTGAGAAAACCTCACTGAACTTCCTGGCCGTCGGACAGGAGAACGTCCTCATTCAGGTCGCCGATGGTTCTTCCTGTATCAGGAACGTCTGAACAGACTCCGCCATGAACGCCTGCCTGTCGTGGGAGTTGACAGTTCGCGGCGTGAGCGTTTGAGCATGACGGCATGGGATTCCAGGTCGGGGTGGCCAACCTGACGGTCGAGGTCGACGACATATTCGAGTTCTGTGATGGCCCGGCCGAGATCTCCTTGCACCCGGTGGATCATGGCGACGTTGCAGCACGTGGCTGCTACGCCAGCACGGTCCCCGCTCCCGGGCGATGGACAGGACCTGTTCGTAGGCGTTCAGCTCCTCGGCAGGGAAACCAGTGGACTGTTTGGCCCAGCCCAAGTCATAGAAGGCGCCTCTTGCCGATCGCTCTTAAGGTCAGCGTCGGGGCCCGATACTTCGACGGAAGCAACAACCATGGTCATCCTTTCGCGTCGCGCCCACGTCGGGTAAGAAACTTCCGCATCAGCTCAAGACTCAAGCGAGCAATCCGTATCACCCACGGTTCTTGTGCTCGGGTTCGTTCTCGGCGTAGGCTTTCGAGCATGTCAGTATCGGATTCCAGGTCGGGGTGGTCGACTTGGCGGTCGAGGTCGACGACGTATTCGAGTTCTGTGATGGCCCGGCCGAGATCTCCTTGCACCCGGTGGATCATGGCGATGTTGTAGCACGTGACGGCTTCGCCGGCACGGTCCCCAACATCCCGGAGGATGGGCAGGGCCTGCTCGAAAAACCCCAGGGCCCGCCTATGAGCCCCCATTATGTTGTAAACACCGCCGATGCCGTTCAACGCGAACGCTTCGCCAGCACGGTCCCCGACGTCCCGACAGATGGGCAAGGCCTGCTCGAAGAACTCCCAAGCCCGCTCGGGATCCCCCAACCCGTCATACACGCGACCGATGTTATTCAACATTTTTGCTTCGCTGGCGCGGTCCCCGACGTCTCGGACAATCGGCAGGGCCTGCTCGTAGAACTCCAAAGCCCGCACACGATCCCCCAACCTGACGTACACGCCACCGATGTTGTTCAACGTGCCCGCTTCACCAGAACGGTCCCCTGTATCCCGGGCAATGGACAATGCCTGTTCATAGAACTCCAAAGCCTGCCCACGATCCCCCAGCCCGTCGTGCACACCACCGATGTTGTGCAACGCTGTCGCTTCGTCAGCTCGGTCCCCAACATCCCGCCAGATAAACAAGGCCTGCTCGAAAAAATCCAGGGCCAGACCACGATCCCCTAACCCGTCATACACCTGACCAATATTGTTCAGCGTGACGGCTTCGCCAGCACGGTCCCCGATATCCTGTCGGATGGGCAAAGCCTGCTCGTAGAACTCCAACGCCCGACTAAGATCCCCCAACCCGTCATATGCGAAACCGATGTCGTGCAACACTGTTGCTTCGCGGGCACGGTCCCCGACACCCCGACAGATAGGCAAGGCCTGCTCGTAATACTCCAGAGCCTGATGGCGCTCCCACAACCCGTCGTGCGCGGAACCGATGTTGTGCAACGTGGTCGCTTCGGTGGCACGAGCCCCGACATCCCGGGCAATGGACAAGGCCTGCTCGTAGAACTCCAACGCCCGCCTATGATCCCCCAACCCGTCATACACAACACCGATGTTGCTCAACATGAGAGCTTCGCTGGCGCGGTTCCCGGTATGCCTGGCTCTGGACCTGGCCTGCTCGTAGAACTCCCACGCCCGCCTATGATCCCCCCACGCGGTCTACACAAGTCAGATGTTGTTCAAAGTGGCCCCTTCGCCGGCGTGGGTCCCAC
>JAUPKJ010000124.1 GCA_030837505.1 Actinomycetota bacterium
CCACGGACGGCCCCCGTGTCCCGAGGGGTGCTCACAGAGCCTTCCCTCCACGAGTTCTTGGGTTCCACCTCAGACCGCCTCCCAACAGAACAACACCCTAGGTAACCATATCCACACCCTCCGTTATCACTGACGAAGCTGGTCGCCCTCGGCACGCCGTCCGACAGTCAGGCGATTCGGGTGGCATCCTTGCCTTTGGTAATCAATCAGCTACACGCGGGTAGCAATCCGCGTCTCCGCGCGTGGCGGTGACGCCCGTTCCTTGGCGAGGGGGACCGGTGAGTTCGGAAACCGAGAGCAGCGTCGCGGGGCGGGTGAGGGCCGCGCACGGAAGCGTCCAGCTCAGCAGGGACCGGGCAGAGGGGCCCCGTGCCGCCACGACGATGGGGACCGCGTCCGCCGGGGCCTCGACCAAGGTGGGGTCCCCCTGGCCGTTGGTCCTCGGACAGACGCCCGCCCCGGCAGCGGCCCACCAGGATCGGCCGTCCCTGCGGGAGTCCGTCTCGTCCCTCCTGCGACCGGGCCGGACGGTAGTCCTGGGGCAGCCCCGGGACTGCGGGCCCGGCACGGGCAAGACCCAGACGGCGATCGCGGTCTTCGAACGACTCCGCCCCCGCATGGATCTGGCCCTCTGGGTGACCTCGGCGACCCGGACGGCGGCCCTCGCCGCCTACATGGAGGCCAGGGCCTGTCTCGTCTCCCAGATCCCTCGGACGGACCCGCCCCCGGACGGCGACGGCGAGGCGATCGCCGAGGAGTTCCTGCAGTGGCTCGCCGGCACCCACCGTCCGTGGCTGATCGTCCTGGACGACATCACCGACCCGGCCCATCTGGCAGGTCTGTGGCCCCGCGGCGCCTCGGGACGGGTGATCGCCACGACCCGCCGCAAGGACGACGACCTGGCGGGCCCGGGGCGGGCCTTCGTCGAGGTGCCGGACTTCACCCGGGAGGAGTCCCTGGACTACCTCACAGCCCGGCTGGCGGCGGCCCGCAGGCCGGACTCGCTGCACGGGGCCAACGATCTGATCGAGGGGCTCGGGTACAGACCCGCAGCCCTCGAACAGGCCTGCACCCTTCTGGTGGACGAGGCCCTGACGTGCGCGTCGTTGCATTCGCTGCTTGTCTCCCGAGCAGCTCCCCCCGGCGGGGTCGAGGTGACCTGCGGTGAATTGCACACCCAGCTGTGGGAGCTGGCCTGCGAGCGCGCGCAGGATCCGGCCCCGCCGCACCTGGTGCGGCGGGCGGCCCGCGTGGTGAGCGTCCTGGATCCCAACGGCATCCCCGGGGACGTCTTGAAGGCCCCGGCCTGTTTGGAGTACCTCGCCACGGGCAGGGCTCGTTCCGGCGGGGTCGGGTGGGTCCGCCGGCTGGGGGAGCTCCTGCGGCTGTCCGCCCCGGTCTCGGTTCCTGCGGAGCAGGCCGACTACGCGCGGCGCAGGTTGTTGCGTCTGGGGTTGTTGGGCCCGGGGACGACGACGGCGGGGTCGAGTTCGAACACCGCCGGGGCCCGGGGGCTGAGGATGCACGCGACCGCTCAGCAGTCCCTTCTGCAGTCGATGACCGACGCCGATCTGACGGAGCTCGTCCGGGCGGTCGCGGACTCCCTGGTGCAGATCTGGCCCGACTGCGAGGTCTGCGACCAGTTGGGGCAGTCGCTGAGGAGCAACGCTGCGGCTCTGGCGACGCGGCACCCGCAGGCCCTCTGGGAGCCGGGAGTGCACGAACTACTGTTCCGAACTGGGCGCAGTTTGGGGCAGTCCGGGTTGGCGCTCCAGGCTGCGGCCTATTTCGAGGAACTGTCCGCGGTGTCGGCCTCGTGGCTCGGCCCGGACCATCCCGACACGCTGGCGGCCCGCCATGACAGTGCCCGTTGGCGCGGACAGGCCCAGGATGCTTCGGTGGCCGTGTCCGCCCTGCAGGAACTACTGGCCGACACGGTGCGGGCCCTGGGGACAGATCATCCGAACACGCTGACGGCCCGCGCGAACCTCGCCTACTGGTGCGGGCAGGCCGGGGATCCAGCGGGGGCGGTGGCCGGTTACCGGCAGGTGCTCACGGACCGGGAGCGGGTGCTGGGCGACCGGCATCCTCACACTCTCATCGCGGCCCTGAACCTGGCCCACTGGAGCGGGCGGGCAGGGGAGACGGAGAAGGCGACCTCCCTGTTGGAACGGTTGCGCCCGACGGTGGGGACCGTTCTGGGCGAGGAACACACCTACACCTTGGTGGTGCGGCACGAACTGGCCTGTTGGCAGCGTGTGACCAGGGATCCCTTCCGGGCCATGGCCGGGCTGGAGAGGGTTCTGGCCGACCGCGAGCGTCTCCTCGGTGTCGACCATCCCCAGACTCTCCTCACGCGCAGAACCCTCGCGTCCTGGCGTTCCGCGCAGGACGCCATCGCCCCGGGCTGAGGGGCGTGCCCGGCCGGGTCGGGACGGGGGACGGTTCGACGCGGAGTGAGGGTCTCCCCGTCCCGACGTCCGGTGGGCCGACGGAGCCTCTCAGCGGAACGGGCTCAGGGGAACGGCGTCGGCCATGGCCTGCATTCCGGCGTCGTTCGGGTGGAGGTGGTCGCCGCTGTCGTACGCGGCGAGCAGGCGGTCTGGTTGCCGGGGGTCGCGCACCGCGGCCTCGAAGTCGATGACGGCGTCGTACTCACCGCTCGTACGGATCCAGCGGTTGACCTTCTGCCGGTCGGCCTCGCGCTGGGGGCTGTAGAAGCCCAGGGTGTCGTCCCTGAACGGTGTGAGGGTCCCGCCGTAGATCTTCAGACCCTGGGCGTGGGCCCGTGCGATGAGCTGGCGGTGCGCTGCGACGATTTCCTGCGCTCCGACCTGTTCCGAGGCGGGGGCCGGGCCGCCGGGCTGTCCGATGTCGTTGATCCCCAGAAGGACGATCACGTGGCCGATTCCGGTCTGGGCGCTGATGTCGCGGTCGAAACGGCGCAGGGCACTCTGTCCGAAGAAGTCGGCGTAGCTCTCGGCGTCGGAGCCCGAGGGCGGATTCGGGTCGTGCAGAAGGCGGTTGCCGGTGATCGCCTCATTGATCACGCCGAGCCGGGAGGTGTCGGCCCGGGAGCGGAAACGTTCTGCCAGGAGATCGGGCCAGCGGTGGTTGGCCCCCTGCACGGTGTTGACCCCGTCGGTGATCGAGTCCCCGAACGCGAGGACCGACTCGGCCTCGCGCCGGATCGTCCGCACGTCGACGGAGCTGAGGAAGCACCACCGATCGATCGTGGAGGTGGCCGTGAGGGCCTTCTCGCGGGTCACGTCGCCCGACGCGACGACGTTGAGCTGTTGGGCGTAGTGGTGGACCGTCGTCACCGGGGTGCGTTCGGGCAGGTACAGGCTGACGGCGAGGTCGGAGCCCGCGGGCAGGGACAGCGGCACGGGGTCGCTGAGGGCGGGGGCTCCGGCGGGGACCGTCACGGAGGTGCTCCCGGAGAAGGTCACGGGGCGGTCAGTGCCGGCGACGATCTCCTGGCCGGGGGCTCCCTCCGCATGTCGTGCCACCCGGACCCTGCCGATGACCAGGGGTTGTTCACCGAACTCGTTGGTCAGGCGCACCCTGATCGAGTCGCCGCCGAGGCTGGCGTGCACGACCTGGCGAATGGTCTGCTTCTCGTACACGGTGATGTTGCCCGGGGGCACGGCGGTCGGCACGCTCGCCCAGGTCCCCACCCAGGTGGGAGCGGCTGGGCGGGATCCGGCGGGACGGGTGGCCGCGGGCTGATGGGCCGCTGTGCCGGGGGTCTGGTCCCGGACCGGGGCCGTTCCCCGGTCCGGGACCGGTCCGAGAGCTGTGAGGACGCCGGCGAGCAGGGACAGCGTCGCCGCCCCTGCCCAGCGACTCAACACTGCCGACGATGGACGGTTGCGCATGGTGGACCTGCCTGTCTCCTCGACTGGGTCCGGCGGCGACGTGCGCCGTCGGAGCACGGGCGTTCCTGGTCGGACAAGGGTTCTCGGGGCGTGTTCCTCAGGCCGTGGCCATGGCGTGGAAGTAGCGCCCGATCGCGGGGATCTCGCGGGAGGTGAAGGCGATCCGGCCCGGGGACAGTCCGCGTTCGGCGAGCCTGGCGACGAGCCGCGGCACAGCTTCGACGGTCGCCTCGAGGCCGTCGTGCAGGAGCAGGATGCCGCCCGGTTCCAGATCGTCGGAGGCCTTCACGATCTCTTCTGGGCCGGCCCCGGCCCAGTCCCGGGAGTCCGCGGTCCACAGGACCTCGATGAGCCCCATGCGGGCGGCCGCGGACCGGATGCGGTCGTCGGCCTCCCCGTACGGCGGTCGGAACAGGGACGGGGTGGTACCGGAGACCCGGCTCAGGGACTGCTGGGTGCTGTCGAGCTCTCGGAGCAGTTCGTGTTCCGAGAGCACGGGAAGGTGCCGATGGGTGGCGCTGTGGTTGCCCAGCCACATGCCGGCGTCGGCTTCGGCCCGCACCAGGTGCGGGAGCTTCTCCACCTGGGCGCCGAGATTGAACATGGTCGCGCGGGCCCCGACCGAGACCAAGGCCCGCAGGAGGGCCTCCGTCAGCTCCGTGGGCCCGTCGTCGAAGGTCAACCCGACGTAGCCCTTCATGGTTTCCTCCCAGGTCCGTCCGACTGGGCCGTTCGCCGTTCCCTCGCCGAACGACGTCTCCCAGCCTCAGGGACAGACAAGCATCCCAGTATGAGCCGTTGGTCATTTTTTGCCACTATTATTCGTATTGACCGTTCTCCCGCGCCCCGCCGTCGGACGGGGGCCCTGGCGGGACACGGCACCGACCGGGTCCCGGTGGTTCCCGGTCGGTGCCGCTGCTCCCGGTCGGTGCCGCTGCTCCCGGTCGGTGCCGCTGCAAGCGGGTGCCCCGCTCCTAGAAGGTCATTCGGCGGAGCACTGCATGCCGTTGAGTCGGAACGAGGCGGGAGCGTCCGTGTTCCCGGAGTGCGAGGCCTGGAAGCCGATGCTCACGGTCGCCCCCGGCGCGATCGTGCCGTTGTAGCCCGCGTTCTTGGCCGTCACCTGCCCCTTGGAGGGTGAGTACGTGGCGTTCCACCCGGAGGTGATGGTCTGCCCGTCGGGGAGGGTGAACACCAGGGACCAGCCCTCGACGGCGGAGGACGCCGTGTTCTTGATCCGGATCGCGGCCGTCAGCCCGGTGTTCCAGGAGTTGGTCGTGTAAGCGACGCTGCAGCCACCGGGAGTCGGGGAGACGGTCGGGGAAACCGTGGGCGAGACCGTCGGCGACACTGTGGGGGACACCGTCGGCGACACTGTGGGGGACACCGTCGGCGAGACCGTCGGGCCGGTGCTGTCCAGGCCGAAGAAGCGGATGGCCTGGGCCGACATCCCGGTTGTCGGCAGCGAATGTCCCACGCCCTGGATGCTGTACGCCTCGACCGGCGGGGTCGTGCCGGCGTCACCGTAGCGGGTGTGGGTCCAACTCGACTGCGGTTTGTCGGTCAGGACGGGAGTCTGGCCGACCCCCAGAACCTGGGTCCATTGTTTGATCTGTTCATTGAAGTTGGGGTACTGCAGGGTCGAGTCGGTGGTCCCGTGCCAGATCTGCATTCTCGGACGGGGCCCGCTGTATCCGGGGTAGGCCGCCTTGACGAGGTTCGCCCATTCCTGGGGGGTCTTGGAGATCTGGCCGTTGGCGCAGGCGCTGTTCCAGGACGAGCCGTCGGTCGTGGCGAAGCATCCGAAGGGCACACCCATGAACGAGGCCCCGGCGGCAAAGACGTCGGGGTAGTCCCCCATCAGAACGTTGGTCATCATGGCGCCGGAGGACAGGCCGACCGAGAAGACCCGCGAGGGATCGGTGCTGTAGTGCTGCTGCACGTAGCGGACCATCGACACGATGCCGGCGGGGTCGCTGTTGCCGTCGTGCTTCAGCGCGCCCGGGGAGGAGACGTCGAAGCAACTGCCGGAACGGGTCGCCGTCGGGTAGATGACGATGTAGCCGTACTGGTCGGCCAGGGACGCGAACTCCGTGCCGGAGTACAGGGCCTGCCCGGACCCGGTGCAGTAGTGGACCGCCACGAGAACGGGGGCCTTCTGCTGAACCTTGTTCGGCACGTACAGATGCATGCGGAGGTTCGTCGGGTTGGTGCCGAAGGAGGTCACCTCCTGCAGGCTGGCAGCCGAGGCCGGATGGGCCGTGCCCACCAGAACTCCGGCGACGACGGCCAGGACACCCACGAGCGCGGCCAGGACGGCTCCGATTCCGTGGATCCCGGCTCGTGGTCTTCGATCCCACGGTGCAGTGGCGATGTGGTCCATCCCGGCCTCCTTCGACCTCCGGCCGGGCACGGGGACCCGGCCGACACGACAGCGTCTCGTAACGGGGTTTCGAAACTTTTCCGATTGCGTTTCGTCAAAGTAGGCCCCCCCGAATGAACCGGTCAAGAGACACCTCGCACGCCCGTTCCCACCCGCCCGCACGAACCGCCTGTGGGTCTCCGGGGCTCGCAATTTTCACTGCCTCTGCAACACGGGCACCCCCCCGGGAAGGTGCCCCCGTTCTCGCAGGTGAGGTCCGGACCTCCTGGGAGCACCACGCCGGTCGAGGTCGGCTTCTGTTGCGCAAGCCCGTTGACGTACTCCTCAGACCTCCCAATGCTGAATCAGCATAAAGGTGTCATTTTTACGCACTTCGGTCTTGATCTGTTCAGGTGCCGATGTGATCCGGGGTCCCGGACGGCTCGGAAGACCAGGTCCGGGAGTCGGCCCCCGTGGATCGACACCTTGAGTGTTCGACGGTCTCTTTTCGGCCGACGCTCCCTGAGGAGGGAAACGACAATGATCGACCCCACCACCCGTCAGATCCGACGTCGGGTCGCACCCCCGCGCGGGCGCACTGTCACGTTGATCGGAGCTGCCTGCACGGCAGGACTCGTGGGCGTGATGCTCCTGCCCAGTTCCGCGAGCGCCGGGACGACGCTGCACGCGTCCGCGGCCGAGAAGGGCCGGTACTTCGGTACGGCGATCGCCGCGAACAAGCTCGGTGACGGTACGTACACCCGGATCGCGAACGCGGAGTTCGGGATGATCACGGCCGAGAACGAGATGAAGATCGACGCGACCGAGCCTCAGCAGAACAAGTTCAATTTCACCAATGGTGACAAGGTGTTCAACTGGGCTGTTCAGAACGGCAAGAAGGTCCGGGGGCACACCCTGGCCTGGCACTCCCAGCAGCCCAACTGGATGCAGAACATGAGCGGCACGGCTCTGCGCAATGCCATGAAGAACCACATCACCCAGGTGATGCAGCACTACCAGGGCAAGCTCTACGCCTGGGACGTCGTCAACGAGGCCTTCGCCGACGGCTCCAGCAGCCGCC
>JAUPKJ010000125.1 GCA_030837505.1 Actinomycetota bacterium
CCCGACACCGGCAACACCACCACCCCCGAACCACCCACACCCCAACACCCACCAGAAACCGAAGAAACACCCACCCCAGAACCCCCGGCGGGAGCCCCCACCGGGGCCTCGACCGGGGTCTCCTCCCGGGCAGAGTCCTCCCCTGCAGCGGCCTCAGTGATCCTGACGGAGTTCTCCCCGTCGGACACCGTTTCCTCGGCGGGAGCCTCCTCCAAGATCACGTGAACATTCGTCCCACTGATCCCGAACGCCGAAACCCCCGCCCGACGGGGATGGTTCTCCGCAGCGTCCCAGTCCCGGTTTTCGAGCAGCAGTTGCACGTCACCGATGGACCAGTCCACATGCGTGCTCGGCTTGTCCACATGCAGCAGGCGCGGCATCATCCGGTTCTGCAGCGCCATGACCATCTTGATGACGCTCGCAGCACCCGAGGCGCCCTGAGTGTGGCCGATGTTCGACTTCAACGACCCCAACCACAACGGGCGGCCCTCGGGCCGATCCTGCCCGTACGTCGCCAACAACGCCTGAGCCTCAATCGGATCACCCAGAGTCGTCCCCGTCCCATGAGCCTCCACCACATCGATCTGGCTGGCGGGAACCCTGGCATCGGCAAGGGCCTGCCAGATGACTCGTTCCTGCGATGGTCCATTCGGAGCCGACAATCCGTTCGAAGCACCGTCCTGGTTGACGGCACTGCCCCGCAGGACCGCCAGCACCTGGTGCCCGTTCCGGCGAGCGTCGGACAGGCGTTCCAACAGGAGCATCCCGGCGCCCTCACCCCACCCGGTGCCGTCGGCCGCGTCCGCGAACGGTTTGCACCGTCCGTCGGGGGCCAACCCGCGCTGCCGGCTGAAGGCCACGAACGGCCCGGGGGTCGACATCAACGTCACCCCGCCGGTGAACGCCATGCGACATTCCTTCTGGCGCAGGGCCTGGATGGCCAAGTGCAGGGCCGTCAGCCCGGACGAACATGCCGTGTCGACCGACAGGGCCGGCCCCTCCAACCCCAGGGTGTAGGCGATCCGTCCGGAGATCACCGAGGCTGCATTGCTCGTCGTCTGATAAGGCTGGGCCTCTTCGGGGATGATCGTGTGCGGGTCGTAGTAGTCCTGCACGCTGCTGCCGATGAAGACCCCGACGGATTCCCCCTTCAAACTGGCGGGGTCCAGACGTGCCCGTTCACAGGTTTCCCACGCCAGTTCGAGCATGATCCGCTGCTGAGGATCCATGGAGATGGCCTCGCGCGGGCTGATACCGAAGAAACCGGCGTCGAAGTACCCGGCGTCGTAGACGAAGCCACCCTCGGAGACGTAACTCGAAGTCCCGGAGTCCTCTGAGGAGAACATTCCCTCGATGTCCCACCCACGGTCGGTCGGCAACGAGGAAATGGCGTCTCCCCCGGAGGAGACCAGGTTCCACAGGTCCTCGGGCGAACGGATGTCCCCGGGGTAGCGGCAGCCCATCGCCACGACGGCGATCGGTTCCCGGGACTCGGCCTCGACCGACTGCAGCCGTTGACGCGTCTGGTGGAGATCTGCGGTGACCCTCTTCAGGTAGTCAAGCAACCTGTCATCGCTTGCCATCAGTCTCACACCCCGAGTTCTTTGTCGATGAACGCCAGGACGTCGTCAGCGCTGGCAGATTCCAGATCCTGTGCCGTGGTGTCATGTCCTGGTTCCGAACCGCCGGCCGTCGCAGTGGCCAGCAACGCCTGTAGTCGGGACGAGACCCGTTCCTTCTCGATCTCGTCGGGGGACATCCGTCCGATGGCTGCCTCCAGACGCCCCAACTGGACGTGCAGGGGCACATCTCCCCCTGGGGAATCACCGCCTCTGACCTTGCTCTTGAGATAGGCGCTGAGGGCGGCCGGTGTCGGATAGTCGTAAATCATGGTGGCGGGCAGTCGAACGCCGGACGCAGCGCTCAGCTGGTCCCGCAGGTCCACGGCGAGCAACGAATCGAATCCCAGATCCTTGAACGGCAGTTCCGGGTCGACCGCTCTGGTGTCCTCGAGCCCAAGGACCCTCGCGGCATGGGCCTGCACCAGTTCGATCAGCAGTCGTTCCCTCTCGCTGTCCTGAAGAGGGGCCAGCTGTTCGGACAGGGAAGTGCCCTGAGCGGAGGAGGCGGCAGCGGACTCCTCCGGCCGCAGAACCTTTTGTGCTTCGGGCAGCGACCGGAGCAAGGGGCGGTGTCGAGCAAACGTGTAGACGGGGACGAACCTCGTCCAATCGATGTCGGAAACAACCAGGTGCGCGTCCCGCCGGTCCTCCAGAGCCTGCTGCAGAACACTGATCGCGAGCTCGGGATCCATCGACCTGACACCGCTGCGCCGGATCTCCTCGCTGAGCTCCTGCTGGGCCATGCCACCACCGCCCCAGGCTCCCCATCCCACGGACAGGCCAGGCAAGCCGCGCTGTCTGCGTTGCTGGGCCAGGGCATCCAGGTAGGCGTTGGCGGCGCTGTACGCACCCTGACCGACCCCTCCCCAGGTGGCGGCCCCCGAGGAGAAGTACACGACGGCCTGCACGGTGTCCGGGAGCATCTCGTTCAGAAGACCCGCCGCGACGACCTTGACGGCCATCACCTCGGCCGTCCCCTTCAGATCGATCTCGGACAGGCGTCCGCCCTCCCCGATACCGGCCGCATTGACGACTGTGGTGAGGGGGTGTTCGGAAGGCACCGACGACAGAAGTAGGGCCACGGACTCCCGGTCGGTCACGTCACACGAGACGATCGTGGCCCGGCTACCGAGTTCTGCCAGCTCCGCGACGAGTTCCGCGGCGCCCTCGGCCTGCGGACCCCGACGGCTGACGAGCAGCAGCCGTTCGGCACCGCTGCGCGCCAGCCAACGGGCCACATGCCGGCCCAGGGCACCGGTTCCCCCTGTGACCAACGCCGTCCCCTGCGGATTCCACCGCTGTCCGCCGTCCTCGGCCGGGTTCGTCCGGTCGGCCGGTCGGGAGACCGACGTCCGGGGCGCTCTGGTCAGACGACGGGCGAAGACACCCCCCTCGCGGAGGGCGACCTGGTCCTCGCCGGCCTCGCCGGCCCGGCCGCCGGTGGCAGGCTCTGGGCCGTCCGCGTTCCCGGGGCCCTGGTCGGCGAGGATCCCGACCAGCCGGTCCAGGGCCCGCCCGTCCACGACCGGTGGCAGATCGATCATCCCTCCCCAGCGCTGGGGGTGTTCCAGACCGGTGACCTGACCCAGTCCCCAGATCTGGGCTTGGAGCGGGTTCGTCAGTTCGTCCGAGGGCGCCATCGAAACAGCGCCCCGGGTCATCAACCACAGCGGGGCATCGATCTCCAGGTCGTCCACGGCCTGGATCAAAGCGATGCTGGTAGCGACACCGGTGCTCACGGAGTCGTGTTCGGGGTGAGGGGCCTCGTCGAGCCCCAACAGGGAGAGGAACCCGGCCACAGGGACTTCGTCGGACAGGTGGTCCCGCAGGCTGTCCGCGATCGTTCCCCTGGACGCTGTGGGATCCACACCGATCCGAACGACATCGGCACCGTGTTCGGACAGCCCCTGCAGGACCTTTGGGATCACCTGGTCGGCGGACATCCGTTCGGGCACTGCCACGAACCAGCGTCCACCGAGAGCCGGCTCGGCGAGGTCCTTGAGCTCCTCCCAGACCACGCGGTAACGCCACAGGTCCACGGCGGAGTCCTCCCGACGCCGCCGACGCCAGGAAGAGATCGCCGGCAGGACCCGTTCGAGGTCCTCGGCGTCCTCCAGGTCGAGGGTCCGGGCCAGGGTCCGGCTGTCCTGCCCGTCGACCGCCTCCCAGAACAGGGCCTCCTCGGGGTCCTCGGCGGCGGTCCGGGAACCGGCCTTCGTCGGGGATCCCGTGTGCCAGTAGGTCTGACGCTGGAAGGCGTAGGTCGGCAGGTCCACAGCCCTCGCCTCGCCGGCGGAGTACACGGACTTCCAATCGACGTCCTGTCCCACTGTCCACAGGTGGCCCACCGATTGCAGGATGCACTCGACCTCGCCCTGGTCGCGGCGCTGCGAGGCGACCGCCATCAGCTCCTGACGTCCGGACGCCGTGGGAACGACGCCGTCCTCGGCCGACCCGACGTGTTCGTTCGACAGGCCGGCGTCGTGGTCGATGATGTCGTTGGTCAGCGGGGTGAGAACGGCGTGGGGGCCGATCTCCAGGAACTTCGTGACGCCCACGGACCTCGCCGCGTGCACGGCGTCCATGAACCGCACCGGTTCACGCACGTGTCGCACCCAGTAGTCCGCGTTGCACATCTCGTCGGTCACGAGGCCGCCGGTCAGCGTCGACACGTGGGTGAAGCCCGAGGGAGTGTGGAAGTCCAGGCCGGAGACGATCTCCCGGAACTCCTCCATGATCGGCTTCATTCTCAGGGAGTGGAACCCGTCCGACACCCGCAAACGCCGCACGCGCACGTCCCGAGCCTTGAGTTGCTCGACAACGTGTCGAACGGCCTCCTCTTCCCCCGACACCACGGTCGAGGCCGGTCCGTTCACAGCGGCGACCTCCGCCCCCGGCACGAGGAGTTCGCGCAGCAACTCCTCCGAGGCCCTGACCGCTGCCATCGACCCGCCGGGGCCCAGCCCTCCCGTCAGCCGACCCCGCGCGGCCACCAGCACACAGGCATCCTCCAGGGACAGGGCCCCGGAGATGCAGATCGCGGCGACCTCCCCGAAGGAGTGGCCCACCAGCACCTCCGGCCTCAGGCCCCAGGACTCCACGAGGCGGTACAGGGCCATTTCCACGGCGAACAGTCCGGGCTGCGAGAACTCGGTCAGCCCGAGGACCCCACCGTCCTCGATACCCTGGACGCCCTCGCGCGTCCCCTCCCAGAGGACCTCGTGCATCCCCCCTCCCACGAGGGGGTTCAGAACAGCGAGCACCTCATCGAGGGCCTGGGCGAAGACGGGGAAGGTCCGGGCCAGTTCCCGCCCCATCCCCACACGCTGCCCGCCCTGCCCGGTGAACACCAGCGCCAGGGACCCCGGGGCCGGACGCCCCCAGACGACCCCCTGGTCCACAGCCCCTGTTCCGCTCTCCGCATCGAGAGCCTCGTTCAGAACGTGCAGCCGATCGGTGACGTTCTCCTTGCCCGAACCGACAACGACACCACGGCAGTCCATGGTCGAGCGGGTCGTGCCGTACGAGAACCCGATGTCCCCGAGCCCGATCCCCGACCCGTCCCCGGGAGCGGCCTCCACTTCGGCGGACACGAAGTCGCTCAACTCACCCGTCTGCCCCCGCAGCCCGCGCACACCCCGCCCCGACACGGGGAGAACCACGACGTCACGGCCTGGCCCGGTGGACGAGACGCCGTCAGCTCGGTTGTTCGCAACGGCCTCGTCCTCGGGGACCTCCTCCAAAATCAGGTGTGCGTTGGTCCCGCTGACCCCGAAGGACGAGACGCCGGCCCGACGGGGCCGGGCGTCCACCCGGTCCCAGTCCCGCTTCTCGGTGAGCAGTCGCACGTCGCCGGCGGTCCAGTCCACCTTCGACGTCGGCTGGTCCACATGCAGCGTCGGAGGCATGGCCCCGTTGCGCAGGGCCATCACCACCTTCATGACGCCGGCCACGCCGGCAGCGGCCTGGGCGTGCCCGATGTTCGACTTCAACGACCCCAGCCACAGCGGCCGCCCCTCCGGGCGCTTCTGTCCGTAGGTCGCCAACAGGGCCTGTGCCTCGATCGGGTCTCCGAGGACCGTCCCGGTCCCGTGCGCCTCCACGAGATCGACGTCGGCCGGGGACACCTGGGCGTCGGCCCAGGCGTCCCGGATGACCCGTTCCTGGGAAGGTCCGTTCGGGGCGGTCAGACCGTTCGAAGCACCGTCCTGGTTCACCGCGCTGCCCCGGATGACCGCCAGGACCGGATGCCCTTTCGCCCTGGCGTCCGACAGCCTTTCCAAGAGCATCAGCCCCGCGCCCTCGCACCATCCGGTGCCGTCAGCGGCCTCCGCGAAGGACTTGCACCGACCGTCCGAGGCCAGGGTCCGCTTCCGGCTGAACTCCATGAAGATCTTCGGAGTGCACATCACGGTTGCCCCACCGGCCAGAGCGAGATCGCACTCGCTTCCGCGAAGGGCCGTCACCGCCAGATGCAGCGCGACCAGCGAGGAGGAGCAGGCCGTGTCCACTGTCACCGCAGGCCCCTGCAGGCCGAAGGTGTACGAAAGACGGCCGGAGAGGACGGCACCGGAGTTCCCCGTCATGATGTAGCCCTCGGCGCCCTCCGGCGGTTCGTCCCAGGACTCCGCGTAGTCGTGATACATCGCGCCGATGAAACTGCCCGTCCTGCTGCCCTCGAGCGCCGTGGGATCCATCCCCGCGCGTTCGAAAGCCTCCCAGGCGGTCTCCAGCAGAAGCCTCTGCTGCGGCTCCATCACCAGAGCCTCGCGGGGGCTGATCCCGAAGAACGTCGCATCGAACCCGCTCGGATCCTTCAGGAAGCCACCTTCCTTCACGTAGCTCGTTCCCACGTGGTCAGGGTCCGGGTGGAAGAGTTCCCCGAGGTTCCATCCCCGATCGGACGGGAACGGAGTCATCGCGTCCCGTCCCTCGTCGACCAGCTGCCACAGGTCCTCCGGTGTCACGACTCCGCCGGGAAGTCGGCAGCTCATCCCCACGATGGCGATCGGCTCGTGGTCCCGGTCCTCGGCTTCCCGGAGCTTTCTACGGGTCAGCTGAAGATCACTGGTCGCACGTCGAAGGTATTCGCGGAGTTTGTCGTCGTTCGCCATACGACATCAACCAACCTTGAGGCAATGGGGAGCGATCAGGGGGCTGTGGCCACCCCGACGTCGGGAACGGATCGTGAAGGACGCCATCGCGAGGCCCCTCAGTCGCCGAGCTCGTTGTCGAGGAGTTCGAACAGTTCGTCGTCGGTGGCTTGGGCGAGGTCCGCCGTCCCCTCGTCGGGAGGCGACGCGCTCTGCAGCTCACGCCAATTGCGCATGACGGCTTCGAGCTTGCGAGTGATCCGCGTGATCCCGTCCTCGCCTTCGAGCTGCCCATGAGTGGCCAGGAGCGCCGCTTCGAGCCTCTCCATCTCGGCAAGGACGGGTTCGCAGGGATCCTCCTCGCCCGGGCTCAGTTCCTCGGTGAGGTACCGGGCGAGGGCGATGGGTCTGGGGAAATCGAAGACGAGCGTCGCCGGCAGCCGCAGGCCCGTGGCCCTGCGCAACCGATTGCGCAGTTCGACGGCGGTGAGGGAGTCGAACCCGAAGTCCTGGAAGGCCAGATCGGGCTGGATGGCGTCTGCCGAGGCATGGCCGAGAACTCCCGCGACATGCGTGCACACCAGCTCGAGCAGTACCTTCTCCCGCTCCTGGTCTGATCTGCCCGACAGCAGCGTCTCCAGGTCCTGCGTCGGGGACGCTGCGGACACCGGGCGTTCGGTCCGCGGGATCAGTTCGCGCAGAACCGATGGGACACCGTCCTGACGGGTGCGGACAGCAGCGAGGTCCAGGTCGATCGGAGCGAAAGTCGCGTCGGTGAGTCGCGTCGCCGTGTCGAACAGGGCCAGGCCGTGTTCCCCGGTCAGTGGCCTCATCCCCCAGCGCGCGATCCGACGCACGTCCGATTCACTCAGGCTGCGGACCAGTCCTCTGCCCTCTCCCCACAAGCCCCACGCCAACGATGTCGCAGCCAGACCGCCGGCTCGACGGTGTTCCGCGAGAGCATCGAGGAAGATGTTCGCGGCCGCGTAATTGCCCTGCCCCGGGCCATCGACGAGTCCCGCCGAGGAGGAGAAGAGAACGAAGGCCCCCAGGGGCAGGTCCCGGGTCAGTTCGTGCAGGTTCCAGGCAGCGTCGATCTTGGGACGGAACACCTTTTCGATCTGTTCCACCGTGAGGTCAGTGATCACTGCGTTGTCCCCCACGCCGGCGGCGTGGACGACCGCACTCAGAGGATGCGCGGAAGGCACGTGGGACAGCAGCTCGGCCAGGGCCTCGCGGTCCGCGACGTCGCAGGCCGCGATGGTCACCTCGGCGCCGAGATCCCTCAGCTCGTCCCCCAGTTCCCGGGCACCCTCGGCCTTCGGACCCCGCCTGCTGGTCAGCAGGAGATGCCGCACGCCGTGTGTCCGGATCAGGTGACGGGCTACGGCGGCCCCCAAGCCCCCCGTACCGCCCGTGATGAGCACGGTTCCCGACTCCGACCAGGGACTCTCCCCTCGGGCCGCAGAGGATCGAACACGGACGAGGCGGGGGACGAGGACCGTACCCTTGCGCACGGCAGCCTGAGGCTCGGCCGAATCGACAAGGGTGTCGAACAGAGATCCGAGCAGCTCGAGGTCCGGACCGTCGCCGTCCACATCAACGAGGAGGAACCGGTCCGGTTGTTCGGACTGTGCAGAACGGATGAGCCCCCACACCGGGGACTGCGCGAGGTCCGGGGCCTCGCCCTCCCCGGCCACGACGGCCCCACGGGTCAGGACGAGAAATCGGGTCGAGCCCAGGGCGGGTTCGGCCAGGAGAACTCTCAGAGCTGCCAGCAGATCGAGGACGGCCGCCCGCGCACCGGTGACCGGGCAGGTCCCCCGGAACCGATCCAGGCCGAGCACCACGACCGGGGGCTGGGCCAGCCCGATCCTGGCGGCCTCTGCCAGGGCCTCGGCGTCGGGGTACTGCTGTGTTTCGTCGAGGAACGGGTGCACGCCGTCCGCCGTCCGCGGATCGCCGATCCGCAGCATGGCCCAGTCCTTCGGTGACCGGCCGGACAGCGGTTTCGGACTGTTCGGTTCCTTCCAGATCAGACGGTAGAGGGAATCGTGAGGGTCCCGTCTGGCTGCGGAGAGTTGTTCGGTCGACATGGCCCGGGTGATCAGGGATTCGGCCGTTGCGACGGGAGCCCCGTTCGAGTCGGAGATGTGGATCCGTTGTCCCTCCGTCTTGCCGAGGATCGTGATCCTGACCCTCAGCGACACGGCCCCGGAGCGGTGCAGGCGCACCCGGGACCAGGTGAACGGCAGTTGGACGCCCTCGGTCTCCTTGGTTCCGTCCAGATAGTTCGCGTGCAGGGCGATGTCGAGCAGGGCGGGGTGGATTCCGTACTGTCCGGCTTCGGTGTGGTTCTCCTCGGGGAGGGCGACCTCGGCGAACACCTCGTTCCCCCGACGCCAACCGCTGCGCAGCCCCTGGAAGACCGGACCGTACCCATAGCCTTCGTCGATCAGGCGGTCGTACAGGTTTGAGACCTCCACAGGTTCGGCGCCGACGGGGGGCCACTGTTCCACGGGGGTTTCCCGCTCGTCGGAGGACCCCGGGGCCGTGGCAGCAGCGACCGATCCGGTCGCATGGAGGATCCAGTCGCGCTGTGGGCCGGTTTCGGTGTGGCTGCGGATGGTGATGGTGCGGTGGTGGTGGGTGTCGGGGGGGGTGAGGTGGATTTGGAGGGCCACTCCGCCGGTCTCGGGAAGGGTCAG
>JAUPKJ010000126.1 GCA_030837505.1 Actinomycetota bacterium
AGCCGTCCGGCCGGACGCGCTGATCGTTCCCACGCGCAGGGAGCCCGGGGCCGCCCTCCAGGGCTGTCTGCGCCTGGCCTCAGCCCTCGGCTGTCCCGCCGTGTTCCTGTGCACGGGACGGGCCGACCCCGCCGTGATCCTGCGGCTGCTGGACGGTCCGGGCAGCCTCCCCGAGGTCGTCCTGGTCGACCTGAACGACCTCGGGGAGGCTGTCCGGACCAGGCCCCTGGCCGTCGATCAGCACCCAGAGGTGCTGCGGGGCGAACATCGCGCGGTGGCGGCCAAGCGCAACCTCGCCCTGGCCCTCGCCCACGTCCTGGGGTGGTCCGTCCTGCTCTTCCACGACGACGACGTCCACGGCCTGAACGTGGTCCGCGTGCGCAGGGCCGCCCGTCGACTCGACACCCGGTCCACGGGGACCGTGGCCCTCGCCTGGCGGATGGTCCCCGTCTCCCCCCGGAACCTTCGTGACCCCTGGAGGGTGGGGATCCGGGGGACCCCCACCCTCCAGGGACCCGCCGGGGAGGGGGGCCCCCGACCGGCCTCGGCTCTCACCGTCCTGGACAACTCGGTGATCTGTCACGCCCGCCGGCGGCTGGACCTGTGGCAGGACACCTTCCTGGGGGCCGGGGCGCTTCTGGTGGACGTACGCCGGTACCGCAGCCTGTTCCCGGGGATCTACAACGACGACTGGCTCTACCTCCTGGGGGCCGTGGCCTCCCGGGAACTCGCCGTCGGCGGGCACGCCCATCAGGAGCCGTACGACCCGTTCGCGGACCCGCGGCGGGCCGAGGCCGAGGAGTTCGGGGACCTGCTGGGAGAGGGGCTCTTCCGCCTGCTGCACCTGGGGGTGCGCAGGCCCCTGGAGGTCACGGACCCCGGGTACTGGCACGAGGTTCTGCTGGGCCGCCGACAGCTCCACGAGGACCTGCTGCGGCGGTTGGAGGACCGCGGGGGCAACGACCGGATCCGCGACTGCCTGCTGGCGGGCCTGGTCCGCTGCCGGCAGATCACCCCCGGTTCCGTGACGGCCTTCCTGCGCCTGTGGGGGCAGGACCTGCGGTCCTGGGGAGAATGGTCCCACCAGCTGCCGCGCGTCGGCGGCGTCGGGCGGGCCCTGGACGTCCTGGGAGTGCCGACGTCGAGCGTGCAGTGCTTCACGGACACCCCGCCCGGCCGGGGTTGACCGTCGGCAGAACCCGCCGGAGAGAATCGCCCGGGGACCGACGGGCCCCGGGCCTCGTCGAACGGTCAGGGCTTTCCGGGCTCAGTCCACATCGCGCAGGAGATCCCGGACCCGGGTCACACCCTCGACGAGGTCCTCGTCGCCCAGGGCGTACGAGAACCGCAAATATCCGCCGCGCCCGAAGGCCTCCCCCGGGACGACGGCGACCTCCGCCTCGTCCAGGATCAGCCCTGCCAGCTCTGCCGAGGTGCGCGGGGTCCTGCCGCGGATCGTTCGGCCCAGGACACCGGCGACGCTCGGGTAGGCGTAGAAGGCGCCCTGCGGCATCGGACACGTGAATCCCTCGAGGCCGTCGAGCATCTCCACGATTGTTCGGCGACGCCGGTCGAAGGCCTCCCTCATCATGTCGACGGCGGTCAGATCGCCGCTGACGGCTGCGAGGGCCGCGCACTGGCTGACATTCGCGACGTTGCTGGTCAGATGTGATTGGAGATTGGCGGCGGCCTTGACGACGTCCTTCGGACCGATCATCCAGCCGACCCGCCAGCCGGGCATGGCGTAGGTCTTGGCCACCCCGTTGAGCACGATGCAGCGGTCGGCGAGCTCCGGGACCTCGACCGGGATCGACGTCGCGCGCACTCCGTCGTACACCAGGTGCTCGTAGATCTCGTCCGTGATCACCCAGAGGCCGTGCTCGGCGGCCCACCGCCCGATCCGCGCGATGGACTCCTTCGGGTGGACGGCGCCCGTGGGGTTGGAGGGCGAACACATCAACAGGGCGCGGGTCCGGGGGGTCCTGGCGGCCTCCAGCTGCTCGAGGGTGACCAGGTAGCCCTGGTCCTCCCCGGCGAAGACCTCCACGGGGGTCGCGCCGGCCAGACGGATGGCCTCGGGGTAGGTCGTCCAGTAGGGGGTGGGCAGGAGGACCTCGTCGCCGGGGTCGAGCACTGTCGCGAAGGCCTGATAGACGGCCTGCTTGCCGCCGTTGGTGATGAGCACCTGATCGGGTTCGACGTTCAGCCCGGAGTCCCGGGCCGTCTTGGCCGCCACGGCCGACCGCAGGGCCGGCAGGCCGGCGGCCGGGGTGTACCGGTGGTTGGCGGGCCGGGCGCAGGCTTCGATCGCGGCCTGCACGATGTAGTCGGGGGTCGGGAAGTCCGGCTCGCCCGCACCGAATCCGATCACGGGTCGGCCCTGCGCCTTGAGAGCCTTGGCCTTCGCATCCACGGCCAGGGTGGCCGATTCCGTGATGGATCCGACCCGGGCGGAGACCCGCCGGGGGACATTCGCGCCGTCGGGAGCGCCGTCGGTGGGAGGACTGTCGGGGGTGGCAGGGGGCAGCTGCTCGGTCACGGTTCCCCATCTTGTCATCGTCCGGCCCTTTCATGGTCGATCACGAAGGAGTTCTTCGCCGGTGGCAGCCGGGTTTTTGCGTGGGCCGCCGTGCGGCGGGGAACAGGAACCGAGGCGTACGGTTCGACCTGGGAGCGTCGGTTGCGTACACTCGGCCCGTGGCGGTCGCCAGCCGCTCATCTCAAGCTTGTCCAGGACGGTCTCAGGCTTGTGTCGACGTACGATCGTCGTTGACGCACGCTTGTCGCCCTCGCAGATCTGTCTCGATCGTCGGCTTGCCCCGATCGCAGGCTCGTCTCGATCGCAGATCTGTCCCGGGCTTCGGCTCGGGAGGGGCTGCGGTGGTCCCAAGGGCAGTGGCGCAACTGGCAGCGCTCCGGTCTCCAAAACCGGCGGTTGGGGGTTCGAGTCCCTCCTGCCCTGCGAATCGCGTTCTGTCGTCCTCCTCGGAGGGCGGTCGGACGCGAGTTTCACAGCACGACCATCTTCACGGCACGACCTTTCACGGCACGACCACCGCACCGATGACACGACCACCGCACCGATGAACTGCATCGCACCGATGAACTGCACCAGAAGGAACGAAACGTCTCGCGAGTCCTCAGCGCACCGCACCGTAACGTCAATCCGACTGATCAGGTGAGACCGTGACCACTTCCTCTGTGGCGAGGAGCAGCCGGGAGCCGAAACGACTCGGCCTCGTCTCGCGTGTTCGCCTGTTCCTGCGCCAGGTCGTCTCCGAGCTGAAAAAGGTCGTTCGTCCGACGAGGAACGATTTGATCACGTACACGACGGTCGTGATGGTCTTCGTGTTGGCTGTGATGACGTACGTCTCGGTGCTGGACTTCGGGTTCGGCAAACTCGTGCTGTGGGTTTTCGGCGGCTGATCCCCAGAGGTCGCCAGGCCCCGCCGGGGGACGGCACTGAGCGAGCGACGGTCCGGCGCGCGGTCGGACCACCCACCCAGGCCAGCCCTTCGGGTTGGCCGGTCGGCAACAACGTCGGCCGGCTGGAGCACAGAGGAAGTAGGACGACAGCGTGTCCGAGCAGACCCCGTACTTCGACGCGGACGCCGACCTCAAGCAGGTTGCGGACGACGGCGACGAGGGCGGTGCCGCCCAGCCCGAATCCGAGGGCGAGCCGACCCCTTCCGAGCCGGCCCCGGCCGTGGCCCACGAGGAAGAGACCGCTGACGAGGGGGAGGACGGCGACAACCCGGCCGAGGAGTTCAAGGCCCAGCTGCGCCGGTCCCCCGGGGACTGGTATGTGATCCACTCCTACGCCGGGTACGAGAACCGGGTGAAGGCCAATCTGGAGAACCGGATCTCCAGCCTCAACATGGAGGACTACATCTTCCAGGTCGAGGTGCCCATGGAGGAGATCACCGAGATCAAGAACGGCCAGCGCAAGCAGGTCCGTCGGGTCAGGATCCCCGGATACGTGCTGGTGCGGATGGATCTCACGGACGAGTCCTGGGGAGCCGTGCGTCACACCCCCGGGGTGACCGGGTTCGTCGGCCACACCCACCAGCCGGTCCCGCTCAGCGTCGACGAGGTCTTCTCGATGCTCGCCTCCTCGCTGCAGCAGGCCGAGCCCAAGACCCGCCCGTCCGAGATCAAGGTCGTCGACTTCGAGGTCGGCGAGTCCGTGACCGTCATGGAAGGGCCTTTCGAGACCCTGCCCGCCACGATCTCCGAGATCAACCCGGACGCGCAGAAGCTCAAGGTCCTGGTTTCGATCTTCGGTCGCGAGACCCCGGTCGAGCTCTCCTTCAACCAGGTCTCCAAGATCTGACCGCTCGCGTCGCAGCAGCTTCCCGAGGGAGGACCTCGGCGAGACAGATCGCGTCGCCGCGTGTCCGGTCCTCCCCCGGACCGCCCGCTCGCGGGGGATCTGAGAAAATGCCGAGTTGAACGCAGAAGGCCGCACGGCCCCCTGCGTGCCCGGCCCGATCGTCGGACCGGGACGGCCCACCGGCGGGCCGACCGAACGGTCGGTCCGTTCCACCATCACCATCGTAAGGACCCGGACATGCCCCCCAAGAAGAAGAAAAAGGTCGCAGCGGTCATCAAGCTGCAGATCAATGCCGGTCAGGCGACTCCTGCCCCGCCGATCGGCCCGGCGCTGGGTCAGCACAGCGTCAACATCATGGAGTTCTGCAAGGCCTACAACGCCCAGACCGAGGCCCAGCGCGGCTTCGTCATTCCCGTGGAGATCACGGTCTACGAGGACCGTTCCTTCACCTTCATCACCAAGACCCCCCCGGCCGCCGAGCTGATCAAGAAAGCGGCCGGTGTGCCCAAGGGCTCCGGCGAGCCCCACACGAACAAGGTCGGCACCGTCACGGCCGCACAGGTCCGGGAGATCGCCTCGACCAAGTTCGAGGACCTGAACGCCAACGACCTGGACCAGGCTTCCAAGATCATCGCAGGGACCGCCCGCTCGATGGGGATCGTCGTCCAGGGCTGACCTGAGGGACCTGAGAGACCAGTCACCACCGAGGTGGTGATGACGCCCGAACGCGCCGAACAGCGCGACGGGTACGGGTGGCAGGGCGAGAGCCCGTGGACCACGACTGTGAACCACGACAGGAGAGCATCATGAAGCGCAGCAAGGCGTACCGGGCCGCGGCCCAGAAGATCGACCCGAGTCGGTTCTACGCCCCGCTGGAGGCCGTGCGTCTGGCCCAGCAGACCTCCGCGACCAAGTTCGACGCGACCGTCGAGATCGCCTTCCGCCTCGGGGTCGATCCCCGCAAGGCCGACCAGATGGTGCGTGGCACCGTCAACCTGCCTCACGGCACCGGCAAGACCGCCCGGGTCCTGGTCTTCGCCAACGGCGACCGTGCGCAGCAGGCGCAGGAGGCCGGAGCCGACTACGTGGGCTCCGACGACCTCATCGCCCGCATCCAGGGAGGGTGGCTCGACTTCGACTCCGTTGTCGCCACCCCCGACCTCATGGGCAAAGTGGGCCGCCTGGGCAAGATCCTCGGTCCCAGGGGTCTGATGCCCAACCCGAAGACCGGCACCGTGACCATGGACGTCGCCAAGGCCGTTCAGGAGATCAAGGGCGGGAAGATCGAGTTCAGGGTCGACAAGCACTCGAACCTGCACTTCATCATCGGCAAGTCCTCCTTCTCCGACACCGCGCTCGTGCAGAACTACGCTGCGGCCCTCGACGAGATCCTGCGGCTCAAGCCCGCTGCCACCAAGGGCCGCTACCTGCGCAAGGCCACCCTCACCACGAGCATGGGCCCCGCCATCCCGCTCGATGTGAACCGCACCCGCGACCTCGAGACCGAGGACGCCGAAGTCTGATCTTCGCGAGTACCACTGATCTTCGCCAGTACCCCTCGCTGTAACTCTCGCTCGGGCCGATCCTGCTGTTCGGATCGGCCCGAGCGTCGTTTTCCCCTCGTGATCCGCGAGAATTCCCCCTCGGACGGGGGCGGGCATGTTCCCACCGGTTCGTGACGGATCGCTTTCCTTTGCGGTGACTGTAGTCTGCGGGACTGTCCTGATCGCTCCGGCTGCCGCAGGGGTTCTCCGATGACTGTCGTCCGTCCCAGTGCCCGACACCGCGTGGCCCTCTGCGCCGTTTGTCTGGCTCTTCTCCCTCTCGCCGGCTGTAGTTCCGGCTCTTCCCCCTCGGAGGAGAAGACCCCCACGGGCCCTGTCCGCCAGGACCTCAGCAAGGCCGGCAGCAAGAACAAGGTCGACGCCAAGGAATTCGCCCGCACCATCGACACCGCGGTCAAGGGCAAGCGGACCGCCAAGATCACTTTGACCGGGAGCGGCGGGGTCAAGGGAACCGGTTCTGTCCTGTACGAGGCCGACAGCATCAGCCTGAGTCTGGATCTGACCTCCGACAAACAGGAGCTGAAGATCCGTCTGCTGCCCGAGGCCCTCTACGTGACCCTGCCGACCCTGGAGAACGGCAAACCCTGGCTGAAGATCGAGAAAGGGGCGGACGCGCCTCTCGCCCAGCGCTACGCCTCGCTGTTCGCCTCCGTCCTGTCCAGCGCCGACCTCTCCACCGTCGGTGACAGGCTCGGGGACTTCCTGATCGTCACCTCGGGGACCGAGAAGATCGGCAAGGTCGAGGCCACGCGGTACGTCATGGAACTGGACCGCGACCAGATCCTGGCCTCGATCCCCGCGCGCCTGAGGGACGTCGCCAAGACCCCCCTGACCAAGCAGCTGAAGGACGCCGTCCAGCACATCGAACTCTATGTGGGCCCGGACGGGCTGCCCCAGCGCAATGTCGCCGTGACCATGGTCAAGGACGGGACGGCTTCCACGGTGATCGATTGGAGTGCCTGGGGCCAGAAGGTCTCGATCGCCCCGCCGCCCGCCCAGCAGATCACTCCGCTGAAGGACATCGCCTCCTGAGCGAAGCCCCCTCCCACCGGTCGCTCGTGCTTCCGGCGTGCTTCCTGCGCGCTTCCGGCGTGCTCCGCGGAGCACGCCGGAAGGGGCGCAACACACGGTCGACGGATCGCGATTTGGTCATCGATCGCCGGCAAGGGTACGGTCACCTTGCCGAAGACCGCCGGTCGCCACCTTCGGGTGGTCGAAGGTCCCGCATTTCTGCGGGCGGCCCGCGCAGGTGACACAGGAGAGACGAGCCCATGGGCCCGTCCGGACTGCCTCGGGCAGACCACGTCCCGTGCGCCTGCGCCGGGACGTTCGTGTTTTGCGTGGCCCTTCGGATCCGCCGGCATCATCCCGGAGGAAGGAGGGCCATGGCGAGACCAGACAAGGCAGCAAAGGTCGCGACGATCGCGGAGCGTTTCCGCGCCTCGAACGCTGCTGTGCTGACCGAGTATCGCGGACTCACCGTGGCGCAGCTGACGACGCTCCGCAAGAGCCTCGCAGCGAATGCCACGTACGTCGTGGCGAAGAACACCCTGACCTCGATCGCAGCCAAGGAAGCCGGTGTCACGGCCTTCGACGGCCAGTACTCGGGTCCGACCGCGATCGCGTTCGTCACCGGGGATCCGGTGGAGGCCGCCAAGGGTCTGCGTGACTTCGCCCGTTCCAACCCGTCGCTGGTCATCAAGGGCGGTGTCCTCGACGGCAAGTCCCTGTCCGCCGACGAGGTCAAGCAGCTCGCGGATCTGGAGTCCCGCGAGGTTCTGCTGTCCAAGATGGCCGGCGCGATGAAGGCGTCCCTCACCAAGGCCGCCTACCTCTTCGCAGCTCCTCTGTCGCAGGCCGTCCGCACCGTGGACGCGTTGCGCCAGAAGGTCGAAGAGAACGCCCCTGCCGCTGCCGAACCGGCGGCGGAACCCACCGAGGGCTGACAGCCCGCCCATCAGCGCTGGCGGGTGTCGGCGATGCATTCGGATCGCGTCGGACAACCCCGCGTGAACGACACGGAAGGAACCGCCACCATGGCGAAGCTCAGCACCGACGAGCTGCTCGACGCGTTCAAGGACATGACGCTGATCGAGCTGTCGGAGTTCGTCAAGAAGTTCGAGGACACCTTCGACGTGACCGCAGCCGCCCCAGTGGCGGTCGGTATCGCGGCCCCTGCGGCCGGCGAGGCCGCGGCGGTCGAGGAGAAGGACGAGTTCGACGTCGTTCTCGAGGCCGCGGGTGACAAGAAGATCCAGGTCATCAAGGTGGTCCGCGAGCACGTCGCCGGACTGGGGCTGAAAGAGGCCAAGGACCTGGTCGACAGCGCTCCCAAGCCGATCGTGGAGAAGGCCAACAAGGAGACCGCCGAGAAGGTCAAGGCGGCTCTCGAGGGCGCAGGCGCCACCGTCTCCCTCAAGTGACGCGCGGGCCGCTGCCGGCCGCGCTCCGGCGCACGGCAGCGGCCCCACCGATCGATCAGATCGGGGCGCGGTCCAGGAACCCAGGTTCCCGGACCGCGCCTTCGTCGTTCGCGGACCGGGGAGATCGGTTCGGGAGGACGCCGCGCCGTATCCGCTCGGCGTGGCGGCGTGGATACCCCGCGCCTCACGCCTGTTTCACGTAAAGTAATCACGTAGTGGCGCGACGTAGTGATGGGTGGGTGTTCCACCCGGCCTGGTACCCCTACTGCTCGCGGGGGAATGTCGGGGGTCTGGGGATCCCGGAATCGACCTCACTCTTGACGTTCGGGGGGCTGGGAGCCATGCTCGTATTGTCCTTGGTGCGCAGGGCGCGGGCAGCGCAGCGCTACAGAGACGAGCAGCACAGCGTGACAGTGGCACGGTGAAGCAGGAGATGTGACAACTGATTGTTACTACCGAATCACGTTTTGTGATCGGTTTGTAATGATCAAGGAATTGGTCCTCCGAGCATGGTGATGGCCGGTCCGTTCCGAGGGCCGTGGCCGTCGCTCTTCCCGTGTCGCATCGTCGGCGGTCGAATCGATGACATGTCGATTCGACAAGTCAAGGTCCTCTGAGTAACCTGACGCTTTGCGCTGCCCTGTGCCCCGCCCGTGGGTTTTTCCTCGGGACACTTGGCGTGCGCACGAAACGCTCGCAGGCCCGTGGAAGGACCCCTCTTGGCTGCCTCGCGCACCGCGTCCGTGAATGGATCCACCACCCGTACGGCATCCGGCCGTATCTCTTTCGCCAAGATCCGCGAGCCACTTGAGGTTCCGAACCTCCTCGCGCTGCAGACCGAGAGCTTCGACTGGCTCCTCGGTAATGCGAAGTGGCAGGCGCGGGTCGCCGCTGCGCTCGGGGGTGACAGGAACGACGTCCCCACCACCTCGGGTCTCGAGGAGATCTTCGAGGAGATCTCACCCATCGAGGACTTCTCGGGGTCGATGTCGCTGTCCTTCCAGAAGCCGCGGTTCGAACCGCCCAAGTACTCCATCGATGAGTGCAAAGAGCGGGACATGACCTACTCGGCCCCGCTCTTCGTCACCGCCGAGTTCATGAACACCACCACCGGTGAGATCAAGAGCCAGACGGTCTTCATGGGGGATTTCCCCTTGATGACCGAGCGTGGCACGTTCGTGATCAATGGCACGGAACGTGTTGTCGTCTCCCAGCTGGTCCGCTCGCCCGGGGTGTACTTCGAACGCTCGGTCGACAAGACCTCCGACAAGGACATCTACACCACGAAGGTGATTCCCTCTCGCGGTGCCTGGTTGGAGTTCGAGGTCGACAAGCGTGATCTCGTGGCGGTCAGGATCGACCGCAAGCGCAAGCAATCGGTCACCGTCCTGCTCAAGGCCCTCGGCTGGACCGAGGCCCAGATCCTGGAGGAGTTCGGCGACGTCGAGTCGATGCGCGCCACCCTCGAGAAGGACCACACAGCAGGTCAGGACGAGGCGCTGCTGGACATCTACCGCAAGCTGCGCCCGGGCGAGCCCCCGACGAGGGAAGCCGCCCAGACCCTCCTGGACAACCTCTACTTCAACCCCAAGCGGTACGACCTTGCCAAGGTCGGACGCTACAAGGTGAACAAGAAGCTGGGCCTGGAGCACCCGTTCACAGCGGGCACGCTGACCATCGAGGACGTCGTCGCGACGATCCGGTTCCTGGTCTCGCTGCACGCCGGCGCCTCCGTCATGCCGGGGACCCGCAACGGCGAGAGCGTCGACGTGCGGGTCGAGGTCGACGACATCGACCACTTCGGCAACCGCCGTCTGCGCACGGTCGGCGAACTGATCCAGAACCAGGTCCGAACGGGGCTCTCCCGCATGGAGCGGGTCGTCCGTGAGCGGATGACCACCCAGGACGTCGAGGCGATCACTCCGCAGACCCTGATCAACATTCGCCCGGTCGTGGCGTCGATCAAGGAGTTCTTCGGGACGAGCCAGCTGTCGCAGTTCATGGACCAGACCAACCCGCTGGCCGGGCTGACCCACAAGCGCCGCCTGTCGGCGCTGGGCCCGGGAGGTCTGTCCCGCGAGCGGGCCGGCATGGAGGTCCGTGACGTCCACCCCTCGCACTACGGCCGCATGTGCCCGATCGAGACGCCGGAAGGCCCGAACATCGGTCTGATCGGTTCGCTCTCCAGCTACGCCAGGATCAACCCCTTCGGCTTCGTCGAGACCCCTTACCGCAAGGTGATCGAAGGTCAGGTGACGGACGAGATCCAGTTCCTGACGGCCGATGAGGAGGACGAGTTCGTCATCGCTCAGGCGAACGCGCCGATCGCGGTCGACGGGCGGTTCGCCGAGGAACGGGTGCTCGTCCGGTCCAAGGACGGCGAGGTCGGGTTCGTCCCCGGCAACGAGGTCGACTACATGGACGTCGCGGCCCGCCAGATGGTGTCGGTCGCGACCGCCATGATCCCCTTCCTGGAGCACGACGACGCCAACCGTGCCCTCATGGGTTCGAACATGCAGCGGCAGGCCGTCCCGCTCGTGCGCGCCGAGGCGCCTCTCGTCGGCACCGGCATGGAGTTCCGGGCCGCGGTGGACGCCGGGGACGTCGTCGTCGCCGAGAAGCCCGGTGTGGTCACGGAGGTCTGTGCGGACACCGTCGGAGTCATGAACGACGACGGCACCACGACCACGTACCGGATCGCCAAGTTCCGGCGTTCGAACCAGGGCACCTCCTACAACCAGCGGGTGCTGGTGGACGAGGGCGACCGGCTCGAGGTCGGGACCCCGATCGCGGACGGTCCCTCGACCGACAAGGGCGAGATGGCCCTGGGCAAGAACCTGCTCGTGGCCTTCATGTCCTGGGAGGGGCACAACTACGAGGACGCGATCATCCTCTCCCAGCGGCTCGTCCAGGACGACGTCCTCTCCTCGATCCACATCGAGGAGCACGAGGTCGATGCCCGTGACACCAAGCTGGGTCCCGAGGAGATCACGCGGGACATCCCGAACGTGGCCGAGGACGTCCTGGCCGACCTCGACGAGCGCGGGATCATCCGTATCGGCGCAGAGGTCGTGCCCGGGGACATCCTGGTCGGCAAGGTCACCCCGAAGGGTGAGACCGAGCTGACCCCCGAGGAGCGGCTGCTGCGTGCGATCTTCGGTGAGAAGGCCCGGGAAGTCCGGGACACCTCACTGAAGGTTCCCCACGGCGAGACCGGCACCGTGATCGGTGTCAAGGTCTTCGACCGCGAGGAGGGCGACGAACTGCCGCCCGGGGTCAACCAGCTCGTCCGGGTCTACGTCGCCCAGAAGCGCAAGATCACCGATGGCGACAAGCTCGCCGGTCGCCACGGGAACAAGGGCGTCATCTCCAAGATCCTTCCCGTGGAGGACATGCCCTTCCTCGAGGACGGCACTCCGGTCGACGTCGTCCTCAACCCGTTGGGCGTCCCCAGCCGTATGAACGTCGGACAGGTCCTGGAGACCCACCTGGGGTGGGTCGCCTCCCGCGGCTGGAAGGTCGAGGGAGAACCCGAATGGGCCCAGCACCTGTCGGACATCGGCCGCGAGGCGCCTCCCGGGACCCGGGTGGCCTCGCCGGTCTTCGACGGCGTGCGCGAGGACGAGATCACCGGCCTGCTCGACTCGACCCTGCTGACCCGGGACGGGGTCCGGCTGGTGGGAGGCTCGGGCAAGACCCGGTTGTTCGACGGTCGGACCGGGGATCTCTTCCCCGAGCCGGTCTCCGTCGGCTACATGTACATCCTCAAACTCCACCACCTCGTGGACGACAAGATCCATGCCCGGTCCACGGGGCCGTACTCGATGATCACTCAGCAGCCGTTGGGTGGTAAGGCCCAGTTCGGTGGGCAGCGCTTCGGTGAGATGGAGGTGTGGGCCCTGGAGGCCTACGGAGCCTCCTACGCACTGCAGGAACTGCTCACCATCAAGTCGGACGATGTGCTCGGACGGGTGAAGGTCTACGAGGCGATCGTCAAGGGCGAGAACATTCCCGAGCCCGGTATCCCGGAGTCCTTCAAGGTCTTGATCAAGGAGATGCAGTCCCTCTGCCTGAACGTGGAGGTCCTCTCCAGCGACGGCATGTCGATCGAGATGCGGGAGACCGACGAGGACGTGTTCCGCGCGGCCGAGGAACTCGGCATCGACCTGTCCCGGCGTGAGCCGAGCAGCGTCGAGGAGGTCTGACGCCCCACCGGCCGGCCGTCCCTGCCCGCCGGCCGGTGACCGCCTCCCCAGTCCACACTGAATCACCCACGCGAGAAAGCAGGCAGCGTCTTGCTGGACGTCAACTTCTTCGACGAGCTGCGCATCGGCCTGGCCACAGCCGAGGACATCCGGCAGTGGTCCCACGGCGAGGTGAAGAAGCCGGAGACCATCAACTACCGCACCCTGAAGCCGGAGAAGGACGGGCTCTTCTGCGAGAAGATCTTCGGTCCCACCCGCGACTGGGAGTGCTACTGCGGCAAGTACAAGAGAGTCCGCTTCAAGGGCATCATCTGTGAGCGCTGCGGGGTCGAGGTCACTCGGGCCAAGGTCCGCCGCGAGCGGATGGGCCACATCGAACTCGCCGCTCCCGTCACGCACATCTGGTATTTCAAGGGCGTGCCCAGCCGCTTGGGCTACCTGTTGGATCTGGCTCCCAAGGACCTTGAGAAAGTCATCTACTTCGCCGCCTACATGATCACCTGGGTGGACGAGGAAGCACGTCACCGCGATCTGCCCTCCCTGGAGGCGCAGTTCGAGGTCGAGAAGAAAGAGATCGAGAACCGTCGCGACTCGGACGTCGAGGCCCGGGCCAAGCGCCTGGAAGCCGACCTGACCGAGCTCGAGGCCGAGGGCGCCAAGGGCGACGTACGGCGCAAGGTCAAGGAATCGGCCGAACGCGAGATGGCGCAGTTGCGCAAGCGCGCCGACGCGGAGGTCGACCGGATCCAGCAGGTGTGGGACCGCTTCCGTAACCTCAAGGTCCAGGACCTCGAGGGCGACGAGATCCTCTACCGCGAGATGCGCGACCGGTACGGGATGTACTTCTCCGGTGGCATGGGCGCTGCGGCGATCCAGAAGCGGTTGGAGTCCTTCGATCTCGACGCGGAGGCCGCGAACCTGCGCGAGACCATCCGCAGCGGCAAGGGCCAGCGCAAGACCCGCGCCCTCAAGCGACTCAAGGTGGTCTCGGCCTTCCTGACGACCCGCAACTCGCCCATGGGCATGGTCCTGGACTGCGTTCCGGTCATCCCGCCCGACCTGCGTCCCATGGTCCAGCTGGACGGCGGTCGGTTCGCGACCTCCGACCTCAACGACCTGTACCGTCGGGTCATCAACCGGAACAACCGTCTCAAGCGTCTGCTCGACCTCGGTGCCCCCGAGATCATCGTGAACAACGAGAAGCGGATGCTCCAGGAGGCGGTCGACGCCCTGTTCGACAACGGCCGTCGCGGCCGCCCGGTCACCGGACCGGGCAACCGCCCGCTGAAGTCGCTGTCGGACATGCTCAAGGGCAAGCAGGGCCGGTTCCGCCAGAACCTGCTCGGCAAGCGTGTGGACTACTCCGGCCGTTCGGTCATCGTCGTCGGGCCGCAGCTCAAACTGCACCAGTGCGGTCTGCCCAAGCAGATGGCCCTGGAACTGTTCAAGCCCTTCGTCATGAAGCGGCTGGTCGACCTCAACCACGCCCAGAACATCAAGTCGGCCAAGCGCATGGTCGAGCGGGCCCGGCCCGTGGTCTGGGACGTGCTGGAGGAGGTCATCTCCGAGCACCCCGTGATGCTGAACCGTGCGCCGACCCTGCACCGGTTGGGGATCCAGGCCTTCGAACCGCAGCTGGTCGAGGGCAAGGCGATCCAGATCCACCCGCTGGTCTGCACGGCCTTCAACGCCGACTTCGACGGCGACCAGATGGCGGTCCACCTGCCGCTGTCGGCAGAGGCGCAGGCCGAGGCCCGGATCCTCATGCTGTCGAGCAACAACATCCTCAAGCCCTCCGACGGCCGTCCCGTGACGATGCCGACGCAGGACATGATCATCGGTATTTATCACCTCACGTCGTCGGGCCCGGGGCTGAAGGGCGAGGGACGCTCCTTCAGCTCGGTGGCCGAGGCCCAGATGGCCTTCGACGCCAAGGAACTCGACCTGCGGGCCCGCGTCAGGATCCGTTTCCCCTCCGCCGTGCCCCCCGAGGGCTGGAAGGCCCCCGAGGGCTGGTCCGAGGGCGACCCGGCGGTCCTGGAGACGAGCCTCGGCAGGGCCCTGTTCAACGAGACCTTGCCGGTGAACTACGCCTTCGTCGACATGGAGGTCGACAAGAAGGTCCTCTCGGCCATCGTGAACGACCTGGCCGAGCGCTATACCAAGGTTCAGGTCGCCGCGACCCTGGACGCCCTCAAGCAGACGGGTTTCCACTGGGCGACTCGTTCGGGGGTCACGGTGTCCATCTCGGACGTCGTCACTCCCGACCGCAAGCAGGAGATCCTCGAGGGCTACGAGATCAAGGCCGCCAAGGTCCAGAGCCAGTACGAACGCGGTCTGGTCACCGACGACGAACGCCGTCAGGAACTGATCAAGATCTGGACCGAGGCGACCAACGAGGTCGCCAAGGAGATGGAAGCCAACATCCCCCGGGACAACTCCGTCTACAAGATGGTCTCCTCCGGGGCCCGTGGCAACTGGATGCAGATGCGTCAGATCGCCGGTATGCGTGGTCTGGTGGCCAACCCCAAGGGCGAGATCATCCCGCGGCCCATCAAGGCCAACTTCCGCGAGGGCCTGTCGGTGCTGGAGTTCTTCATCTCCACGCACGGTGCCCGCAAGGGTCTGGCCGACACGGCCCTGAGGACCGCCGACTCCGGGTACCTCACCCGGCGTCTGGTCGACGTCGCGCAGGACGTCATCATCCGCGAGGAGGACTGCGGCACCGACCGGGGTCTCATGATGCCCATCGGGGTCCAGGGCCCGGACGGGACCCTGCGCAAGCACGAGGACGTCGAGACGAGCGTGTACGCGCGTTCCCTGGCCGAGGCCATCGTGGTGGACGGCAAGGAGATCGTGTCGGCCAACACGGACCTGGGCGACCCCATCATCAACAAGTTGCTCGAACGCGGCGTCACACAGGTGAAGGTCCGTTCGGTCCTCACGTGCGAGTCGCACGTGGGCACCTGCGCCCGCTGCTACGGCCGGTCCCTGGCCTCGGGCAAGATGGTGGACATCGGGGAGGCCGTCGGCATCATCGCCGCCCAGTCCATCGGTGAGCCCGGCACCCAGCTGACGATGCGTACCTTCCACACCGGTGGTGTGGCCGGGGACGACATCACCCACGGTCTGCCCCGGGTCCAGGAGCTCTTCGAGGCCCGCACCCCCAAGGGCGTGGCTCCGATCTCCGAGGCGATCGGGCGGGTCCAGGTGGATGACACCGACCGCTCCCGCAAGCTGACGGTCATCCCGGACGACGGCTCGGAGGAGATCTCCTATCCGGTGTCCAAGAGGGCTCGTCTGCTGATCGAGGACGGTCAGCGGGTCCAGGTCGGTCAGCAACTCGTGCACGGCGCCGTCGATCCCAAGCAGGTCCTGCGGATTCTCGGCCCCCGAGCGGTCCAGGTGCACCTGGTCGACGAGGTCCAGGACGTCTACCGCAGCCAGGGTGTGTCGATCCACGACAAGCACATCGAGGTCATCGTCCGTCAGATGCTCAAGCGGGTGACCATCATCGAGTCCGGGGACGCAGAACTCCTCCCGGGGGAGCTGGTCGAACGCTCCCGTTTCGAGAACGAGAACCGCAGAGTCGTCTCGGAGAGCGGGGTCCCGGCCTCCGGGCGTCCCGAACTCATGGGCATCACGAAGGCGTCCCTGGCCACGGAGTCGTGGCTGTCGGCGGCCTCCTTCCAGGAGACGACGAGGGTCCTCACGGACGCGGCCATCAACGGCAAGAGCGACCCGCTGCTCGGTCTCAAGGAGAACGTGATCATCGGTAAGCTCATCCCCGCCGGGACGGGGCTGCCGAGGTATCGCAACATCCGTGTCGAGCCGACCGAGGAAGCCAAGGCCGCCATGTACACGATGCCGGGTTACGAAGAGGTCGATTACGCCCACTTCGGAACCGGCAGCGGTGCTGCCGTGCCGTTGGAGGAGTTCGACCTCGGACGCTACGACCGCTGACCATGGGAGTTCCACGGCCGCTGCGTTCCCGTCGGCCCCTCGGGGGGCCGACGGGGCGGCTGTGCGCCCTTCCGGAGGTCACCGAGCCGGTCCGTTTTGACGCTCCGCTCACAGGCCGGGTAATCTCGGCGTCCGTGCCTGGCTTACTCCCGGGCCGTTCTGTCTGCACGACGACGGCGTACCACTCGGCCGGGGTCGGGCAGCCTTCGTGGCACGGTGTCGAATCTGACACGGTGCTGAACGTCGTGGCACGGTGTTGAACTCCGTGCCACGGTGCCGGACACGGTGTCCGGGCCTGTTGTGGGGCGCTGCGTCGGAGCAGTCCGGTGCCCATGGACTCACCGGGTACTTCCCGGGGAGATCGGGCAGGGGACTGCACGTAGGGCGACACGCCCGACTACGGGGGGCGGACTCGGGGGAGAACGACGAGTGGCCCGTCACTCGGGCCACAGGTGTAGAACGAAACTCATAACAGAACCGACAGAGCCACCCACGTGCCGCTCCCCAGCGGCACGCACCACCCGGTACGAATCGCAAGGGCGTCGCCAAGGACTCCCGTGCCTGACGTACTGCCATGCGAACCGATACGCCAAGACAACGGAGATCCGGTGCCCACGATCCAGCAGCTGGTCCGCAAGGGCCGCCAGGACAAGGTCGGAAAGACCAAGACTCCTGCCCTCAAGGGGTGCCCGCAGCGGCGCGGCGTGTGCACCCGCGTCTACACCACGACCCCGAAGAAGCCGAACTCCGCGCTGCGCAAGGTCGCGCGTGTCAGGCTCACGAGCCAGATCGAGATCACCGCCTACATCCCGGGTGTGGGACACAACCTGCAGGAGCACTCGATCGTGCTCGTGCGGGGCGGTCGAGTGAGGGACCTGCCCGGTGTCCGCTACAAGATTATCCGTGGGTCCCTGGACACCCAGGGCGTGAAGAACCGTCGGCAGGCTCGCAGCCGGTACGGCGCGAAGAAGGAGAAGAGCTGATGCCCCGCAAGGGCCCGGCCCCGAAGCGGCCGCTCATCATCGACCCGGTCTACAGCTCCCCGCTGGTCACCCAGCTGGTGAACAAGGTACTGCTCGACGGCAAGAAGGCCGCTGCCGAGCGCATTGTGTACTCGGCCATGGAGGGCTGCCGCGAGAAGACCGGTGGTGACCCGGTCATCACCCTCAAGCGCGCTCTGGACAACGTCAAGCCCACCCTCGAGGTCCGCTCGCGTCGGGTCGGCGGTGCCACCTACCAGGTCCCCGTCGAGGTCCGCGCCGGGCGCTCCACCACGTTGGCCCTGCGGTGGCTGGTCAGCTTCTCCCGGCAGCGCCGCGAGAAGACCATGACCGAGCGTCTGATGAACGAGATCCTCGATGCCAGCAACGGTCTCGGCGCTGCGGTCAAGCGACGCGAGGACACGCACAAGATGGCCGAATCCAACAGGGCATTCGCTCACTACCGTTGGTGAGGTGGCCGGCGTGGCAACGCGCCGGTGACCCGCAGCGGTGACCATTGATCACGAGGCGAGGCAGGAACCGTGGCACAGGACGTGCTGACGGACCTCACGAAGGTCCGCAATATCGGCATCATGGCGCACATTGACGCCGGTAAGACGACGACGACCGAGCGGATCCTGTTCTACACCGGGATCAACTACAAGATCGGTGAAGTCCACGACGGCGCAGCCACCATGGACTGGATGGAGCAGGAGCAGGAGCGGGGGATCACCATTACCTCCGCGGCCACCACCTGCTTCTGGGACGGGAACCAGATCAACATCCTGGACACCCCCGGCCACGTGGACTTCACCGTCGAGGTCGAGCGCTCCCTGCGGGTGCTGGACGGCGCAGTGGCGGTCTTCGACGGCAAGGAGGGCGTCGAGCCCCAGTCGGAGACCGTGTGGCGCCAGGCGGACAAGTACAGCGTCCCCCGCATCTGCTTCGTCAACAAGATGGACAAGCTCGGTGCGGACTTCTACTTCACCGTGCGCACCATCGTGGAGCGGCTGGGCGCCAAGCCGATTCCCCTGCAGCTGCCCATCGGTGCGGAGAACGACTTCGTCGGCGTCGTCGACCTGCTCACCATGCAGGCCCTGACCTGGCGGGGCAACGTCAACAAGGGCGAGAGTTTCGAGACCGAGCCGATCCCCGCGGACCTCGTCGAGAAGGCCAAGGAGTACCGGAGCCAGCTGGTCGAGGTCGCTGCCGAGAACGACGAGGCCCTCCTGGAGAAGTACCTCAACGGTGAGGAACTCACCATCGAGGAGATCAAGGGCTCGATCCGTCGGATGACGATCGCCGGGGAGATCTACCCGGTCCTGTGCGGTTCGGCCTTCAAGAACAAGGGCGTGCAGCCGATGCTGGACGCCGTCGTCGACTACCTGCCCTCGCCCCTGGAGGTCCCCGCTATCGAGGGACACGCCGTCGGCGACGAGGACAAACCGTTGACCAGGCACGCCTCGGCCGACGAGCCCTTCTCCGCGCTGGCCTTCAAGGTGGTCGCCCACCCGTTCTTCGGGCGTCTGACCTACGTCCGGGTGTATTCGGGCAAGGTCTCCACCGGCAACCAGGTCATCAACGCGACCAGGAGCCGCAAGGAGCGCATCGGCAAGCTCTTCCAGATGCACTCCAACAAGGAGAACCCGGTCGACAGCGCGTCGGCCGGCCACATCTACGCCTTCATCGGTCTCAAGGACACCAGCACGGGGGACACCCTGTGCGATGTCCAGAAGCCGATCGTCCTGGAATCGATGACCTTCCCCGAGCCCGTTCTGAAGGTCGCGATCGAGCCCAAGACCAAGGGCGACCAGGAGAAGCTGGGCACGGCCATCCAGAAGCTCGCCGAGGAGGACCCGACCTTCCAGGTCCAACACGACGAGGAGACCGGCCAGACCATCATCGCCGGCATGGGTGAGCTGCACCTGGACATCCTGGTCGACCGCATGCGCCGCGAGTTCAAGGTCGAGGCCAACGTCGGCAAGCCGCAGGTCGCCTACCGCGAGACCATTCGCCGCAAGGTCGAGAAGTTCGACTACACCCACAAGAAGCAGACGGGTGGGTCCGGCCAGTACGCGAAGATCCAGATCAGTCTGGAGCCGCTGGAGACGACGGACGGCACCTTCTACGAGTTCGCCAACAAGGTCACCGGCGGCCGTGTCCCGCGTGAGTACATTCCGAGTGTCGACCACGGGATCCAGGACGCCATGCAGTTCGGCATCCTGGCCGGCTACCCGCTGGTGGGCCTCAAGGCGACTCTGCTCGACGGTGCCGCCCACGACGTCGACTCCTCGGAGATGGCCTTCAAGATCGCTGGCTCCATGGCGTTGAAAGAGGCTGCCCGTCGGGCCGACCCCGCGCTGCTGGAGCCGGTCATGGCCGTCGAGGTCCGTACCCCTGAGGAATACATGGGGGAGGTCATCGGGGACCTCAACTCCCGCCGGGGGCAGATCCAGGCGATGGAGGAGGTCAGCGGCGCTAAGGTGATCCGCGCCAACGTTCCGCTGTCGGAGATGTTCGGGTATGTCGGCGACCTGCGAAGCAAGACCCAGGGTCGTGCGGTGTATTCGATGCAGTTCGACTCCTATGCGGAGGTTCCGCGCACCGTCGCGGAAGAGATCATCAAGAAGACCCGCGGCGAGTGATCTCGACCGGGTATTGCAGCACCTGACAGAACCATCCGGAACCCTCTCGGGGGATCCAGTCCGAGACATCCCGTCCGACCCTCGGTCCCGACCACCGGACGGCGACATTAACAGTCCTGAGGAGGACCATCGTGGCGAAGGCGAAGTTCGAGCGGACTAAGCCGCACGTCAACATCGGAACTATTGGTCACATCGACCACGGCAAGACGACGCTGACCGCGGCGATCACCAGGGTGTTGCACGAGAAGTACCCCGACCTGAACCCCTTCACGCCTTTCGATGAGATCGACAAGGCTCCTGAAGAGCGTCAGCGCGGTATCACGATCGCGATCGCACACGTCGAGTACCAGACGGAGTCCCGGCACTACGCGCACGTGGACTGCCCCGGTCACGCCGACTACATCAAGAACATGATCACGGGTGCGGCCCAGATGGACGGCGCCATCCTCGTGGTCGCGGCGACCGACGGCCCGATGCCGCAGACCAGGGAGCACGTCATCCTGGCCCGCCAGGTCGGCGTTCCCTACATCGTGGTCGCCCTCAACAAGTCCGACATGGTGGACGACGAGGAGATCTTCGAGCTCGTCGAGATGGAGGTCCGTGACCTCCTGTCGAGCTACGAGTTCCCCGGCGACGACATCCCGGTCGTGCGTGTCTCCGCTCTCAAGGCTCTCGAGGGCGACAAGGAGTGGATGGACAAGCTCGCCGACTTCATGGACATCGTCGACGAGACCATCCCCCAGCCCGCGCGGGACACGGAGAAGCCGTTCCTCATGCCGGTCGAGGACGTCTTCACCATCACCGGGCGCGGCACCGTGGTCACGGGCCGGGTCGAGCGCGGCATCCTCAAGGTGAACGAGCAGGTCGAGATCGTCGGTATCCAGCCAGAGAAGCAGACCACCACGGTCACCGGCATCGAGATGTTCCGCAAGCTGCTCGACGAGGCTCAGGCCGGTGAGAACGTCGGTCTGCTCCTGCGTGGGATCAAGCGTGAGGACGTCGAGCGCGGCCAGGTCGTGGTCAAGCCCGGCTCGATCACCCCGCACACGGAGTTCGAGGCCAACGTCTACATCCTTTCGAAGGAAGAAGGCGGCCGCCACACGCCGTTCTACAACAATTACCGTCCGCAGTTCTACATTCGGACGACCGACGTGACCGGCGTGGTGTTCCTCCCCGAGGGCACCGAGATGGTCATGCCCGGTGACAACACCGAGATGCGCGTCGAGCTGATCCAGCCCATCGCCATCGAGGAGGGCCAGCTGTTCACCGTCCGCGAGGGCGGGCGGACCGTGGGCTCCGGCCGGGTCACCAAGATCCTGAAGTAGCCCTCAGGTCGGGCCGGTGGCCGAGAGCCACCGGCCCGACCTGCACGGCCGGGTGAGCCCACCGGTAGTTCCCCCCGTCACAGACCGTGAATTGGTCAAGTGAGGGGCGGGTCTGGCAGACTAGGCAAGTTGCTCGACGCAGGTCGGGCGGTGGGACGCGGCAGGCACTCGGACAGCGCCGACGGACGATGGCGCAGCCGTCGACAGTACGGCGTCGAATTGTGCAGCGACCGTTCCATCACCGGCAGAGGCCGGGACAAGTACTCATCGAGGGGGCATCCACCTGGATGTCAAGGGGTAATCACATCGCAGGATGTGACACTCCCGACCTCGGGGGTCGGCCCCGGCCGGCGGAAGAGACATCAGGCAGCAGCGGTACCAGGGCAAACCGGCCCATGTGCAGTACCGGTCCGAGGAAGAGAGCTCAGAGGAGCCATGGCGGGACAGAAGATCCGCATCCGGCTGAAGGCCTACGACCATGAGGTCATCGACAGCTCGGCGCGCAAGATTGTCGACACGGTGGTCCGCACGGGTGCGAGTGTGGCCGGCCCGGTGCCGCTGCCCACGGAGAAAAACGTGTACTGCGTTATCCGTTCGCCGCACAAGTACAAGGACAGCCGCGAGCACTTCGAGATGCGCACGCACAAGCGGCTGATCGACATCATCAACCCCACGCCGAAGACGGTCGATTCGCTCATGCGACTCGACCTCCCGGCAGGGGTCGACATCGAGATCAAGCTCTGAAGGACCGGCTGAACCATGACGAAACAGATCAAGGGAATTCTGGGCTCCAAGCTCGGGATGACCCAGGTGTGGGATGCGGACAATCGGCTGGTGCCGGTGACCGTGGTGCAGGCCGGACCGTGTGTGGTGACCCAGGTGCGCAGCGCCGGCAAGGACGGGTACGACGCGGTGCAGATTGCCTTCGGCACCATCGACCCTCGCAAGGTCACGCAGCCGATGAAGGGACACTTCGCCTCGGCGGGTGTCACTCCTCGGCGGCACTTGGCCGAACTGCGTACCCCCGATGCGGGTGAGTACGCACCCGGCCAGGAACTGACCGCTGCGACCTTCGAAGCCGGCCAGACGGTCGACGTCATCGGTCGCACCAAGGGCAAGGGCACGGCCGGCGTCATGAAGCGGCACGGCTTCCACGGCCTGGGAGCAGGCCACGGAACCCAGCGTAAGCACCGCGCGCCCGGATCCATCGGGGCCTGCGCCACTCCGGGACGGGTCTTCAAAGGCCTGCGGATGGCCGGCCGGATGGGTGCCGTGCGCCAGACCACGCAGAACCTCACCGTCCACGCTGTGGACACCGAGCGCGGCCTGCTGCTCATCAAGGGTGCCGTCCCCGGTCCCAAGGGCGCCGTCGTGCTGGTGAAGACCGCGGCGAAGGGGGCCTGAACCCATGTCCGGCATCATGATCGACGTCCTGGACCCGGCCGGCAAGACGGCGGGTACCGCCGAACTTCCGGCAGAGGTCTTCGACGTCCAGACCAACGTGCCTCTCATCCACCAGGTGGTCGTGGCCCAGTTGGCCGCGGCCCGCCAGGGGACGCACTCCACCAAAACCCGGGGCGAGGTCAGCGGCGGTGGCCGCAAGCCCTACAAACAGAAGGGCACCGGTCGCGCCCGCCAGGGTTCGATCCGGGCTCCCCAGTTCACCGGCGGTGGGGTCGTTCACGGCCCGACCCCGCGGGACTACACCCAGCGCACCCCCAAGAAGATGAAGGCCGCCGCTCTGCGCGGGGCCCTCTCCGACCGGGCGCGCCACGGTCGCATCCACGTCCTGAGCTCCGTGACCGACGGCGACAAGCCCTCCGCGCGCAACGCGGCCGGCCTGCTGGTCAAGGTGAGCGACCGCAAGAATCTTCTGGTCGTCGTGGAGCGCGAGGACGAGTTGGCCCTCATGAGCCTGCGTAACCTCCCGCAGGTCCACCTGCTCGTGGCCGACCAGTTGAACACCTACGACGTGCTGTGTTCCGACGACGTGGTCTTCACCCAGGGTGCCCTCGAGGCGTTCCTGGACCGGCAGCCGCCCCGCAGTCGCAAGGTCGCAGCTCAGGACAGCGGCGAGGAGGCCACCCAGTGAGCACCGTCGGCAACATGCACCGCGATCCGCGCGACATCCTGCTCGCCCCCGTCGTCTCCGAGAAGAGCTACGGCCTCCTCGACGAGGGCAAGTACACGTTCATCGTCGATCCTCGGGCGAACAAGACCGAGATCAAGATTGCGGTGGAACAGGTCTTCGGCGTCAGGGTCAGTTCGGTGAACACGATCAACCGCCAGGGTAAGACGCGCCGGACCCGTTTCGGTACGGGCAAGCGCAAGGACACCAAGCGCGCGATCGTGACCCTCAAGGAAGGCACCATTGACATCTTCGGCGGGATCGCCTGACGGCGGCACGCCAGATCTGACGCGAGGACAGACACGTCATGGGAATCCGTAAGTACAAGCCGACGACGCCGGGCCGCCGCGGCTCGTCGGTCGCCGACTTCGTCGAGATCACCCGGTCGGAGCCGGAGAAGTCGCTGGTCCGTCCCTTGAGCAAGAGGGGCGGCCGGAACAACTCCGGTCGGGTGACCACCCGCCATCAGGGCGGTGGACACAAGCGTGCGTACCGGGTGATCGACTTCCGCCGGCACGACAAGGATGGTGTGCCGGCGAAGGTCGCGCACATCGAGTACGACCCGAACCGCACGGCCCGCATCGCGCTGCTGCACTACGTGGACGGCGAGAAGCGCTACATCCTGGCCCCCAACCGCCTGCAGCAGGGCGACCGGATCGAGAACGGTCCTGGGGCCGACATCAAGCCCGGGAACAGCCTTCCCCTGCGCAACATCCCCGTGGGCACGGTGATCCACGCCATCGAGCTTCGGCCCGGTGGCGGGGCGAAGATCGCTCGCTCTGCGGGGGCCTCGGTGCAGCTGGTCGCCAAGGAAGGACCCATGGCGCAGCTGCGGATGCCCTCCGGCGAGATCCGCAACGTCGACGTCCGCTGCCGCGCGACGGTCGGCGAGGTCGGCAACGCCGAACAGTCGAACATCAACTGGGGCAAGGCCGGGCGCATGCGCTGGAAGGGCAAGCGTCCCACGGTGCGTGGTGTGGCGATGAACCCGATCGACCACCCGCACGGCGGCGGTGAGGGCAAGACCTCGGGAGGCCGGCATCCGGTCAGTCCCTGGGGCCAGCCCGAGGGCCGTACCCGCAGGCCGAACAAGGCCAGCGACAAACTCATCGTCCGTCGCCGGCGTACCGGCAAGAAGCGCTGACAGGAGCCTGGACCATGCCACGGAGCCTGAAGAAGGGGCCCTTCGTGGACGACCACCTGATCAAAAAGGTGGACGTCCAGAACGAGAAGGGCACGAAGAACGTCATCAAGACGTGGTCCCGCCGCTCGATGATCGTGCCCGACATGCTCGGTCACACGATCGCGGTGCACGACGGTCGAAAGCACGTCCCGGTATTCATCACCGAGTCGATGGTCGGCCACAAGCTGGGGGAGTTCGCGCCGACGCGCACCTTCCGCGGCCACGAGAAGGACGACCGCAAGGGCCGTCGCCGCTGATGCGGCCGGTCCCGACCCATCGGCCGGGACCATCTCCAGATCGAGTGCACCCCGAAGAGAGCAAGGGACAGCGATGGAAGCCAAGGCGCAGGCACGGTACGTCCGTGTCACGCCCACCAAGGCCCGCCGCGTCGTGGACCTGATCCGTGGCAAACAGGCAATGCAGGCCGTTGCGGTGCTTCAGTTCGCGCCGCAGGCGGCCGGTGAGCCGGTTCTGAAGGTCGTGCAGAGCGCGATCGCCAATGCCAGGGACAAGGCCGAGAAGGCGTCGCAGCCGTTCGACGAGCGTTTGCTCGTCGTGTCTGCCGCCTACGTCGACGAGGGCCCGACCATGAAGCGGATCCGGCCCAGGGCACAGGGCAGGGCGTTTCGGATCAACAAGCGGACCTGCCACATCACCGTGGAGGTCGCGCCCCGTGAGACGGCGCGAACCGGGTCTGAGGCCAGCACGAAGGGGAGGACCCGCTAGTGGGCCAGAAGGTGCACCCGAACGGGTTCCGACTGGGTATCACCACCGACCACAAGAGCCGGTGGTTCGCTGACAGCACGAAGTCCGGTCAGCGCTACCGGGACTACGTCAAAGAAGATGTCTCGATCCGCCGTCTGATGTCCAAGGGCCTCGAACGGGCCGGGATCAGCCGGGTGGAGATCGAGCGCACACGTGATCGGGTCCGGGTGGACATCCACACGGCCCGTCCGGGCATCGTGATCGGCCGCCGCGGCGCCGAGGCGGACCGCATCCGCGGCGAGCTCGAGAAGCTCACCCACAAGCAGGTCCAGCTGAACATCCTCGAGGTCAAGAACCCCGAGATCGATGCCCAGCTGGTTGCCCAGGGGATCGCGGAGCAGCTCGCCAGCCGTGTCTCCTTCCGCCGGGCCATGCGCAAGGGAATGCAGTCCTCCCTGCGCGCCGGTGCCAAGGGGATCCGGGTGCAGTGCTCCGGGCGGCTGGGCGGCGCCGAGATGAGCCGGTCGGAGTTCTACCGCGAGGGCCGTGTGCCGCTGCACACGCTCCGCGCGAACATCGACTTCGGTTTCTACGAGGCCCGCACGACCTTCGGCCGCATCGGCGTGAAGGTCTGGATCTACAAGGGCGACATCACCAGCAAGGAGCTCGCCCGCGAGCAGGCCGCAGCGCCGTCGCGTCCCCCCCGCCGGGGAGAGAGCGGTCCGCGCAGGGGCCAGGGCGGCGGTCGGCGTCGTCAGGAGTCCGCCCCCCAGAGGTCCTCGGCCTCGGAGCAACCGGCGGCCGCTGCCGCGGCCCCCGCTGCCGAGAAGCCTGCGGCCGGTGGCGAGCAGCGCACCGGAACGGAGGCCTGAGCCATGCTCATCCCCCGTCGGGTGAAGCACCGCAAGCAGCATCACCCGGATCGCTCGGGTGCCGCCAAGGGCGGTACCACGGTGACCTTCGGTGAATGGGGCATCCAGGCGCTGGAGCCCGCGTACGTGACGAACAGGCAGATCGAGTCCGCTCGTATCGCCATCACGCGGCACATCCGCCGTGGTGGCAAGGTGTGGATCAACATCTACCCCGACCGTCCTCTGACCAAGAAGCCCGCCGAGACCCGGATGGGGTCCGGTAAGGGCTCCCCCGAGTGGTGGATCGCGAACGTGAAGCCGGGACGAGTCATGTTCGAACTGTCGTTCCCCAACGAGAAGGTGGCCAAGGATGCGCTGACCCGCGCCATCCACAAGCTGCCGATGAAGTGCCGGATCGTCCGGCGCGAGGGCGGTGAGTCGTGATGGCGGTCGGATCCAAGGATCTGGCACCGGCCAACCTGCGCTCCTTCGACGACGAACGCCTGAACGAGGAGCTCCGCAAGGCCAAGGAGGAGCTCTTCAACCTGCGTTTCCAGTCGGCGACCGGGCAGCTGGAGAGCCATGGCCGGCTGCGTGCGGTCCGGCGTGACATCGCCAGGATCTACACGATCATGCGCGAGCGCGAGCTCGGCATCACGGCCGGGCCGGAGGCATGACCAGATGAGCGAGAAGGTAGCTGTGAGCAGCACCCCAGGGTCCGAGGACCAGAAGAACACCTCCGAGCAAGCTCGTGGATACCGGAAGATCCGCCGGGGTTACGTCGTCAGTGACAAGATGGACAAGACCGTGGTGGTGGAGGTCGAGGACCGAGCCAAGCACCCCCTCTACGGCAAGGTCATCCGTCGCACCAAGAAGGTCAAGGCGCACGACGAGAACAACGAAGCCGGTGTCGGCGATCTGGTGCAGATCATGGAGACCCGGCCCCTCTCCGCAACGAAGCGGTGGCGGGTTCTGGAAATCATGGAGAAGGCCAAGTAACCGGCGACCACTGCGGTCGCGCAGGGGCGTTCCGCGCCCCCGAACGACCCATCTGTCCTGGCCGTCCGGCCACCCTGTTCCGCAAGGCTCCAGGAGGAGAACCAGCGTGACGAACGGAGTACTGAAGTGATCCAGCAGGAGTCGCGGCTGCGCGTCGCCGACAACACGGGTGCCAAAGAAATCCTGTGCATCCGGGTGCTCGGCGGGTCGGGTCGTCGCTACGCCGGTATCGGCGACATCATCGTGGCGACCGTCAAGGACGCGATCCCCGGTGGCAACGTGAAAAAGGGCGACGTGGTCAAGGCCGTCGTGGTCCGCACCGTCAAGGAGCGCCGTCGTCCGGACGGGTCCTACATCCGGTTCGACGAGAACGCCGCCGTGATCCTCAAGAGCGACGGCGATCCTCGGGGAACCCGCATCTTCGGCCCTGTCGGTCGGGAGCTGCGCGAGAAGAAGTTTATGAAGATCATCTCGCTGGCCCCGGAGGTGCTCTGAGATGGCGAAGATCCGTATCAAGAAGGGCGACACCGTCCAGGTGATCGCTGGTTCCTCGGACGACCGGGGCAGGACCGGCAAGGTGGTCTCCGTCGATCGGGATCGCAATCGCGTCCTGGTCGAGGGCATCAACCGGATCAAGAAGCACACGAAGACCGGAACCAGCGGTCGCGGTGCGAAGACCGGCGGGATCATCACCCAGGAAGCCCCGATCCACATCAGCAACGTGATGTTGGTGGACCCGGAGACCAAGAAGCCGACCCGGGTGGGAATCCGGGTGGAGACCGTGGAGCGGGACGGTGTCATCAAACGGACACGCGTTCGCGTCGCCAAGCGTTCGGGTAAGGACATCTGACATGACCACCACCGTCGAGCAGACGGCCGAGAACGTGCCGCCTCGCCTGAAGCTGCGTTACCGCGGCGAGATCGCTGTCGCGATGCGCGAGCAGTTCGGGTACGCCAACGTGATGCAGGTTCCGCGCCTGGTCAAGGTCGTCGTCAACATGGGGGTCGGGGAAGCAGCCCGGGACTCCAAACTGATCGAGGGCGCCCTCCGCGACCTCGCGTCCATCACGGGCCAGAAACCTCAGGTGACCAAGGCCCGCAAATCGATCGCCCAGTTCAAGCTCCGCGAGGGCATGCCCATCGGCGCGCACGTCACCCTGCGCGGCGACCGGATGTGGGAGTTCCTCGATCGCCTGCTGAGCCTTGCGCTGCCCCGGATCCGCGACTTCCGGGGGCTTTCGCCCAAGCAGTTCGACGGGCGGGGCAACTACACGTTCGGGTTGACCGAGCAGTCGATGTTCCACGAGATCGATCAGGACCGCATCGACCGGGTCCGCGGCATGGACATCACGGTGGTCACCACGGCCCCGACAGACGACGAGGGCCGGGCCCTACTGCGCCAGCTCGGCTTCCCCTTCAAGGAGAACTGACGTGGCGAAGACAGCGCTGGTAAACAAAGCGAACAGGAAGCCCAAGTTCGCCGTCCGCTCCTACACCCGGTGCCAGAGGTGCGGACGTCCGCACTCCGTGTACCGCAAGTTCGGCCTGTGCAGGATCTGCCTGCGCGAGATGGTGCACCGGGGCGAGCTGCCCGGCCTGACCAAGAGCAGTTGGTGACGAGGCGATCATGGCAACTCTCGAAATGGTCCCTCTGCGTTCATCCCTGCCCACGGGATTGCTGACGCTGAGGAACGCGACCCCTGCGATGAATCCCGCCGGGCGCTTGGAACTGTTGCTGGACGACGCCCAGAGCGCGTTCCCGCAGGAGGCAACCGCCTCCGAGACCGGCACTACGCCGAAGGTCCCGGCGTCCGTGGAGTCCTGCTCCGCGGTCGAAGGCGAAACCACGGCGAGGAAGGGCGGTGAAGCCCGATGACGATGACTGACCCTATTGCAGACATGCTCACGCGTCTGCGCAACGCCAACTCCGCATACCACGACATCGTGGCGATGCCTTACAGCAAGCTCAAGGCTCACATCGCGGAGATCCTCCAGCAGGAGGGCTACATCGCCTCCTGGGAGGTGGCCGATGCCGAGGTGGGCAAGACCCTGACGATCAACCTGAAGTTCGGTCCGAACAGGGAACGGTCGATTGCCGGCCTGCGCCGTGTGAGCAAGCCGGGTCTGCGGGTGTACGCGAAGTCGACCAACCTGCCCCGGGTCCTCGGCGGCTTGGGCGTCGCGATTCTCTCGACGTCCTCGGGGCTGCTGACCGACCGTCAGGCGAACAAGAAAGGCGTGGGTGGGGAAGTCCTCGCCTACGTCTGGTGAGGCGAGGGGAGTCCAGGCATGTCCCGTATCGGTAGATTGCCCATCCCGGTGCCCGCCGGCGTCGACGTGAAGATCGAGGGCAGCGAGGTCACGGTCAAGGGCCCCAAGGGAACCCTGCAGCACGTGGTCCCCGAGGCCATCGAGGTCTCCCGCGCGGAGACCGATCTCGTGGTCACCCGCAGGAACGACGAACGCCAGTCCCGCGCTCTGCACGGGCTCAATCGCACGCTCATCGCGAACATGGTCACCGGCGTCACCGAGGGCTTCAGCAAACAGCTGGAGATCAAGGGGACCGGTTACCGCGTCGTGGCCAAGGGATCGAACCTTGAGTTCGCCCTCGGATTCAGCCACCCGATCGTGATCAGTCCGCCCGAGGGAGTGACCTTCTCGGTCCAGACCACGACCCGTTTCACGGTGGTGGGGATCGACAAACAGAAGGTCGGCGAGGTCGCCGCTAACCTGCGCAAGCTGCGCAAGCCCGATCCCTACCGCGGGAAGGGCGTGAGCTACGCCGGGGAGCAGATCCGGCGTAAGGCCGGGAAGGCTGGTAAGAAGTAATGGCGATCGGTGTGAAGCGCAGTGGGGGCGGCGCCGGCAAGGGCAGCGATTCTGCCCGTCGTCGGCGGCACCTGCGGGTGCGCAAAAAGGTTCAGGGCACCGCCGAGAGGCCGCGGCTGGTTGTCAGCCGTTCCACCCGGCACATGGTGGCCCAGGTGGTGGACGATGGCGTGGGTCGTACCCTGGCCTCCGTCTCCACCATGGAAGCAGACTTGCGCGCCCTCGAGGGCGACAAGACTGCCAAGGCCAAGAAAGTCGGTGTGATCCTCGCCGAGCGCGCTCGGGCCGCCGGCATCGAGGCGGTCGTCTTCGACCGCGGCGGTAACCGTTACCACGGCCGGGTCGCGGCCGTGGCGGACGGTGCCCGCGAGGGTGGTCTGCTGCTGTGACCACTCCGAGTGTGACGACGCCCAACGAGCAGATCGAGAGAAGGAACGTCTGATGGCTGGACCCCAGCGCCGCTCAGGTTCCGGCGGCGGCGGCGGCGAGAACTCCGGACGTCGTGACCGCCGGGACCGCGACAACCGCCGCGACCGCGACGGCGGGGCCGACAAGACCGCGTTCGTCGAGCGCGTCGTGGCCATCAACCGTGTTGCCAAGGTCGTCAAGGGCGGTCGTCGTTTCAGCTTCACCGCGCTGGTCGTGGTGGGCGACGGAGACGGCACCGTCGGCATCGGCTACGGCAAGGCCAAGGAGGTGCCCGCGGCCATCGCCAAGGGCGTCGAAGAGGCCAAGAAGCACTTCTTCAAGGTGCCCCGCATCCAGGGCACGATCCCTCACCCGATCCAGGGAGAGGCCGCGGCCGGCGTCGTCATGCTGCGTCCGGCTTCCCCGGGTACCGGGGTCATCGCCGGTGGCCCGGTGCGCGCCGTCCTGGAGTGCGCCGGAATCCACGACGTGCTGAGCAAGTCGCTCGGCTCGGACAACGCGATCAATGTCGTGCACGCGACGGCTGCGGCCCTGCGGGGCCTGGAGCGGCCCGAGTCGGTCGCCGCCCGCCGGGGCCTGCCCCTGGAGGATGTCGCGCCTGCGGCACTGCTGAGGGCGCGGGCGGGGGTGACCTCCTGATGGCGCAGCTGAAGATCGTTCAGATCAAGTCCCGGATCGGGACCTTGAACAATCACCGGGAGACCCTGCGTTCCCTGGGTCTGAAGAAGATCGGGGACACAGTCGTGAAGGAGGACCGTCCCGAGATCCGCGGGATGGTCAAGATGGTGCGACACCTGGTCACCGTCGAGGAGGTGGAGTGAGATGTCGAGCGGTACAGGCGCGGGGCGCGAGGTCCCGCTGAAGGTTCACCACCTGCGTCCTGCCCCCGGCGCCAAGAAGGCGAAGATCCGGGTCGGACGCGGTGAGGCCGGCAGCAAGGGCAAGACCGCCGGCCGGGGTACGAAGGGCACCAAGGCCCGGTACTCCGTCTCCGCCGCCTTCGAAGGTGGCCAGACCCCGATCCACATGCGGCTGCCGAAGCTGCGGGGTTTCACGAACCGTTTTCGGGTCGAGTACCAGGTCGTGAACCTGGACAGGCTGCAGGAACTCTTCCCGGAGGGCGGTGAGGTCACGGTGGTCGATCTCGTCGCTCGCGGTGCCGTGCGTTCGGGCTCCCCTGTCAAGGTGCTCGGAACCGGCGAGGTCACAGCGGCCTTGCAGGTCACGGTCAACGCGTTCTCCGCGTCCGCTCGCGACAAGATCGTCGCGGCCGGGGGCACCGCCACCACACTCTGACGTCGGCGTGGCCCGGTCCCCGCGGACCGGGCCCGCGACCGACGGCCGCTGCGGCGGCGCCCGAGCGGAGCGGTTATCCCTGAGTGGGCACGCCGAATTTCGGCGTCGGGGTGTTATCGTCACCGGACCGGGCAAGCCTGGCGGTCCGCCGCACGGGCCGCCCCGAAGAGACGACGAGCCGCCCGATGAAGGCGGCGCGCAGGAGGATCCGTGCTCACCGCGTTCGCCCGGGCATTCCGCACACCGGACCTGCGGAAGAAACTGCTCTTCAGCATTTTGATCATGGCCCTGTTCCGGCTGGGCTCCTTCATCCCGACCCCCGGCGTCAGCTACCCCGCCGTTCGTGAATGCGTGGGGAACAACGACGCCAACGCCGGTCTGGGTCTCATCAACCTCTTCAGCGGCGGGGCGCTGCTGCAGCTCTCCGTGTTCGCCCTGGGGATCATGCCCTACATCACGGCGAGCATCATCGTGCAGCTGCTGACCGTGGTCATCCCCCGCTTCGAGTTGTTGAAGCAGGAGGGGCAGAGCGGGACCGCCAAGCTCACCCAGTACACGCGGTACCTGACCATCGGGTTGGCCGTTCTGCAGTCCACGACTCTCGTGGCGATCGCGCGCAACCCCGGCGGGCTCTTCCAGAGCTGCCAGGCGGACCTCGTGCCCAGCGACAGCTACGTGACGATCATCATCATGGTGATCACGCTGACCGCGGGCACCGGCATGGTCATGTGGCTCGGTGAGCTCGTGACCGAACGCGGTATCGGCAACGGGATGTCGCTGCTCATCTTCACCTCCATCGCTGCGGGCTTCCCCGGCAGCATGTGGTCGATCAAGCAGCAGAACAGCTGGGACACGATGCTCATCGTGATCGCGATCGGTGTCTGCATCATGGGAATGGTCATCTTCGTCGAGCAGAGCCAGCGGCGGATCCCCGTGCAGTACGCCAAGCGGATGATCGGTCGGAAGATGTTCGGCGGCAGCAGCACCTACATCCCGATCAAGGTCAACATGGCGGGCGTCATCCCGGTCATCTTCGCCTCGTCGCTGCTGTACCTGCCGGCGCTGATCACTCAGTTCCAGCGGAACAGCACGGCCGAGTGGGTGCGCTGGATCAACATGTACCTGGTCCGCGGCGACCACCCGATCTACATGCTCTGCTACTTCCTGCTCATCATTTTCTTCACGTACTTCTACGTCTCCATCACGTTCAATCCCGACGAGGTGGCCGACAACATGAAGAAGTACGGCGGATTCATCCCCGGGATCCGTGCGGGCCGTCCGACCGCGGACTACCTGAACTACGTGCTGTCCCGGATCACGCTGCCCGGCTCTCTGTACCTGGGCGTCGTCTCCATGATCCCTCTGGTCGCCCTGGCCCTCCTGCATGCCAACACCGCCAACTTCCCGTTCGGGGGGACCTCGATCCTCATCGTGGTCGGTGTCGGTCTTGAGACCGTCAAACAAATCGAGTCCCAGTTGCAGCAGCGGCACTACGAAGGGTTCCTGCGATGAGATCGGTTCTGTTGGGTCCTCCCGGCGCCGGCAAGGGCACACAGGCGGTCCGTCTGGCACAGCGTTTGGACGTCCCCGCCATCTCCACCGGTGACATCTTCCGCGCCAACATCGCCGGGGACACGCCCCTCGGGCGCACGGCGCGCAGCTACACCGACGTCGGCAAACTCGTCCCCGACGAGGTCACCAACGACATGGTGCGCTCCCGTCTGGCCGAGCCCGACGTCGCGAAGGGCTTCCTCCTCGACGGCTACCCGCGCAACACCGCGCAGGCCTGCGAGCTGGAGAAGATGCTCGAAGCCCTCGGGACCAAACTGGACGTCGTCGTCGAGATCACTGCGGACACCGACGAGGTGGTCGCGCGGCTGCTCGGCCGCGCGAAGATCGAAGGTCGGGTGGACGACACCGAAGAGGTCATCCGTCACCGCCTGGAGGTGTACGCGCGCAGCACTGCTCCGCTCACGGACTTCTACGCCGAACGCGGACAGCTCGTGCGGGTCGACGGCATGGGCACGGTCGACGACGTGGCCGAGCGTCTCGCGGCAGCACTGCCGACCCCCGGGGTCTGAGCGTGACGGCACTGCTGAGCACGGCGGAACTGCTGAGCACGACGGCACGGTGCAGCTGGTCAGGGGAGTTCGACCGGTGATGGGTCGGGAACGCATCGAGTACAAGACGGCCGACCAGATCCGCCTCATGCGGGCTGCCGGACTCGTCGTGGCCGAGGCGCTGGACGCGGTGGCCGAGCTGATCGTTGAGGGAACGACAACGGCCCAGCTCGACGCAGTCGCCGAGCAGGTCATTCGCGGGGCGGGTGCGATCCCCTCCTTCATCGGAGTGGGCCACCCGCCCTTCCCCTCGACCCTGTGTGTCTCGGTCAACGAAGAGGTCGTGCACGGGATCCCCGGCCCCCGCGTTCTGCGGGCCGGGGACGTCGTCTCCGTGGACTGCGGTGCAGTGCTGAAGGGCTGGCACGGGGACGCGGCCTTCAGCGCCGTCGTCCCGGGACCGCCGGACACGGTCGACCCGGACGACCTGGCCCTGAACGAGGCCACGCGCGAGGGTCTCTGGCACGGGATCGCAGCCCTGGCGGTCGGGGAGCGTCTGAACGTCGTCGGCGCGGCGGTCCAGGACAGTGTGGGCGACCGCTACAGCCTGGTCGAGGACTACGGCGGCCACGGCATCGGCACGAGCATGCATCAGCCGCCGCACGTGTTGAACTACAGGACCAGGGACGCCGGCCCCCGGCTCAAAGCAGGGATCTGCCTGGCCATCGAGCCGATGCTCACGCGGGGAAGCCCTGCGACGCTCCTGGGCGAGGACCGGTGGACGGTCGTGACCCAGGACGGCACGAACGCCGCCCACTGGGAGCACACGGTGGCTCTCACCAAGGCGGGGCTGTGGGTCCTCACGGCGCGCGACGGCGGCGAGGCCGAACTCGCGCGCCTCTCGGCTCCCTTCGCCCCGCTGGACTGACCCTCCCGAAGGCCCGGCCCCCGGTGGGTCCGCCGAGGGCGGGCAGACCGCGCAAGGCGGTTCGGAACGGGCAGCGGTACGGCGCGGGAAAGTCGGGCTCGCCCCGTGGTGGGGACCCGATTTCAACATGACCGGGGTTCTGCCGTAAACTCGCCAGTCGGCTCGTGAATGTCTGTCCCCGTCACCCCGCGGCTGGTCTGGTGGCGGTGGATGCCGTCAGTTCAGGGCCATCCGGCAACCACGGCCGAACCAGGCCAGAAGGAACGCGGAGGACATGCCCAAGAAGGACGGGGTCATCGAGATCGAGGGCACCGTGGTCGAAGCTCTCCCGAACGCCATGTTCAGGGTCGAGCTGTCGAACGGCCACCGGGTGCTCGCCCACATCTCGGGCAAGATGCGCCAGCACTACATTCGGATCCTCCCCGAGGACCGCGTCGTGGTGGAGTTGAGCCCGTACGACCTGTCCCGTGGGCGCATCGTCTATCGCTACAAGTAATAGCCACCTGACGCACGCCCTCCCCGGAGGCCTCGCCCCGGCTCACCGGACTGCGTCTCGATCGAGAAGACACCGATGAAGGTCAAGCCGAGCGTCAAGAAGATCTGCGACAAGTGCAAGGTGATCCGGCGGAACGGCCGGGTCATGGTGATCTGCGAGAACCCGCGTCACAAGCAGCGTCAGGGCTGACAGGGCCCTCTGGCTTATCACCTGGCCGTCGCAGGACCCCAGGCAGCGCCCGTCCCCCGACGGTCCCTTCGGACCGCCGGACGCCACCCCCGGAACCGAAGGCCGGGGACCCCGATGTCGATCGGGGAACGGTGCTGCTCCCGACACCTTCGGTCTACGGAAGGTTTCATCCATGGCACGCCTTTCCGGCGTTGACCTCCCACGCGAGAAGCGACTCGAAGTCGCTCTCACCTACATCTACGGCATCGGTCGTACTCGGGCCAACGAGACCCTGGCCGCTACCGGTATCAGCCCCGACCGCCGAGTGCGTGACCTCACGGACGAGGAGCTCGTGCAGCTCCGCGATCACATCGAGGGGCACTTCAAGGTCGAGGGCGATCTTCGCCGCGAGGTTGCAGCAGACATCCGCCGCAAGGTCGAGATCGGCTGCTACGAGGGCCTGCGGCACCGTCGCGGGCTGCCCGTGCGGGGACAGCGCACCAAGACGAACGCGCGTACCCGCAAGGGGCCCAAGCGCACCGTGGCCGGCAAGAAGAAGCCGGGTCGCAAGTAGCCCCGCTGGTCCGCTGCCTCGGCATGAGGCAGCGGACCGCCGGTCGATCACGACACAGGACCGCCAGGCGTGTTCGTTTCACAACGGACATGACGACCAGCCAGGAGTATCAGGCAGATGCCTCCCCAGAAGCGAGCCACGAGCTCAGCGCGCAAGCCGCGGCGTAAAGAGAAAAAGAACATCTCCCACGGCCACGCGCACATCAAGAGCACCTTCAACAACACCATCGTCTCGATCACCGACCCCACGGGGAACGTGATCGCGTGGGCCTCCGCCGGCCAGGTCGGCTTCAAGGGCTCGCGCAAGTCGACCCCCTTCGCCGCGCAGATGGCCGCGGAGGCCGCAGCGCGCCGTGCCCAGGAGCACGGGATGCGCAAGGTTGACGTCTTCGTCAAGGGACCGGGGTCGGGCAGGGAGACCGCGATCCGTTCGCTGCAGGCCACCGGCCTGGAAGTGGGCTCGATCCAGGACGTGACCCCCACCCCCCACAACGGCTGTCGGCCCCCCAAGCGCCGCCGCGTCTGACGCGCCAGCCACTGACGAATACGAGAGGAGAGGCGAGCCCCCATGGCGCGTTACACCGGTCCCGACTGCAAGCGCTGCCGGCGCGAGAAGACCAAACTGTTCCTCAAGGGGTCCAAGTGCGACTCCCCGAAGTGCCCGATCGAGATCCGGCCCTACCCCCCGGGTGAGCACGG
>JAUPKJ010000127.1 GCA_030837505.1 Actinomycetota bacterium
GTCCCTCGATGTCCTCGACACCGAGCAGGAACGCCATGTTTGCCTCAATGAGCACCCGGATCTCCACTGCCTGAGCACGGGGGGACAACGCCGCGGACAACGCACGCCGACGTCGGATCTGCCGACCGGTAAGCAGCACCGCCCCGAGCAGACAGGCGACCGCGAAACCGAGGGGGGCGGTGGTGTCTGTGGGTTCCGCACGTAACCGTGCCCAGTCAGGATCCTGCGGATCGAGCAGCACGGGCACTGTGTTGCCTATCTCGTACTGCTCCGGGTAGAGGGTATCGATCTCGACCGTGCGATCCGCCGCTCGGATCCCAAGCTTCCAACCATCGTCCGAGACCTTCACGATTTGTCCCTGGACAGTCTGGGCCCTGGCGATATGGGCGTCCTCATCGGCAGTATTACTCTCGTACAGGGTCCACAGTCCACCAGCACCTCCAGCCAGGACAACCGCCGTTCCCAGAGCGAGCTGGTTCCAGCCTGTCCGAGTGCCGGTCCAAGTGCCGGCCCGGAGCCTGTGGAGGGCATCCTGAACTGCACGGTCAGGAGCGTGTCCTGAAAAAGTGGCGCGCGACATTTCCTGACGTTGAGCACGAACGCCCTGGTTCAGCCGCACCGCGCTCAGCAAACACAGCAACCCATGTACTGCGAACGTGCTGGCGGACGCCGTACCGGACGCCCCGAGACAGGCGACCGGAGACAAAGCCACACCCGCTGCACAGCCGACGAGCGGGGCGCACATCAGCAGCACCGGCAGGAGCAGAAGAGGAACCAGGAAAACGGTGGAAACTTCATCCGGCCCGCAGACACCCGGATCCGTGGGTGTGCATTTCGGCAGAGGTTCGCTCATCAATTCCATAACAAAACAAATCACCCACAGCACCGGTAGTACGACACGAGGGAAAACCTGGGGAACGCCTCCCCGCAGCCATCGTTCGATCCGTTCTGTGGTGACCTGTTCGAGGCCATGGGCGTGTCCGAGCCCCCCGAACTCCGAGCCGTGCGTCACTGCGTTCCTCCCGAGGACGGCATGCCTTGGCGCCTTCGACCATCACCACGCTGCTGCGGGCCATTGTTACCCGTCCCAGGCCAACCCTTTCCGGCGGCCCCACGCCGCAGCCCGCTGAACCACTTACCACCAGATCTGCGAGACCACGTCACAGGCGTGCTCTGTCACTACAGTTCCGGTATTACGATCGGTGATTCACTGATCACGCTGAGTGGCTTGGTGTGGTGTTCTTCGGTTCTTGTTTCGATCACGTCCGGTGACTTTCGAGGCCGTCAGCGGGAGCCGGGAGAATTTTTTGCAGGTCCTGTTGTCGTGTCGCCGACGGAGGGGAGCGACCGTCCCTCGCGTTGGCGTTGTGAAGACAAAAACAGAAAGAGACGGTCGCCGCTGTCGCCCTGGACCAGTTCAAGCAGCTCTGCGACCAGGGGGAGGCGGAGCTTGATGAGGCGATCTCCGGGGTGTTCGCTCAGAAGCGGACGCGACGGAAGGCCCTCTCGTATGTTGATGCCCGGTGTCGTGATGATGCGCCGGTCAAGACTTGTTGGGAGATGGCGGAGGCTGTGGGGTTGGGACAGCCACGGCCTTCCAGTCCCCCTCCCCTTTACGAGTGGCTGGGCAAAACAAAGCAAGCATGAACAGATCAGCGCTTGCGTCTTCCGAACGGCCGCCAGACATGGAGAGCAATGGACAACGAATTCTTCCTGGACCAGGTCAGCAAAGACGACATATGGCCCGGCACCAGACGCAAGCGCCACTGACAACACCATGACACCACTTGACACCCCGACCCCGAAACCCCGTCCCCTTCAGGGTGCGTCTCTTTGGGGGGTGTGTCGTTTCGGGGTGTTCTGGTTAGGCGGTGAGGCCGAGGTCGGGGATGCTGGTGGGGTCGTAGCGGGTTAGGTGGTGTTCTTCGAGGTAGCGTTTCTTGTAGTGGTTCAGGTAGTCGTGGAGGTCGCCGTTGACGACGATGGCGCGGAGTTTGAGGATGTCCTCGGCGCCGTCGGGGGACCATCTGGCGCCGGTGATCCCGAATCTGTCCTCGATGACGTAGCGGCAGGCTCCTTCGATCAGGCCGGTGGCGATGGGCCAGCCGGCGGCCAGGGCCTTGTCGTAGCGCAGGTGTTGGTGGTTGTTGGCCAGGTAGGTGGCGGCCTTGTCCAGGGCGGTGAGGTTCAGGGGGTGGGGGTTGTCTCGGGTTTTGGCGGCGACGGATCGCAGGGTGGCGGCGACGGCCTTGGCGCGCCCGTGCAGGACGCGTAGTAGTTGTCCGTCGGCCCACTGGCCGGCGGCGGTGGGGTCGTGCGGGTGCAGGGCGGCGGCGGCTTTGCCGAGGTAGCCGCTGACGTGGAGGTAGTCGATCAGGATCGGGACCTTCAGGCCGCGGGCCGCGGCGTGCGCCTCGATAGCGGTGATCTGCTGTTTGTTCCCGTCGACGAGGAAGATCCGCTGACGCCCCCGCTGCGGGTCGCGGCGGTCGGCCTCGTCGAAGGCCGCGCCGATCATCGCGGGGATGTCGTCGGTGAGGGAGGCCGACACCCCTTTGTCCCGGGCGAGGGGGCCGGGGTGTTCCTGGCGGCGGGCCGGGGGAGCGGCGATGTCCTCGGGCTCACGGACGGCGGGGGTGACGTCGGCGACCGCGACGATCTCGGCCATCTTCTTGATCCCCGGGTGGGCGGCCTCGACCCGCTTGGCCTGGCGGTGTTCGGGGCGTAGGGCGATGCCCTTGCCGTCGGCCTGCATCATCAACACGTCACCGGGGGGTCCGTCCTCGGGGGTGTTCAGGGCCCGCCGGGCGTAGAACTCGCCGGTCAGCCCGGCCAGGTCCGCGGCCAGACCGGCCAGTTGGATCCGGCCGATCGTGACCCCGGTCCGGGCCCGAATGATCTCCTGGGTCTGCCCGTACCCGCCGGTGGCCAGGTGGAACGCCACCAGGGCGCGCATCCCCAGGGAGTACACGTCGTCGGGCAGCATCCACCGGGCGTCGGCCGGATACAGGTTCGGCTCGCGCCGGTTGCGGTAGGCCAACCGCGTCGCCCGCACCGGTCCGAAGATACTGACCACCCCCCGGTCATGACCCCTCTCCACGGTGCCGTGCCGGATCCGGACCGCACTGGTGACCTGGTCGACCCGTTCCTCGCGCGCGCCATCGATCGCGAACGTGGCCTCCAACAAACGCCGCTGCAACTCCCGGCCCGACTCTGCGAGAGCCTTCTCCCGCTCCCCCTGATCCACGTCGGCGGCTTGCCCGGCCACCCAGGTGAGCATCGCCGAGAACTGCTCCACGGGGCCGGCCAATGCCGCCGCCAGCTCACCGCCCACCGGGTGTTGACCGCCGTCCTCGTCCCTCTGCGTCACCGTCACCGAAACAGAAACCGCCACCGCCGGTCCTCCGCTGTCTGCTGGGTCAGGGGGTCCTATCTCTCCCATGATCCCCCGACCGGCGTCACAACCCCTGGACCCGGCAACGCCGTAGCGGCCCGACTGCTACCTCGCCCCCCAGCAAAACCACCGCCGACCAGGGCAGACCACCCTTGGCGACACCCGCTATCCCCCCACCTGACAGGACACTCCCAGTTCCCCACGATCCAGGGTGTTCTAGAACACATCCACACTCCCCAAAAAGATGCACCCCCTACCACCCGACGCTTCCGACATCCGATCTTATCGGAGCGCCACCACGACCGGTTGAGATGGCCCCGGCATTTCCTACTCATACCGTGAATAACTCAATACATTTTCCCTGAGAGGCAAAAAAGCAAATAGTGGTGACAGTGGAACAGACCATTGAATGTCACCCCAGGAAATTGAACGAGCGACAGTTTTTCCGCCCAATCGAGATACGGTCACAGTGGCAAATCCCTGCAGGATCGCCCACGTCAGCTCGATTAGTTCCGGAATGTCTCGCTCGGAAAGATCAAACGATCCGACAAAAAAATCCCCTCCATATACAAACAGGGTGGAGCCGATGTCCTCAACATACAGTTCCAAACTCATGCAGTTATTCTTCACCGGAGACGAAAGGAGGTATAAACGTCCGTCACGACATGAATGCTGTTCGACAAAGGACGCCACGCCTTTCATCACAAGTTCCCGCGATGTCTCACGGATGGCAGACAGTGCCGGGTCCAGGTCGGCGCTGGTCATACCACACCCCTCATAATCGCATAATGCAAGTGAAATCTTCGTCCAAAAACTCGGATTTTACTTCTACGGGACCCCGCTCGCAACGAAAACATATTCCTCCCACTGTGATGGCTTCCCTTCCATGTCCAACCAAGTCGCACCCTGTCATTCCTGTTGAAGAACCCCTTCTTACCCCGACCGAACAACCTACTGCTCTTCCCGAAGAATCTTGACCTTTGAGCAACGCGACCTACAAGGCTGGTGTAACGGGTGACTCCGAACGACGCCCCTCCTAGCGCAGACAGCCCAGCTTCACGCCAGTTCCCTCGAGATACATAGTAAGCAGCCCATCCTACATTCGCTACAGTACCCACGACACCGGGCATATAGGAGGCTGCCCTGGCTGCCTTGCGGAAGGCTTTGCGGAAGCTGAAGCGTCCGTCGAGGTCGAAGGTGTTGAGGGGGTCGACGGGGTAGGTGTAGGCGTTGGGGTTGCCTCCGGGGACGGGGTCGACGGACAGGAAGCGTCCGGTGTCGGGGTGGTAGAGGCGGACTCCCATAAGGGTGAGGCCGGTGAGGGTTTCGGTGGAGCGTTGTTTGGCGCCGAGCCACGCATACCGGGCCGGGGTGCCGGCCGTCACGTTGCCGTATTCGTCGGTGTCGATCACGGTGGTGGCCGTGGGGTCGTCCAGGGGGAGTTGGAGCGGGGTGTCGCCGTGGATCGTGGACAGGTACAGGATGGTTCCGCCGGTCGCGGTCGTCGTAGCAGCCAGGTCCCCGTCGGGGCCTTCGACGTTCCGGGTGAGGGCACCAGTAGACGTGTTCTCCACAATCCACCGGGGACTGTCCGAGTCGCCGTCGTAGTGGTTGGTCTTCGACGCTGTCCGGGTCCAGGTCCCGGTCGTGTTGGCGTCCACGGTCCAGGACCGGTACCGGCCCGCCGTGTCCAGGTCCCACGTCTGGCGACGGTCCCCGGCGGTCTGGGACCGGGCCAGGTCGTTGGCGTGGTAGGTCAGGGTGCTGCCCGGGATCTGCGTGGCACGCCCGAACGCGTCGTAGACGTGGCCGTCGGCGATGAGACGGTCCGCCGTGTCGTACACCGACGAGGCCGTGGCCCCACCGGTAGTGGGGCAGTCCCCGCCCGTGACCCCGGTGGCCGTGGTCAGGGACGTGCGGTTCGAATTCTTGTCGAACCCGTAGGCCCGGCGGGTGCACACCGCCCGCGCACTGGTGTCCGCCACCCCGGTCAGACGACCTGCCCGGTCGTACGCGTACTCCTGCGAAGCCGTCACCCCGGGCGTGCCCGTATGGGAAGCCACCTGGCCGTGGACGTTCACCGCGACGGTGTCGGACAGGACCACCGTCCCGTCGGCATCCCGCGCATACACGCGCGACAGGATCTCACCGGCCGGGTCCTGGACCTGGCGCAGGGTGTAACCCCCGGGCAGACCCTGCACCGCCAGATCACCATCAGCGTCGTACCGGGCCGTGAACGCCCCCGCCACACTGTCCGTGACCTTCGTGACCAGACCCCGCGGCTCCACCGCCACGTCGTACTCGTACGACACCGTCGAGGGGACCGAGTCCGAGACCTGGACAGGACGATCCAACACGTCCAGGCGCGTCGTGGTCGTGGCACCATCGGCATCCGTGTACGAGTACTGGCGTCCCAACACGTCGAAAGCCCGGGTGATAGACCCCCCGGC
>JAUPKJ010000128.1 GCA_030837505.1 Actinomycetota bacterium
CGTGCCGACCGTCGGTGTCAGGGATGTAGCAGTGGTGACCTGGGCCGAGACGGTGACCGACGCCGAGGGGGAGTCCGTGGGGGAGGAGAGGGTCGGCGTCGAGCTCGTGGGCTTCGTCGCCGGCACTTCCTGAGAGGGGGTGGTGCTCGGGGGGACCTGGGTCGAGGGGACCGGCGGGGTACTGGGACCGCTCGTCCGAGGGGGTGTCGTCCTCGGTGAGGACGGACCCGGTGAGGTCGACGTCCTCCTGGGAAGGCCGGGGGACGAGGTCGTCGGGTTCTGTGATCCCGACGAGGTCCCGGTGTTTCCGGAACCGCTTCCCCCGCCCGTGGCGGTGTCGGTATCCGTTGATCTTCTGGAGCCGGTGGAACGGGAAACTGCGTCGTCGGAGGGCTGTCGTTCGGAGGACGACGGCGACGTCGTGGTCGTGGACCGGCTCATCGGGGACGACGAGTCCGGGGCCGGAGCGTTGCGGGTGGAGTCCAAGGGGTGATCCGGGCTCACAGGACCCGCTGCCTCGGTGCGTTCCGGGGAGGCGGGTGTCAGGGAACTGACGGCCACAGCTCCCACGGCCATCAGCCCGACGATTCCTCCCGCCGCCGCGACGAAGGGTAGACGCTGATACGCGGGTCGGCGTGCGCGGTGGCAGCCGATGTAGCGCATAAGACAGCCCTCCCCTGGATAGAAGTCTGTGAAGCACGCTACCCCTGGTTGCCCCCCACCTGCTACACCCAGTGAACAGGCAGGATTACGTAGTGTTAGTTAACGGACACGTAAGGTAACTCATGGTTAAGATGACATCTGCGAGGTAGGTGCCTATTCGTGCACTGACGTCGGATTCGTTGTTGGGGTCCGGACGAGAGGCCCCGCCGCCGTTCTCGCCTGGCTTCGGAAGCCGCCGGTCGTTCGGAACCCGTCTACGGACGGTCGTTCTCGCGTCGGAGCAACGCCGTCCGCACGGTCGACACTCCCGAAACAGTGGCGAGGGACAGGATCAGCAGCAGTCCGTAGAGGGCGGTCCTGGGAGCGCGGGTCCGGACCCGTCCGGGGTCGGAGGGGTCGTACTCGACAGCGATCGATTCTCCGGGTTCGGGGATCCTCTCCCCGCCCACCCTCAAGGAAGCCGCGTGCCGGTCCCGTCCGACCGTGTAGGACACCCCGACACGGGAGCCGGAACCCGCCTGGAACGCCCAATCGACCCTCGCCTCTGCGCTGTGTCCACGCCAGTCGAGCACGATGCTCTCCCTGTTCGACACGATGATTCCCACTGCGCCGAGGGCCATGCTCAGAGCGAGCAGGGGATAGAGGATGCGTTCGATCCGCAGTCGGTGGCCGTTCCCGGGGCGGTCTTCGCCGTTCGGTGACTTCCGGATCCAGGAGACCAGTTCGTCCGCGCCCGAGTCCTGGTCGCCGGGAGGGCGGTCCGGCTGCCCGCCACCGGTGTCGGCTCGATGGTCGTGACCCACCTGGCCATGATGCCCTGAACGACCCCGGGTGCGCTGCGATGGGCGATATGAAGTGATACGGGTGAGTCTCGGATTTTCCCGTTCCGGCTTGACGTGCCCGGGCAGGAGTCACCCCGGGTCTGTCGCCGGGACACAGGGAGGAGGGGAGTGCGTGGGAACGGGGGACCGCTCTCAGGAGGCGAACAGGAGGTCCAGGAAGTCCCGGAAGAAGCGTCCGGTCCTCTGGGGGTTCGTGATCAATACGATGATGGTGAAGACCACCAGGAGCGCGAGAGTGGTGCGGATCCTGCCGCCCCGGGCCGAGCCGAGCACCACCCTGCGGATTCTTCGGCCCGAGGCGCTCCGGAAGCGGCGTCCCGAGGGGCCGAAAACCACGTGGACCTCCGGTGCACGACGTGAAGGGGCGTTTCGGGCATCCCTCAGATCGTCCCTGCCGGCCGACCGGGCGTCAAGGGGTCGGACCGGAGCGAACCGGCCCCGGGAGGTCACAAATATGGTACCTTATAGGATGAAATAAGACGTTATGACGCATTGGTGGGTCGATGTGGGCAAGCCCCGATAGGTGTTGAATAAGACTTTCTGTATGGTGCGGGCGTGTCCAACCTGAAAACGACGGGATTCTCCCCTCCTGCCGCCCAGTCCCTCGCCATGCTTCCTCGTTCGATCGGCTCTCGGCTCCTGGGCGCCGTCGCCGTGGCAACCGCGATGGCCTGTCTGAGCGGATGTGGATCGGACGGCGCGCAGGCCGGAACACCCGAACCCGCAGCCTCCTCCTCCCCGGGCCGGAACAAGGCCATCGAAGGGATCTGGCTCTCCTACCGCAGGGCTCTGATCGAACAGAACTCCAGGGACGCCGGCCGAATGGTCACACAAGGCTCCTTGCTGCACTACGCCCGCCTGCGGGATCTCGCCCTGACCGCGCCCCGTTCCGAACTCCTGGCGCAGACAATGCTCGACAGAGCCACGATCCTGAGCATGCGGGCCTCCATGCCCGTGAGCACACTGCGCTCGGCCGGCGATCAGGAGGTCTTCGGCCTCATCGTCTCCAAGAAACTCATCGACGCCGACTCCCTCAAGGAGAGCACCGTCGCAGGGATCCAGGTGTCCGGGAGCGTCGCCAGAGGGTTCCTCGTCCTGAAGGGGCAGGAGACCAGCATCGGTGTCTCCTTCAAGCACGAGGCCGGCAGATGGACCGTGGACCTGACCGACCTGTTCACGGAGATGGAGGCGACCTTCCTGGAGACGACGACCAGCCAGGACATCACTGAACAGGAGTACGCAGAGTTCCTGGCGACCAACCGCCTCGGCCAGGACAAGAGCAAGATTCTCAAGGCGTATCAGCCGCCCACGGAGTGACGGGTCCCCGACCGGGCCCTTGCGAGGATCAAGCGGTCCTCGGGTCCGGGTCATCGAAGAGCCTGACCCGGATCCCCATGAGCAGATGGTCCAGGCCGGTGGCGAAGGCCAGATCCCCCGTGGAGGGCTGGACCACGGCCCAACGCGACAACAGAGGGAAAGGGGTGCCTTCGGGGGAATCGCCGTGAGAAGTCGCGGGAACCTGCCCCTGCACGGCTCGGGGGCCGTGGACAGACCCATGGGCAGACCCAGGGAGTCCGTCCCAGGGGCAGGTCCCGTTCTGTTCCCGCAGGACGAAACCGGAGACGAAACTCAGCACCGCGTTTCCGGCATAGACCGCCGCGGGCAGGGGCACCCCCCGGCAGTGCAGGATCCCCAGACAGCCCTCGGCCAGTCGGAGCACGGCGGATGTGCCTGCTGCGAAGCCCGTGACCAGGCGAGCGCCGTCGCGGTGGGCCAGCAGGGCGGCCCTCAGCCGGTGCGCGACGTCGCGCAACTGCCGTTCCCAGCCCTCTCCGGAGGGCAGCAGGAATCTGATCCCGGTGAGCACCCGGTCGGCCATTTCGGCCAGGAGTTCGCGCTTGTCCCGGAAATGCCGGTAGAGGGCCGAGACGCGGACCCCGAGCCGTTCGGCGACCGATCGTGTCGTCAGCCGGTCCAGACCTCGTTCGTCGAGCAGAACCAGAGCGGTCTCGACGATGTCGTCACGGTGCAGTCCCATGCCGCCAGCCCTTCGCCGGCCGATGCCCGTCCCTGCCGACGAACATAGCCCAGCGGGGGGTCGGCGGCGTGTCCGGCACGGCAGCGCGCCGGCTCGTCCGCGATCGCTCCGGCGCCCGGCCCCGGCCCGGTGCGAGTTCCCGACCGACCGCAGGAATCGTTCATATCATCCCGGGATTCCGCGTTTTATCCCTGCCGGGGGCCACCGGTGCCTAGGGTCGCTCTCAGCAGGCTCAGCAAAGGGGTGGCTCGGGCGCTGCGCGGGATCTGCTCGGCGGCGACACCGGTCTGTGAAAGAGGCCGTGGCCTCCCCGGAATCAGCACCTATAGTGACGCACTGGAGATATCCACGCATGACGTCGAGATCGACGCCGGTCGTGAACAGGGCGCACCGGGGAGAGCCCTCCCCGAGGCTCCTGCACGGCCGATGGGTCACTGTCAGCGTGTGGAGCGTCTTGGTCGTGGCGGCCGCCGTCTCGATCGCTGGGGCTTTCGTCTGGCGGTCCGCGGCCCGCAGCCAGGAACAGCGAAGCCTGGACGCCAGGATCGACAGCGTGGTGGCGGCCCTGGACACGGCGCTGCGTCGGGACCTCGACTTCATGTACACCCTGCGGGCCACGGTCGCCACCGACCCGGACATGGCCAATGACCGGTTCAGCCGGTGGATCGATACCGTCGGGGCCAACACCCGCTACCCGGGGGGCCTCGGGTACGTCTTCATCGAGAAGGTCGCGGCGGCGGATCTGCCGGAGTTCACCCGGCTCCTTCTCGCGGATCCCCCGGGGACCACCGGTGACCCCCGCTCCTTCTCCCTGAGTCCTCCGGGCAGGAGGGACTCCTACTGCCTGATCCGGCTCGGCGTCACGAACTCGGCGAATCCCTCTCTGTCGCTGGGACACGATCACTGCGCGGCGAGCGACCTTCCCGGGGTGCACGACGAAGCCACCGAAGAACTGTTCCGCAGGGCCTCGACGACCGGGGAGTTCGTCGTGCGCCCGATGGACCACGCCGGGAACCTCTTCGGGATCATCGCCCCCGTCTACCGGAACGGCGCCACGCCCGACACTCCGCAGAAACGTCGGGAAGCGACGATCGGGTGGGTCTGCGGGTCCTTCGACGGTGGGGCCCTGTCGGCGGGCAGCGGCGCCTGGGGGCACGAGGACCTGTGGGTGGAGATTCTGCACCGGAACACGCATGAGCTTCCCCTCGTGCTGGTCGCCAAGGGGAACAAGCCCCACGGGGGAACCGAACGGGTTGTTCCCCTGTCGGCCGACAGAACCTGGACGGTGAGGGTCACCGCAGCTCCACCGCCGAACGGCTTCGACTCCGACGCGCAGTTCCGCCTCATGATCTTGGCAGCTGTCGCACGGACCACCCTCTTGTTCGCCCTCGTCCAGGTCGTGGCCACGAGTCGGAAGAGGGCACTGCGCCTGGTCGAACGCACAACCTGGAACCTGCGTCACCAGGCCCTGCACGATGCCCTGACCGGGCTGCCCAACCGGGCCCTCATCCTCGAGGGGGTCTCCCGGGCCCTCCGGCGTGCCGTCGGACAGGACGGCGGACAGGATCCGGCGCCTGCCCTGCTCTTCCTGGACCTGGACGGGTTCAAGGAGATCAATGACACCCTGGGCCACGAGGCCGGGGACGAACTGCTGCGGCAGGTGGCAGCAAGGCTCACCGAGACGGTCCGTCAGGAAGATCTCGTCGGTCGGTTGGGAGGGGACGAATTCGTCGTCCTGCTGGAGGGCGAGTCGTTGGCGGAGGGGCCCCAGACCGTCGCGGATCGTCTTCGCCAGGCGCTCGCCGCGCCGTTCCGGCTGGGGGCCTTCACCGAACCTCGGCAGGTGCACATTCATACGAGCATCGGTATCGCCGTGGGGCGCCGTGATCATCCCGAGGATCTGCTGCGGGACGCCGACGTGGCACTGTACGAGGCGAAAGCCGGCGGTAGGGACCGACACGTCCTGTTCGCCCCGCGGATGAGCAAAGCTGTGGAAGAACGGGTCCGACTCGACGCCGACCTGCGCGAGGCCGTGGGACGCGAACAGTTCTTCCTCGTCTACCAGCCCACGGTCGATCTGCGGACGGGGACGCTGACGGGGGTCGAGGCGCTCGTGCGCTGGAGGCATCCGGTGCGGGGTCTCGTGATGCCCGACGACTTCATTCCCGCCGCGGAGAAGAACGGCCTCATCGTTCCGATCGGGCGTTGGGTACTGGGCCAGGCCTGTCGTCAGGCCATGGTCTGGCGACGGGACGGCCATCACCTGTCCGTCTCGGTCAACGTCAGCGGACGGCAGTTCGACTGTGAGGCGGATCTCGTCTCGGATGTTCGCAACTGTCTGGAGGAAACGGGCCTTCCTCCTCGGGAACTGGTTCTGGAGGTCACGGAGACCCGGCTGATGCGCGACGTCACCGCGAGCGCAGTGCATTTGCGGGCGCTCAAGTCGCTCGGGGTCAGGATCGCCATCGACGATTTCGGGACCGGCTACTCCAGCCTGGCCTATCTTCAGCGTTTCCCCGTGGACACCCTGAAGATCGATCGTTCTTTCGTGGCGGGGATCGCACGCAGTCCGGAGTCCGAGGCCTTGGTGCGCACTCTGGTGCACCTGGGCCGGACGTTGGGGGTGCAGACCCTCGCCGAGGGGATCGAGAACCGCCGACAGTTGCAGTATCTGAAGGCCGAACAATGCGATCGTGGGCAGGGGAACTTGTTCTCGCCCCCGTTGGTGGCCATGGAGGTGCGGGACTTCGTTCTGTCCAATCCCGCCGTCCTGTCGGTTTCCGCTTCTTCCGACCGAGGCGGGTAGGGGTCCGGCAACAGGCCGCCTCGTGCCGGTCGCTCTTCGGCTCGCGACATCCGGTCGGCGGCGGGTGGGTCGGCGGCGGGGACGGCGGTGCCGGTGCCCGGGAGGGAACGCGGTCCCGGGCACCGGCCGTCCGGCCGTTCCGCGCGTCCCGGAGCTGGGGGATCGGGCGGAACGTTGTCGTGAAGGATTCGTCTTTTCGTGCGGGTCACCGGTTTTCGTACGGGTCGCCGGGCTGCGGCAACCTCTCGTGCGAAAGCAGGGGCGGTGTCGGGTCAGCAGGTGAGGCCGGCGCCGGGGGAGACCCCCAGGATCCGGGCGAATCCTTCGTAGGCGGTCACACGGCTCTGGACCTGGGCGGGGTTCCTGCCGTCGCATTCCAGGGAGCCGTTGATGCTGCGGATGGTCTCGCCGAAGCCCTTGCCGTCCACGATGGCCTGGTGTCCGGTCATCGTCCCCGGCCCGCTGCGGGTCATCCAGTACCAGATGCCCGTCTTCCAGGCCACGGAGGCGTCCGTCTGCACGAGGCCCGGTTTGTTCAGCAGGTCGATCCCCAGGGCGTCACCGGCGGCCTTGTAGTTGTAGTTCCAGCTCAGCTGGATCGGTCCCCGACCGTAGTAGGCGGCCTGGCCCGCCGGACAGCCGAAGGACTGGTTGGGGTCGCAGTAGTGGGGGTAGTTCGCGGTGTTCTGTTCCACGATGTGGACCAGACCGCCCGTCTCGTGGTTGATGTTGGCGAGGAAGGCCGCAGCTTCCTGTTTCTTGACGGTGTCGCTGCTGGTGTTCGCGAACGCCGGGTAGGCGCTGAGGGCCTTGACCAGGCCGCTGTAGGTGTAGAAGGAGTTCCTGTTGGGGAACATTTGTTCGAATTGGGTCTGTGACACGACGAATCCCGCGGGAGAGACCGGGGCCTCGGGGTCGGTCGGTGCCTTGGTCCCCGTCGTGGTCGGGGTGGATCCACAGGTGTGCGGGTTCCAGTACCAGGTGCTGATCGTGGGGTCGTAGCCCGGGTTGTCGTGCTCGGCGATGTACTGCAAGCCGTCGGTGTAGGTGACGACGTCACCCGCCGTGTACTGCTTCCTGGCCACCCAGGCCGGGGCCGAGCAGGAGCCCTGGGGCGAGGCGGAGGGGGACCCGCCCGAGGGTGACCCGTCCGAGGGGGACCCGCCCGAGCAGGTCCCCTGGCTCTCCCAGACACCTGTCGGATTCGCCGCCGGGTTCTCGCTCTGGGTCCACCACTTCGCACGGTAGTTGCGTCCGTCGTACGAGACGGACCTTCCACCCCAGTAGACCGAGTTCGAACTCCAGGACTGGGCGCAGGTGGCGGCGGAGGCCGAGGTCATGGACAGCACGGCGGCGGCGACACCGGTCACGGCGACCGTGCTCACGGCTACGGCGACACGCAGTCTCGACATGGGGTGGACTCCTCTGGGGCGTTTCGTCGGGGGACGGCGTCTCGATGGTGGTCCCGCCCGGGGAATCGGACAAGGTTGCTCATGTGCTCTTAAGGAACTCCCGAGTTTCGGATAGGGAAAGGGGCCCGAACCGGTTCCCCCTTCAGGCCGGACCAAGTCCTGCCGATCGCTCCGACAGAGGACCGCGACGGTTGTTCACCCCGACGGGGACACGACGGACGTCGAACACGGCGGCAACCGGGAGGCAGGAGCATGATCCAGGGCGCGCCCGGCAACGGCGTCCCCTGCCCGCCGTGTCCGAGAGGGTGGTGGGCCGCCCCGTCGCGCAGCGGACGGGGCGGTGCGCCGTGAGAGTCCCTGGCCTGTTCCGGGGCGCCAAGGAGACCTCGGACAGCGAGAGCGACCGGCCGATCCTGCCAGATCGCAGTGCCAAGGTCCGGTTGCGGATCTCGGTCGGTGTCAAGATCGGTGAGGACGACATGATCGTTGAAGTCCCCACGATCGTGCAGAGGATCGAGGAGAGCGACGACGAGAGTCCCTCCGCCGCGATCCTCATCGAGCCGCCCGAGATCGATTTCCTGCCCGAGCCGATCGACCTGACGATCGAACACACCCTGCTGTGGCCGGCGGGCGGGGGACAGCTGGAACTGCCCGTTCGGATCGTCGAGATCAACGGGCCCCGGTGGAAACTGTTCGCCTCCGGACCGACCCGACGTTTGCAACGGCGCGAGTACGTGCGGGTCGACCTCCACGTGGCCGCCGTCGTCAAGCTGGTGGGGGAGGAGGGCGAGATCGTGTCGGCGTTCTCCGGGGTCCTGCTCGACCTGTGCGAGGGCGGTACCCGCTGTTTGCCCCGCGGGGAGCCGCCCACCGTGGGCACGCGTGTCCTGGTGGAGTTCGAGGGGGAGAAGAAGCAGCTCCTGCAGTGCCCCGGCATCATCGTTCGCCATGTTCCCGCCGGCAAGAGGGCCTTCAGCCAGACGGCCCTCGCCATCCGGTTCGACGACCCGGAGCAGCACGGAGATTCCGTCCGACGCATGGTCTTCGCCCAACAGCTGCGGATCCGCCAGGTGAGATGAAGGACCGACCTATCCCACGATCTTGCTGCGCCTCTCCAACAGGACGACGTCCCTCCACACACCGAAGTGCTCGCCGAAACGCTCGCGGACACCGATGACCCGGAAACCGGCCTTGCGGTGCAACGCCAGGCTGGCGGTGTTCTCCGGGAAGATTCCCGATTGGATCGACCAGATCCCGGCTGCCTCGGTCGAGTCGATGAAGACCTTCAACAACGCCGTCCCGACCCCCCGGCCCTGGGCCTCGGGGTGCACGTAGACGGAGACCTCCACCACGCCGCGATAGACCGGGCGGGGGGAGACGGCCCTGGCCGTGACCCACCCCACCACGAGGTCGGAACTCTCGTCGAGGGCGACCCAGCTGTGCCCGGGCACCCGTTTCGACGTGAAGGACTCCCAGGTACCCGTGTCCGATTCGAACGTGGCGTTCCCGGTGTCCATGCCCGTCCGATAGATGCTCAGGACCTGTTCGGCGTGGTCCTGGGCCAGAGGGATGATCCGCATACCCCGAACGGTAGGCCCCGGCCTGTCCGCCCCCTTAGCCACCCACCCTCTTCCTCGTCACCAGCTCCTTTTGCACGCAGGGCCCGGGAATATCAAGGACGAGCAGGACAGGCAGGAGGGACGGGACAGGCGGGGCTGGTGGGATGGGTGGGGCGGACAGGACGGGTGGGGCGGACAGGACAGGTGGTCAGCAGGTGATGTCCTTGTCCCCGAAGCGGGCCCAGGCCGCCGACAGGAAGATCGCGGCATAGGCCAGGGCCGACAGGATCCCCGGACGGATCGACCCGAGGGCGACCGGCTCCCTGAAGAGATCTGCGAAGGCCATCCAGTGGTGGGTCGGCAGATAACCGTGGATGCTGCTCAGCTGGGGCACGGTGTCGAGAACCTGGCTGATCGTCGCCACCGCCACTGTGGCGATGACAACGGCGAGGGGCTGCTCGGTCAGGGTCGAAACGAACATCCCGATCGCCGCGAGCCCTGCGAAGCACACGTCGATGTACAGACAGACGAGCAGCAACCTCCCCACCCCCGCCCAGAACGAGATCTGTTCACCCGACAGGGTCGTCAGGGATCCGCCTCCGAACAGGGCCGTCCCGATCGCCCACCCCACGACGACGAGCAGCAGCAGCGCGCCCGTGAAGGCCACGAGGACCGCGAGGTACTTGATGATCAACAATCGGGTCCGGTGCACGGGGACGACCAGCAGATACCGCAGGGTGCCGGTGTTCGCCTCCCCGGCGACGGTATCGGCGCAGATCGTCGCCATGGCCAGAGGCAGGAACAGCGGTAGCTCCATCGTCAGCGCCGCCAACGCGACGAACAGGCCGTTGTCGGTCACCGCCGTCAGGAACCCCGGTCCTGCGCCGTCGGTGTTCCCGTCGGACGTCACCTTCACGCACACCGCGAGGATGATCGGCACGCTGAGCAGAACGCCGACCCCGGCCCAGTTCCTTCGGCGGACCAGATGCAGCCCGAACTCCGATCCGAACAGGCGCAGGTCGGCCCGCAACGCGGTCCCTGCCCCCCAGCGGAGGGCCCGGGCCGAGCCCCTGCGCGGGTCCGTCCCCTCCCGGCCACTCACGATCGTGGCGCCGTCAGCCGTCGACATCGAAGCCCTCTCCGGTCAGCGAGACGAACAATTCTTCCAGGGTCGGCTGCACGCAGGTGAACCCGCGAACCGGCACTTCGGCCCGCACCAGCGCCACGACCAGCGCCTCCGGCTCGTACGGGCCGAGATCGGCCTGGACCACCCCTGGCCCAGGGACCACACCGCCCAGTCCGCACTCGATCAGGACTGCGGCCGCAGCCTGTGGACACGAGGTCTCCACCCGAACCCCTGTCGCGGTCGAACCCCGCAGTTGCGCCAGCGACGACTGCGCGATCAGGCTGCCCGTCCGCATGACCCCCACATGCGTGCACACTTGTTCGACCTCGCTGAGCAGATGCGTCGACAACATCACCGTCACCCCTTCCTGCGAGAGCCGGGTGACGAGCGAACGCACTTCCCGCGTGCCCTGTGGGTCCAGACCGTTCGTCGGCTCGTCGAGGATCAACAGGTCCCGGGGACGCAGCAGGGCCGCGGCGATCGCCAACCGCTGCCGCATCCCCAGGGAGTAGTTCCGGTACCGCTTGTTCCCCGCGGAGGACAGCCCCACCCGTTCGAGGGCCGCGCCGATCCGCGGGCCCGCAGAACGGGGGTCGGCCGTGCGGTCGACGGCGTCCAGCCGCCTCAGATTCGCAGGGCCCGACAGGTACGGATGGAAGGCCGGTCCTTCCACGAGCGCCCCGACCGCGGGCAGAACCCGACCGGCCTGTCGAGGCATGGACAACCCGAGCAGTTCATGCCGGCCGGCCGTGGGCCGGACCAGGCCGAGGAGCATCCGGATGGTGGTGGTCTTGCCCGAGCCGTTGGGGCCGACGAAGCCATAGACACTGCCGCGCGGTACGGCCAGGTCCACCGCGTTGACGGCGACCTGGCCGGACCGGAACCGCTTGGTCAGGCGGTGGGTGCGCACCGCACACCCACCGTCGGCCTCCCCAGCGGCCTGTACGGCAGAGGACACGCTCACCTGCCGTCGCCGGCAGAAGGCAGGGACCCTGCCGCCGCCCGGTAGAGGGCCTCGGGACGGACCGCCCCCGCGTAGAAGCGGCCGTCGTCGATCAGAAGAACCGAACAAAGAGCGGTCCGCAGGAGTCGGCCCTTGCCCCACGAACCGGAGACCGATTCGAAAGCCTGGAACACCCGATCGGTGGCCAGAGCACCGACCGAACCGCTGCTGCCGGACTGTGAACCAGCCGCACCGGGAGCCATCTCACCCAACTTTCCCGAGAGGAGCTTCTGCAGGAGATCCCCGGAGACCCGACCGGCGAGGACCGATGTCCACCCCTGACCGATGAGCTCAGGAGGCTGCTCGGCGCCCTGTCCGCTCTGCGCCTCCGAGGGGAGATCCTGCTGTTTCGCCCCGGGCGGGGCCGTGAAGCGGAAATGGCTGTCCGAAGGCCGATCGAAACTGATCTGCGTGAACGCCACTTCGAAGGCCGGGTTGCTGTCGTTCCGGGGGAAGACCTGCAACCTGACGGGCACGTGGTGGGCGGCCTCGACGGCGATCCTCACCCGGCCGATCAACGAGACGGAGTCCTTCGGCGAGAGCACGAGTTCGTAGGCCCGCTCCCCGGCGATCTTCACCGGTCCGGCGCTGCTCACGACCGTGGTCGGGTCGACGGCCTCGAGGATCTTCTTGGCAGCCGCCTGCGGTGTCAGTTCCGACGGCGAGGGAGACGAATCGCCGAGGGGCCCCTGCGGCAGAACCGTGTGGGTCACGGTCTTGTCCCTGCTCGACCAGACCCACGTGTCCCGGCCGTTGCGGATGACGTCGGACTCCTCCAACGACCCCAACAGGGCCACCCGGACCTTCTTCGGACCGGCGTACCAAAGGCGCAGGGTGTGATTCCCCGAGACCAGGGAGGCCAGATCGGAACTGCCGGACTGCGGCAACTCCGGCAGCCCCATGTCGGTCCGCTGGACCAGGGTCCCCGACAGACTGGTCTGCAGGGAATCCTGCACGTCCAGGAGCAACTGCTCGACACTGCGCACAGGCAGAGGCTCCTCGGCACTCGCCGGGATCAAGTTCGCGATCCCCCCGGCGCCGAGGACCACCGCCGTCACACCGGCCGGGACGGCCCAACGCAACAGGGGCCTGCGGGGCCTCGCCCCGGACGGCGCCGGCTCCGGACCCGCGGGAGGCGGGGTCTTCGTATCACTGTTCATGGTTCGACGATGCCTCACGGCAGCTGAGAACAACCTGAGAAGAACTGAGAGCGTGTTCGATCGCATGTGACAGTGAAAGGGTGAGGCTACTGATCGTGGAGGACGAGACCCGTTTCGCCAGGGCCCTGCGGCGGGGACTGCAAGCGGAGGGCTTCGTCGTGGACCTGGCCTCCGACGGGCCGTCGGGGCTGGAGTCCGCCCGTTTCGGCGACTACGACGCCGTCGTCCTGGACATCATGCTCCCGGGCCTGTCCGGATACCGGGTGGTCAGGACACTGCGGGCCGAGGACAACTGGGTCCCCGTCCTCCTGCTGTCGGCCAAGGACGGCGAGTACGACCTCGCCGACGGCCTGGACGCCGGCGCCGACGACTACCTCACCAAGCCGTTCTCCTACGTCGTGCTGCTGGCCAGGATCAGGGCGCTCCTGCGCCGAGGCCGTGTCGAACGCCCCACCGTGCTGCGCTGCGCGGACCTCGAACTGGACCCGGCCTCCCACGAGGTCCGGCGGGCCGGGACCTGCGTCCCCATGACCCCGCGGGAGTTCACCCTGCTGGAATACCTGATGAGGCACGGCGACCGGGTGGTCTCCAAGGAGGAGCTCCTCGACCACGTCTGGGACAGCGCCTCGAACTGCGATGCGAACGTCGTGGAGGTCTACATCGGCTACCTGCGTCGCAAACTGGGCCGGGACGCCGTGCGCACCATGCGCGGTGCCGGGTACCGCCTGGGCCGGGACAGGACCGAATGGTGAGAGCCCTCCCCCGAGGTCTTGGGCTTCGCTCCCGCCTGATGCTGCTGGTGGTGTTCGGAACGGGGACGGCCCTGGTCCTCGGAGCCACGATCATGCTCCAGACCGTGACCCTGTCCATCCGCCACTCCCTGGACGACGGCGCTCGCCGCGCCGCCGACGAGGTCACCGATATGATCGAGGCCGACCGCCTGCCCGATCCGATCCCCGCGGCCGGTTCGCACCACATTCAGGTGGTCGACCCGTCGAACCGTGTGGTGGTCGGTTCCTCGGGGGCGGACCGGCTCGTGGCGGTCCTGGAGCCCGACGAACTGCGTTCGGCGGTCCGAGGCTCCGTCCTGTGGTTGGACGGTGATCGGGTCGGCCTGGACGAGCCGGTGAGGGCCATGGCCGAGCCGTGCCGCGCGTTGCGGTGGAGCGGGGAGCACGAGGACCTGACGGTTGTCGTCGTCACCCCGGCGGGGGAGATCGCCCGGAGCACCGGCGTCCTGCGCAGGGTGTCCCTTGTGGTGCTTCCCCTGGTCCTTGCGCTGGTCGGGGCCCTGGCCTGGCGGATGATCACTCTGACCCTGCAGCCGGTGGAGACCCTGCGGGCCGGAGCCGAGGAGATCACGGGATCCCGTGGGGCCGGAAGGCTGCCCGTGCCGCGCCCCCAGGACGAGATCCACAGGTTGGCTCTGACCCTCAACGGGATGCTGGACCGCTTGGAACGGGCCAGACTGCAGCAACGGGCCTTCGTCGGGGACGCAGCTCACGAACTGCGCAGTCCTCTGGCGAGTATCCGGACCCAGTTGGAGGTCTCCCAACGCTTGGTGGAACGGGCCCGGTCCGCAGGGCCGGGGGAAGGGGACCGGCCGACGCGCGCCGACGGCGGCCCCCCTCAGGACGACCTGTGGGAGCAAACGGTCCCCGACCTGCTGGCCGAGACCGTGCGCCTGTCCCGTCTCGTGGACGACCTGCTCCTGCTGGCCCGCGCCGACGACGCCGGAGCAGCCTGTCTGCGTCCAGAACAGATCGACGCCAACACCCTGATCGAACAGGTCCTCCACCAGTACGACGCCGCCCGCGTCCCGGTGACCCAGCCGACCCCACCGGACGAGAACCTCGTGCTGGAGGCCGATCCGGACGCCCTCCGCCGCATCCTGAGGAACCTCGTGGACAACGCCGTCCGACACGCCCGGACCTCGGTCACGGTGAACGCCCACCGCCGGGACACAGGAATCGTCATCGAGGTCCGGGACGACGGCCCCGGGATCCCCGAACAGGACCGCCCCCGGGCCTTCGACCGTTTCACCCGCTTCGACGAGGCCAGAGCCCGCGACGAAGGCGGCTCCGGCCTCGGCCTGGCCATAGTCGCCGAACTGGTCCGCCTGCACCGCGGCCGGACCACCCTGGACGACGCCCACCCCGGCCTCCTGGCCACCGTCCACCTCCCCGACACTGCCCCAATAACCATCTCCCCCGCAACGGTGGAGGTGCGAGTTTCCGGTGACAGTGCGCAAGCTTGATCTTCTTGCTAAGAAGTTTGAAAACTTTATGAAAATTATATGCTTGAAGTTGCGCTAGTTGTAAGCTATTCAGCATGAGCCTGCAATGTCATTTTCATAATGCTGTAGAAATGTGTCCTTCTGGACTTGAGCGATGGGGCTGCGTGCTTAGCGAAGTCTTGGTTGCTTCAGGTCAGTCAGTGAGGGTTGGGGTGGCAGGCTAATGCAGGCTGGGAGGAATCCAAAGTGGGATTGGCATGAGATTGTCCTTGCTTGTGATGTGGTGGTTGCAAACGGTTGGTGTGAGTTGCGCCAAGGGGATCCGCAAGTGAAAGATCTTTCGGATCTTTTGCGGCATCTTCCTTTACATCATGACGTTGTTCGCGGAAGTGACTTCAGGAGTGTTGGATCGGTATCTCGAAAAACTACTGATATTGCTACGGCGCACCCGGATTACTTAGGTGTCAGTACCAAGGGTGGAGAGGAAACGAAGAAAGTCGTTCGGCAGTTTCTCGATATGCCAAATGACATGAAAGCTGCTGCTCGTGCGATCCGTGAGGCGGCAAGAGCCGGCCTGTTCGACAGTTCTAGTGGAAGTCTGCAAGCGGATGTGGTCGCTGAAGAGGGCTATCGAGAGGGTGATCTATCTTTGTACCTCCATGCGAGGCGTGACCGCGATCCTCGGGTGAAGGAGAGAAAGATTGCCGAAGTGAGGAATCACGGGCACGATATTGAGTGTGAAATTTGCGGTTTTCATTTCGGGCGTCGATACGGTGAACGTGGGGTCGGTTTTATCGAGTGTCACCATGTGCGGCCCCTCAGCGAGGGGACTCGTGAGACTCAGATATCCGACGTTGTCCTGCTCTGTTCGAACTGCCACCGAATGATTCACCGGGGGACTCCATGGCTGGATCCCGGTCGGCTTCGGGCGCTGCTGCGGTGAGCCTTAGGCGGGGTGGGTGAGAGCGTACTGGGCGAGGAGCTGTTCGATCCTCGTTCCGTCCACGGCGAGGATACGGGGGGACCAACGGACGATTTCTACCTCGTCAGCTTCTGCGGGCGCGACCTTGTCCACTCGGTGGCGCATGGTTGCGTGGAGATTATTGGTCTCTTCCTCGTAGTGCTCGGACGCCGCCCGGTCGGCTCTGCGTTCCGGTTCTTCTGTTTGCGTGGTCCTCTCCATGACCCTGATGCGTTCGGACCGAAGGCTGTCTCGGAGCTGGGGAGTGCCGAGAGCATCGGCTAGGGCCTTGCCCCGGTCGGTGAAGGTCAACAGAGACTGCGTGAACCGGCACTCGGGGATCGTTCGAAACAACAGGAAGTCCTCATGGCCCTCGTTCATGATCGTGCGTAGGGCGTCGTGTTCGTACGTGTAGATCATTGGGCAGGTGTTGTTGACGAGCTGGCTCAGAAGGTCGGAGGAACTCCTCGCCACCCCCCTGCCCAAGGGGCCCGGCGCACGTCTCCCGGGAACCAGGGGTCCCCCTCGCCACAGATCCGCGGTCGTGGGGAACATCGACCTCCCGTGATCTGAGTACCCATCCCACGCTTCCACCAGGGCCTGCAGGAGATTCTGCCCCCCGGCGGCCTTGGCGGGATCCGCTCCGTGCAAGGTCACCAGGGAGCCGGCGTCGTTGGTGAGCGCCTTGTCGTAGTGACTCCATCGGTTGGCGCAACGACCGTTCACATACCGCGCCAGATCGAAATAGACGTCGCCGGATGATTCGACCCTGACCAGGATCCCCGACCGGCACAGAGCCCGCAGCCGGTCCGGTTCGGCCAGGACGACCATCGAATCCCTGCAGATCGGCGTGCTGGGCACAGGACGGCCCAACGCTTCGGACGCCTTTTTCTGGAGAGCATCCGTGACCGTTTGGTTCGGACAGGTGACGAAATCCAGATTCCTCAACAGTCCTGAACCCAGCTCCCGGATCGACTCGTACCCCGAGATTTCCTGGAACGATCCTGAATCGATCCGAAGGCCCTGCCCCGACCAACGGGAATGGGTCTCGGAGCCCGTGAGGAACAGCCCCCTCCATCCTGCGCCCCGCAGGGGAACGACCTCCTCTCCCTGCGAGAACCACCACGTCACCCCACCGGCACACCCTGTCAACACCGTCGAGATCCCCGTTTGCAGCGCCAGCCGACGAGTGACAGCTTTCTTCATCAGGTCCTGCGCGGGTCCCGAGCCGACCACGGTGGCCTCGGGCGGACCAGAAGCCGCAGAGGTCCGGCCGCCGGTCAGGAGAAAAGCTACCGCCGTGGTGCACCCCTTCGAGTCCTTGGGACTCACCGGAGCGCCTTCCACGTGTTCAGGCAGACACACCCCCGACAGGACGATGTCCGACCGGCCCCCCACCACGGAAACGGCGAGTACCCCTTCCCCCGGCCGACCCGGCGTGACCCGCTCTTCAGACAGTGACCCCGCGCAGGCCCCGGCCGAACGCGACGGTTCGGGAGAGCCCTCCGGCAAGACGATGCGAACGTCACCCCTGCACTGCTCTTCGCTCACCCGTACCCGACCTATGTGCGAGGGCAGGCGGGAACACGAGCGCAACACCACCAGATCGCAATGGCCCGGCAGAGCAGGACCCCACAGGGTCACCCGGGCCCACACCAGGCGTTCGCTGCGGTCCTCGCTTCTTCTTCCCCTGACCGGGACGAGGAGGGCGACCCTGGCGGCCTTTTCCGGACGGTCGTGCCATCGTCCCCGGGCGCCCAGAGCCCTGTGGACCACTCCCGCCGGGCACAGCAACCACCTGCCGTTCATCCGAGCGGCGACTCCAGCCCCTCCGTTCACCCCCACACGCAACACCCCTCGGCCCCGGCCATGATTCCGTTCGCGGAACCGTTCGACGAGTTTCCGGGAGGCCCAGACCCACACGGTCACGATCAGCGCCAGTACCAATCCCACCCTGGCGAGCAGGAAAGTGGGAAGGAGAACTGCGAGGAGAAGCCCTGCCACGGTGGCAGCGATGGCGTACCCGAGGGCCGTCCCCGCGCAGACGTGGGTTTCCGGGACTTGGGTCTCGGGGAGACGGTCCTTCGGGACGCCGTCCTCATGAGACCCACTGGGTTCGGATCGTGATTGCACGGAACGCAGAGTAATTGCTTGGGCGGGTCTCCGTGGGATGATTCGACGTTCCTGGGGCGTAGCCTCGATCGCTGTCGTCCGTCCGGTCGTCATGGATCTGTGGGATGTCCACCCGAGGCAGGGCCGACGGGGGAGCGCAGGCTCAGGCTCCTGCGGGGGTCTTCTCGGTGGACGACCGTTCGGTCCGGGTCTGCGACAGGTCGATCCCCTCCAGGAGGGCCCTCAGCTGTTCGGTGGCGCCCTCGTAGGCCTCGTGAACCGCTCGGGACTTGTGGGTGGCTCCCAGAGGGCTGCGGCCCTTGGCGGAGGCTCGGATGTCGCAGCGCCATTCGATGGCGTCCGGGGTGGGTCCAGTACCTGCCACCAGGCGGATCTCCACACGGTCGATCCGTTCCTGGAAAGGAGCCAGGACGGAGCGGCATTCTGCATCCATTCGGTGCGATATTTCCTCCGGGTGATCGATGGTCTCGTCCGTCGTTACCAAAATCATCATGGGCATTACTCCCTCCCGAGAGTCGATGCGGGCATGGAAGCGGTCATACATTGTCTCGCATTAGGGCATTTCTGTCCTGTTGAAGACACTGCCCACCCGGAGAACGGGTCGAAAACCTAACCTCTGAAGGCGATTTCAAGAATCATTGGGAACAACGGAAGGTCTCACCGGGCAGCAGCCGGTCCCGAGCCCCAACGGGCCGGCGAGGGAACGACCCCGTTCAGGACGTCCACGGCCCCCTGAAGATCTCCGATCGCGGAGAAGTTCACCGCGATGAAGTCCGGCAACTGGCCCCGTTCGGCCTCGCAGCGGCGGGCACGGTCGACGATCACATCGCGCCGGTTGACCTCCGCGGCGTCGGACCGGTCGGGCGCGACGCGCTGGACCCAGTGGTTCATCAGGAAGAGATCGGCCCGTGGACTGCCTCTGTTGGGTGCGCACGAGAAGTCCTCGGGACTTCTGAACTCGTACGGGGTCTCCTGCATGTGATCGAACGCGTGATGGTTCCAGTCCGGCGGAGGCGTATGGAACTCGGAGAACACCACCAGACGTTCGTTGCGTTCGATGAGCTGTCCCAAACTCGGCCACGGGGTATCGACCTCGTGGAAATGCAGGTACGGCTCGAGGCCGGACCGACCGAAGGCAGCCTCGGTGTCCTCCGAAGTGATCTTGTCCTGGAGGAGCAGGGTGACGACCTCATAAGGATTCTCGTCCAGGAACAGCCGGATCTCGCGCAGCGTCCCCAGGAAGCTGGTGGCCCCCAGGCCGCAGTGGATGTGGCACAGGTAGGTCCCCTTCCGTCCCTCCTTCAACGGGGCGAAGGCCCTCATCAACCGGTTCGCGGCCTCCTGCGTGATGTACGGCTCCAGATCCGCCAGCTGGGACGCAGAGATCAGCGGAGTCCAGTAATGGGTGTCCAGGAGCAGGACTCGCACACCGCTGTTCAACTGTTCGGTGACGGTCAGATCCTGCTCCGGCCAGACCTGGACCACATCCGGACTCGACATGGAATTGTGGGTCGCAGCCTGTACGACATGGTCGTACGGCCTGACGCACAGTTCGACGTGTCCGTTGCAGGGGTGTTCGGTCTGCCGGATCGTGGGCGTCGTGCCCATCCAGGCCGTGACGGCCGCCACTCCGCCCAGGACCGTGATGATGATCATCCTTCGATAGGTCAGGCGGGCACGGTTGGCCACGAGGGCCGTCGGAAGGGCGAGGGAACCGGCCGCTCCCATGAGAACCGTCCAGATGCCCAGAACAGCATGGTTCAAGTCCTCGCCCAACCGGCTCTCGACGTCCTGCAGCACGCGCTGGATACTCCCGGGGAGGTTCCATCCCTGCGGATCGACGGTGGTGGCCGGCGCCAGGGGAGACACGTCCATCTGCGCCAGGACGAGCCAGGCGACCCCGAACAGGATTCCAGCCGCTGCCGGGGAAGCCGCGAGATACCCGAACAAATGCAGGGGACGACGGCGGTGAGCGGCCAGCAGCAGAGCGACCCCCAGAACCATGAGGAGAAGGCTGACGCCGGCCGTGGTCGGACCGAACCACCCCGCGACACCGCGAACTGTGTTGACCCTGTGGAGGATCTCATCGGGGGCCTTGCCCGTTCGATCCGTCAGGGCTTCGATGAGGTCGATCTGGCGTTCGTCCAGGCCTCCGCTCCGCAGCCCCTCACCGATCTGCCTCGCGTACTCGGCGATCAGGACGGAGGCCGCCACGATGGTGACCTCCCTGTCCTCGCCCGTGAGCACCGCAGCCCGGAGCCGGTCCTTGGTCTGCTGGTCCACGGAGTCCCCGAGGACCGCCATGACCGTGTCGAACGCTTCCTGGGGCGAGAGATCCAGCCCGTACACGGGGATGGTCCTGGGCAGAGCGCCGTCACCGAGACTGCGAGCGAAGACCTGAATGTCCTTCTCGTACTCCGTGAGGGTCGAGGCCACCGACTCGGAGGCCTCCGCGAGCAGAGTTCTGGCCTGGGCCGCTGCCGTGTCGTCGACCCGGTCCACTACATCGGTGATGTCGAACCCCGAGTCGAGGCGGGCGGACTCCCCGCGCACGTAGGCCAACAGGCGGTCTATGAACGTCTCCGTGGCCGATCGCAGCCGTGACGGCGGGAGCGTCCACCGAAGCGCCCCCATCGACAGGGCACTGACCTGAGCGGCGTCAGCATCGTTCGCGACGATGCGCCCGATCAGCTCCTGCTTGAGCTCGATGAGCTCCGGATCGGTGAACACCTCGGTGTAGATACGGTCGTAGACCCCGGTGGAGTCCAGAGCCCGGGTGTAGATCCGATCGTCCAACAGCGTCGTACGGAACAGCACGACGGTCGCGTTCAGGACGATGCCCGTCGTCAGGGCGCAAGCCCCCAGGACCGTCAGGACTTGGCGCGCCACCAGACGGCGAAGGAAAAGCCGAAGAACCGGACGCAGCCAGGCCGCAGCGCGCGTCCAGGAGGGCGAACGCACCTCGTGAATGGACAGACCTCCTTGCCGGACCCGTCTCTCCGTGAGAGCTGCCCCCAGGGTACGGCGACAAGCCCGAGGGAACCTCCCGTGCCACTCGGGACACACCGATGTCAGGACTCTGACGCCGAGTGCGATGTCCCAGGGCGCTCGGCAGCATCGTCGGTGAACGCCTCTGCCCGACGAACCGGAGAACAACGTGCCGGAGCACGGCTGCGGGCCCGGTATCCGTGGACACCGGGCCCGAGACCGTTCGATGCAGCGCGCCGCATCGACGCTCACCTCAGGGCAGGGTCACCTCACCCGGACCGTGACGCTGCGGGCCTTGCTCGTCAGAGTGTTCGGCGAGACCAGCTTCACGGAGAACGTGGCTTTGCCCTTGGAGACCGTCCTGGTCAGGGTGCCGCTCGTGCCCTTGACCGTTCCGAGCCACGCACCGTTCCGGTAGAAGGTGAACGTGCCCGACGGCGTGCCCGAGGCCCTGAGCACGACCTTGCGCTTACCCGGGGTCGAGACCTTGAAGCTCTTGACCACGGCGGAGACCTTGACCGTCACCGGAGCCGAGACGCCGTCGTCCGTCCTTGCCACGATCGTCGTGGTTCGAATCAGGGTGACGGGAACGCTGAAGGCTCCGGTCGTCGAGTTGATCACCGTGGTCGCCAGGGTCCGTTGGGAACTGCCGACCGTTCCCAGGATCGTGACGATGGTTCCACTGGAGTCCGCCGCTGTTCCGGACACCGTGACCTTGGAACCGGTGACGATGCTCAGCGGGGTCGCGCCGACCGTCACAACCCCCGGAACCCGGGCGACGACCTGGCCCGTGTCGGTGAACGGCAGGTCCTCACCCACCCCGGGCCAGGGGCCGGGGGAGAAGATGCTGTTGCCGTTGCGGTCGAGGGTCGCCGTGGCCTTGACCGTGCCGATGTGACGCAGCACGGGGAGACCCTCGTAGGTGGCAGGCACGACCACCGTGCCGCTTGTGGACACGGCGGCCGGGGTGGACCAGGACTGCGTGAACGGCAGCACACCGGGGAACTTCAAGTCGTAGGAGAGCGCATCGGTGGAGGTCGATTCGAAACGCAACCCGACCAAGGACGCCAGCCGGGAGTTGAGTTGCCCGATCCCGCCGGAGGTACCGCGGGCGTCGACTCGGGTCAACCGGGCGAGGTCCACGGTGGCCGTCAGGCTGCGGGCCACTCCCACGGGGTCCGGGCTGAGAGTGACGGAAGGCCGCCAGTCGTCGCTCAGGGCGGAGCTCGTCGCCCGGTACACGTCGAGGACCTCCAAGGTGTAGGAGGCCGAACGCGCGTCATCGTCCGTCCCCGACTGGAGACCGGGGTCGACGAAGTGGAAGGTGAAGGTGCCGGGGACGTCACTGGTGAGGTGGACGGCCCTGTCCTGTTTGCGGATGGGGAGCTTGCCCGGGTCGTCGCTCGTCGACGGTCCGGAGGCGGTCGAGGAAGTGGTCGACTGCGTCAGGTACTTCCACTTGGTGGTCGGGACCGCGTCGCTCCCCGCGGGGGCCTGCCGGTAGTACAGGCGTGCGAGGGAGGGCAGGACATGGGGATCGACGTCCTGCGGGGCGACGTAGTCGTCGAGTACCAGACGTAGTTTCGTCAGGTTCTTGCTCGTGACCCGCAGACCCGGCGTGGCATTGGCGAGCCGGGCGGTTACGGCGCCGTTACTGATCTTCTTCCCGAAGTTCAGAGTAGTGATCTTGGTTGTTCCTGGGTCGACCGACAGACCGGACGTGGCGCTGCTCGATGTCGCAACCCCGACGCCCCCGATCGTCAGAGTGAGGGCGAGGGCCCCCACCACCAGCCGTGTTTTCTTACCGGACATCTCGAAGATTCCCTCCAGTCGTTTCCGGGAAAAGATTCCCCGACCCCTGGGCCCGGACATTTTGTCGACGGGATCGGATTTTCATGGTGCCACGTGCCGGGCATTCCGTTAGCGGCTTCGGAAATTGCATCCGGCTGTGGGACAGAAACGTCTCCCCACGAGCGTCCTTGCGACAATCGGATGTCGGTCCTCTGCGACGCAGGAATGTCAGTGGGAGCGCACAGGAAAAATGCTCCCGATCTGCGGCCCGTTCGTGGATCGATGATGACCGGGATGTCGTCGGCACTGACCTCTGCTGTCGTTCTTCCGTGACACCTCGACGTCGTTCACGGATAGGGGTCCGTCCTGGCCCCGGACGATCGGGAGAACGGACATCCGTGGGGACGGGGTGGGACAGCCGGCCGGTGGCCCGCCTCGTTTCTGGGAGCCGCGCGGGCGAGGAGCCGCAGGCCCGGGGAGAACCCGGGGCGCAGAAGCCTTCCGACTCAGCCTGTCCGGCCGGTGTCCACGAGGTGGGCCTGGGCCGCAGCGCTCCGCTGAGAAGAGACGGTGCGAGTGAGAAGAGACGGTGCGAGGAGCCTGCGGGAGATAAGGGGTAAAAACGAGCATATGCATTGCGGCGAGCATCGTGGGACCCCGAATACGTGTTTTTGGGGACACCACGCCGCGAACGGCGGGATGATCGGAAATGATCGTCGGACGGTCCTCGGGGTTATGGGCTCCTGGGGCCCCGTGCCGTCTGTGGAGGCTCGACGTGACCCGTGTGGACCCAGAACGCCGACAGTGTGTCGTGAGTCGGCTGAGGGCGTTGCGAGAGGCGGGAAACCTGACGACGGCTCACATTCGGATGGTGGCCACAGGGCTCAAAGTGACCGAACGGACCGTGTGGCGATGGATCGGTCCGCAGGCCGAGAGCTCCGGACGCCCGCCCCGTTACGAGCCGACCCGGACCGATCAGGAGGCTTTCGCCTACTACCGCGGTAATGTCGCGGCCCTGGCCCGGGCGAGGGCCGCAGTGATCGCGGGGGAACAGGACGCCGCGGGCGTACCCGTCCCCGACCACCTCGCCCAGGGATGGGCCGGTGCGAGGCAGGTGAACCTGCGAACTCTCCAACGCGCCTTCGCCCGCCGGCTCACAGCGGAGGAACGTGCCGCCTGGAAGCGTTCCGAAAGGTTGTGGCCTCCGGCCCCGCGGGATCGCAGGAACCGTCCACCGCGCGCTCTGCCCGGGCGCAACCAGATCTGGGAAGTGGACCACCGACAGCTTCCAGTGCTCGTGCAGCCCCTCCGCGGGCCTGCGGTAGCGCCGTGTCTGACAACGGTGCTCGATATGAGGACGCGAGCCCTCCTCGGATGGTCCCTCGCTCCTGTTCCGTACGCGGGAACCGTTCTGACGGCGTTGCGGACAGCCCTTGTGCAGGACCGGACCCGCGGTCCGTTCGGAGGTGTTCCCTCGGGAGTGCGTCTGTCGGAGAGCCTGGAGTTCGCCACGGAACCCGTGCGCGATGTTCTCGCGGCGCTGTGTGTGGCCTGTACCTCGACGCCGTCGAGCATTCCTCTGGGCCGGTGCGGTGCCAGGGGGACCGCCGAGGGACTCCATCGGAGCCTGGAGAACTCTCTGCTGCGGGAGCTGTCCTGCCATCTGCGGCCGGGGCCGCCCACGGTGTCGGAGAGGGCACCGTTGTCGGAGGGGGCAGCGGGGCCGGGCGAGAAGGGGGCCCGTCCGATGCGCGTCGAGGACCTCGCCCGGCGGATCGGACTGTGGGCCGGCTGGTACAACACGATTCGCCCGCATCCGGGTCTGGGAGGGCTCACTCCCCTGCGGGCCTGGGAGGCCGATCGGACGGCCCTGGAAAGGATCGACGCCGCTCACCTGCGCCATCTGATGCTCCTGGGCGGGGAGCGCATGGTCTCCCGGGACGGTGTGCGGTTCAACGGACAGATCTACAGCGCCCCCACCCTGCGAGGGCTGCGGGGGCGGCCGGTCCGGGTCAGATACATGCCGCATGACGACCGGGAGATCGAGGTGTACCTGGGATCGACACACCTGTGCACCGCCGCCCGGGGAGACCGCCAACCGTGAGGCCCTGATCTCCCCGGGTCCCCGATCTCCCCGGATCCCAGGGATCCTGGAAAACCAGGATCCCTGGGAAACCCGGCTTCCCTGAAAGCCGGGGGCAGACCGTAGTCGCCCACAGACGTTCCGTGGTGTTCCGCCGTGAGCAGGTCCCGATCGCGCTGGTCGCATGTGAAACTTCCCGGGTTCCGACACTCTTTCGGAGGGCGACGAGCCTGTGACTAGACACCTTGTGGCCTTCGTGGAGGAGCCCAGGGTCGGCGTCTTGTTTTTCCGAAAACAATCGATAGATACTGCGCCACGTTTCGGGAACCTTCCGGGCGACGTGTGCCACCTGTGCGGATCCTGTTTTCGAACCACCGACATGCGGTGTCGGGCGGTACGAGGCAGCGGTCGAAAGTGTCCGATAGGTCCGTTTAAGTCGGAGAAGGTCGAGAAAGGTCAAAGATGACTCGCTATCCCGCCAGACAGGACAAAATCCACAGAACGGTGTCCCGGCGGCGTGCCGTCGCCCTGATCGGTGCTGTCGGCGCGACAGGGCTCGTCACCGTGATGTTGCTGCCCAGTTCCGCGAGCGCCGGGACGACGCTGCACGCCGCGGCCTCCGAGCGGGGGCTCTACTTCGGTACGGCGATCGCCGCGAACAAGCTCAGTGACGGTACGTACACCCGGATCGCGAACGCGGAGTTCGGGATGATCACGGCCGAGAACGAGATGAAGATCGACGCGACCGAGCCCAGCCAGAACCAGTTCAATTTCACCAATGGTGACAAGGTGTTCAACTGGGCTGTTCAGAACGGCAAGAAGGTCCGGGGGCACACCCTGGCCTGGCACTCCCAGCAGCCCAACTGGATGCAGAACATGAGTGGCACGGCTCTGCGCAATGCCATGAAGAACCACATCACCCAGGTGATGCAGCACTACCAGGGCAAGCTCTACGCCTGGGACGTCGTCAACGAGGCCTTCGCCGACGGCTCCAGCAGCCGCC
>JAUPKJ010000129.1 GCA_030837505.1 Actinomycetota bacterium
ACACCAGACGGTTGCGTCCACGGTGCGAAGGGGTGGTGTCTTCGCAAGTACTTGTGGATAAGAGCTTTTTGTCAGCCCCGGAAGCTACGGTGCTTGGGACGGGAAGGAGGCAGCCGGCATGGGGACGTACTCGGCACGGACGATCGCACGGTGGTTCATCGCCTGGGCCAACGCCGAGGAGGCTGAGCTCTCCAACCTCAAGCTACAGAAACTGCTCTACTACGCTCAGGGACATCACCTCGCCCTGGAAGGCACGCCTCTGTTCCGGGAGGCGATCCAGGCCTGGTCGCACGGACCGGTCGTCCCCGACGTCTACCACGAGTACAAGAGCTACGGGTCCGGCGACCTGGCAGCTACTGACGACGACTCCTTCACCTGGGAGGACGTCGACGACGACACGACCCAACTGCTGATCCAGATCTGGAATTCGTACGGGCAGTACGCAGCTTGGCGGCTGCGCAACATGACTCATGCTGAGACTCCTTGGAAAAATCACTTCCAGGAGGACGAGCGCCACATCGTGATCCCGGACGACGACCTGAAGGAGTTCTTCGCCCATCGCCGAGCCGGCCGGCCGAGTTGACAGATGGCCAAGGGCAACAGGCCGACGGCCAAGACTTCGCGACGACCACTCGAGCTCCCCGCCCCTGCGCAAACGAGTCGGCCGGGATCGCCGATCTTCTGCTTTCGCCACATCGTCAGCGGCTACGACGTGCTGGCCCTGGAACGACGGCAGCAGGCCGCGCTCGCAGTGACACTTCAGCAGCGTGCCAAGCTCACATGGCCCCAAATCGTCCAGGCAGATCGGCATGGACAGGGCACGGAGAAGATCCCCTCCCGGTCCATCAAGCCCTCTGTACCGACCCAGTTCCAAGACCGCGACAACTTCCTGGTGTTCCGGTATGACGGCACACGCCCGATGGTCGGTGTCCGCACGGGCGAGGTCTTCCACGTCTTATGGATCGAACGTCAGTACGGCGAGGTCTACGACCACGGGTGATCGGCCCAAGACACCCCTTGAGCCGCGTCAGGCCCGACTCATGCCACTCGGTTGGCGATCCCTTTCGCGTGATCTCAACTGAGACTGTGCGAACGATCGAGCTCAGAGGCTCCGCCGGCAGAGGTTGACGATGACCATCGATCGAGCGGTAGGGGTGCACCTTCCGGCACCCTTGAGAATCGTTGAGTTGTTTCTACGTCCGACACGTCACGCTCCGCTTCCCGGGCGATTCGCTTCCGGAGCCGCGCGGAAGCCGTCCCCAACGGCCAAGGGCACGCCTCGACACCAACCCCGCCGTGGGCTCCCGCACCGAGCGCTGTCCCCAGCACCACCGGGGAGAGGCTCGAGGCGTCTCCAGCCCTCCGATCACCCTCGACGGCTGTCCGTCCCGGCTGCGGTAGCCTGAACACGCGAGCACGGGAGACCCCCACAGTGCATCAAGCGACCTCGGTCGCCGGTTCTCCTGCTGCCCCGGCCCTCGTAGCTCAGTGGATAGAGCAACGGTTTCCTAAACCGTGTGTCGGAGGTTCGATTCCTCTCGGGGGCACTTGCTATGAGCAGGGAAAACCCGGGGTTGACCTGCGGGGATACCGGTTCCGGTTCGTCGTGGGCGTGTGCCGCCGGTGGCCGTTGAGTGCCCCGGAACGCCCCCGGAAGCCAGTGGCTGTGCTCCACCCGTGCTCCGGAACCATGATCCATAAGCATCGTGTCGGCGGTCCGGGCGGGCGATCGTCGCGAACCGTCCTCCCTGGGGCGCTCCCGTCCGTAGGCTCGCTGGGGTGGCGAAGGTACAAGATCGCATCCGGGGACTCCGCGGTCGCTTCTCGGGCGTGCGGCGCCCGTCGGCACGGCGGTTCTGCCAATGGGTCCGAGGTAGAACGACCCGGTCTCCGGAGACAACAGCGGGTCGCTACGCCCCCAGACTGACCAAGGTCCGGTACGCCCTCCCCTGTGTCCTGCTGACCGCCGGAGCCCTGTCATGGGGGCTGTACACCGGCCTGTGGGATCTGGCGCCCCGTACAGAACTACACAATGCGGACGGCAGCCGTTACTGGGGAGTCAACCGCCTGGAGCTGGTCAAGACCACCATCACCGCCTGCGGGTTCGTCGGAGCAGTCCTCGCCGGTCTGTACGCCTACCGCAAGCAGAAAATCGCCGAGAACGAGGCCCACCGGGCCGACGCCGACCAGTTCGCCCAGCGCTACACCACCGCCGCCGAACAACTCGGCCACGACCAGGCCGCCGTCCGCCTCGCCGGCGTCTACGCCCTGGCCCGCCTCGCCGACGACTGGACCGAACAACGCCAAACCTGCATCGACGTCCTCTGTGCCTACCTCCGCATGCCCTACGACCCTGCCCCAGACTCCCCCCACTACCGCCACGGCGAAAAACAAGTCCGCCTCACCATCATCACCACCATCCGCACCCACCTCGCCAACCCCCACCACCCCCACACCTGGTGCGGACGCGATCTCGACTTCACCGGAACCACCTTCGACGGCGGGGACTTCAGCGGCGCGAAGTTCATCGACGGAAACGTCGACTTCAGCGGCGCGAAGTTCACCGGCGGACACGTCGACTTCTTCGGCGCGAAGTTCACCGGCGGAAACGTCCACTTCAGCAACGCGGAGTTCACCGGCGGAAACGTCCACTTCATCGGCGCGAAGTTCACCGGCGGAAACGTCGACTTCAGCGACGCGGAGTTCACCGGAACAGTATTTTTCCCTGGGCCATTTCAGGCGCTGATAGACGAGGCACGGAATCCATCGGAATCGGATTCTTCCGAATAGTTCCGTGGTCTCGGCTTCCCAGGCTTGCGGTTCTGGGGTTACCTTCTGGTATGCCCTTGCTCTCCGTTCTGACCGCCGCCTACGGGCCGACGGCGTCGTTCCTGCCGCAGACAGCGTCCAGTGTCCTTGGCCAGCGGCTTCCACCGGGGTGGGAGCTGGAGTGGATCGTTCAGGAGGACGGGGACTCCCCGGAGCTGGGCACCTGGCTCGGCTCGGTCGAGCGCGTCCGGTACGGCGCGAACGGAGGACAGTTCGGGGTCGCCGTCACGCGGAACATCGCGCTCTCCCGCGCCCGGGGAGAGCTGATCCAGCTACTGGACCATGACGATCTCCTGCTCCCGGGAGCGCCGGAAACCCTGATTCCGCAGTTCACGGAACACCCGATCCACTGGACCATCGGGCAGGCCGACGACCTCTTGCCGGACGGGAGCCGTCGCGGTTTCCCTCCGGCGTTGCCGTTCGGAATCGTGGAACCGGGAGCTGTGAACACCTGGGCGGAACAGCACGACGCTAACTGGCCGATCCATTGTGCGGCCCTCATGGTCCGTGCATCGACGCTCCGGGCGCTCGGAGGGTGGGCGGCTTCCCCTGCCGACGACGACATCGTCATGTTCTCGGTCCTGTGGGAACTCACGACCGGCTACCACAATCCCGCGCTGACGTGGCTGTACCGGCACCACCCGGACCAGGCGCACCGCTCCACGGAATGGAAAACGCGCAGCGAACTCGGGCGGCGGATCGCCCTTCAACGGCTCTCGGCCCTCCGGGAATCCGGAATCCGGATGGGGACCGACCCCCGGGTGAAACCGCGTCCCTGCGGCTGCAAGGCGGAAAAGAACCATTCAGAACTTCGGGTCGGGCCTCCGGCCAAGGCCGACCTGCTCTCCGACCACCACGACGAGGACGGGACACCGGAACCGTGAGATTCCGGTGCCCCGCTCTCCGAGTCGAGAACCGCAGTCAGGCTGCCAGGGCCTTCCCGATGCGCTCGTTGACACTCTCTTCCTGGCCATCGACGCACCCGGCATAAATCTTCAGCAGGACGTCAACACTGTGTCCGGCGCGGCGGGCGACCTCAGGTGCAGGAACTCCAGCGTTCAGCCACAGGGTGACTCCGCCGTGCCGCAAGTCATACGGTCGTCCCGCGATCGGTGAGGCCACAAGCTCGGGAGGGAGCGCGTATTCACGGGCCTTACGCCACGCGCGGTAGTAGGCGGCGCTCGTGACCCGACCACCGGTCGCCGTGGCGAACAGGCGACCACCCGAGGTCCCGTGCGTCTTCACATGGTCGCGCAGGATGGCGACCAGTTCCGGCGGTATCGGGACCGGGCGCGTGGTTTTCGTGCTGCGCCACTTCAGCCCGCGGCGCTGGGTGCGGGTACCGTCATCGGTCCATGCTTTGCCGACCTCGGGCTCTGTGCCGACCAGGGTGATCGTGCCCCATCCCTTCCGGGGCAGGTGACAGTCCTGGATCCGCAGGTCCAGGGCCTCCGAGGGACGCAGGGCCGCGAAGTACAACAGGGCGAAGAACGCCCTCAACCTCGGCCCGGACCTCCGCCCCACGTAGGTGAGGGCCGCGAGTAGTTCCCTCATCTGGGCAGGAGAGGCCACTACCCGTCGGTCCACCGTCTCGGCCACAGCTGGTGCCCTCCACTGCACCGTGTCGACCGGATTCGCGACCAGTTCCCCGAGTTCGACGGCGTAGCCGAGGGCGTTGTACAGCACGGCCCGCTTCCGTCGGGTCGTCGTCGCGGCGGCGGCCCGCCCGTCCAGGGTCCGCGAACAGGCGTCCAGGGCGGCTCGGATCGCCCGCGGACGTTCCTTCGGATCGTTCAGCACGCTCAACGGCAGCGACGCTCGTTTGGCCCAAGCCAAGGCCGACGCGATGTCCGGAGGCTGAGGGGTCTTGCGGAGCTTCGTGTTGAACGCCCATCCGATCAGGGC
>JAUPKJ010000130.1 GCA_030837505.1 Actinomycetota bacterium
CTGGGGCTGGGGCTGGGGCTGGGGCTGGGGCTGGGGCTGGGGCTGGGGCTGGGGCTGGGGCTGGGGCTGGCATAAGACGCAACCTGCACCTAACGGGCAAGAGGGAGCCGTTGGGGGGATGGCCCGGAAAAGGGAGGGAAAGCTGTCCGGGGCGCGTGGGACTATGCGGAGGTGTCGAGCTCGGGGTATCGCAGTGTCCTTCGCAATCCCACGGTTGTCTGGTTGCTGGTGCTGGGAGCCCTGACCAGGTTGCCCCTGGCCGCGATCAACGTGGGGATCACCCTGCACGTGGTCAATTCTCTGGGACGGGGGTACGGGGCTGCGGGGATCGCGGCGGCCGCGTACACCGTGGGGGTCGCGTTGGGCGGGCCCTGGCGAGGACGGCGGGTCGATCAGCTCGGGGTGCGACGGGCCCTGGTGCCCTCGGTGATCCTGAGCGTCCTGCTGTGGTCCCTCGTTCCCTGGTTGTCGTACCCGGTCCTGGTGGCCACCGTCGTCGTGAACGGGATCTTCTCCGTGCCCATTCCGGGGATCATGCGGCAGTGCATCACGGTCGCCGTGTCGCTCCGCCAGCGTCGGGCGGCCCTGGCCCTGGACTCGATGGCCGTGGAGGTCGCGTTCATGGTGGGGCCGGCGGCCGTGGTCGTGGCGGGGCTGTGGACCTCCGCCTCGGCCGCTCTCACCACCGCCGGGATGCTCGTGGCGGTCTCCGGGCTCGTCCTCATGATCCGGAACCCTCCCACCCGTTCCGACGACGTTTCCCCGGACCCGGACCCGGACCCGGACGCCGGGCAGGCACCGGGCCACCCCGAACCGGTCCTCGGCACCCCGGCCGACACGATCGCTCTCCACCGTGCCGACACCCGTGCCGACACCCGTGCCGACACCCGTGCCGACACCCGTGCCGACACGTCGGCCCCGCCAACCCCGCCAACCCCGCCAACAACGCCAGCCCCGCCGGCGCCATGGCGCGAACCCGGCCGGCTGCTCGACCGGTGCCGCCGCGCGGCCCTGGAGCGTTGGCCTTACCTGAATCGTCCCTTGCTCGGGGTCTTCGGGACCACGTGCGTGGGGGCCTTCGCCCTGGGCGGGTCCGAGGTGTCGATCGTGGCCGTCCTGCGGGAGGGGGACCGTCTGGGCTACACGGCTCCCGTGCTCACCCTGTGGAGCGTGATCTCCCTCCTGGGCGTCGTCGTCTACGGGCGCAGCCGGCGGACTCCCCGCTCCACGACCCTCCTGCTGGGAATGGGACTCCTGACCGTTCCGATCGGTCTGGTCCCGGACACGCGGCTCCTCCTGCTGACGGTGCTGCCCTCGGGGGCCCTCTGCGCGCCCCTGATCACCTCGACGGTCGAGGGGATCGGGCGGCACACGCCCGAAGCGGTCCGGGGCGAGGCCATGGGCTGGCATTCCTCGGCCCTGACCGTCGGAATGGCCCTGGGTATCCCCCTGGCCGGGAAGGTGATCGACGAGTCGGCTCCCTGGTGCGGCTTCGTCGTCATCGGCGTCGTCTGTGTTCTCCTCGCCCTGCTCCTGAGGGCCACCGAGCGCGTCTCCCCCCGCCCGTTGCTGATCGAGAACTCTTTGTCCCGCTGAGAGCGACCGACACGTCGCTGCTGCGGCGGGACCTCGATCGCCGGGCCACGCAGTGCGGGGACGGGGGAGTTCCTGGTATTCTGGCCCGCGACCGACCGGGCACACCATGTGTCCGGTGCGCAAAGTGGAGCCTCTCCCACCCGTCGCCGCCCCTCGGGATCGTCCGAGGACTCTCCGGAACCCCGGGGAACAGGCACCGGGTTCTGGTCAGCCCCGCACCGTCGGGGCAGCATCGGCCCGGGTTCGCCCGGCCGATCACGTAGGCACCCGAGGCTCCCGTGCGTTCGCGTCCGGGAGCCTTTTTCCGTGCGTGGCGGGTGGAAACGACGCATCGTGAGGAGCAGCACATCAGCGAGCCCCGGATCAACGACCGCATCCGTGTCCCCGAGGTGCGGCTGGTCGGCCCCAACGGGGAGCAGGTCGGCATCGTCCGTGTCGAGGACGCTCTGCGCCTGGCTCAGGAAGCCGATCTCGACCTCGTCGAGGTTGCCCCGCAAGCGCGGCCACCGGTCTGCAAGCTCATGGACTTCGGCAAGTTCAAGTACGAGTCGGACATGAAAGCCCGGGAAGCGCGCCGTAACCAGGCGCACACCGTGCTCAAGGAGATCCGGCTCAGGCTCAAGATCGACCCGCATGACTACGGCACCAAACGCGGCCATGTCGAACGGTTCCTCCGGGCCGGGGACAAGGTCAAAGTAATGATCATGTTCCGTGGCCGGGAGCAGTCCCGACCCGAGATGGGCTACCGGCTGCTCCAGCGGATGGCCGCCGACGTCGCCGAGCTCGGGTACATCGAGAGCAACCCCAAGCAGGACGGCCGGAACATGATCATGGTGATCGGGCCGCACAAGAAGAAGGCCGAAGCCAAAGCCGAACAGCGGCGCAAGCGCGAGGACGCCGAGAGCCCCTCCGAGACCTCTGTCGACCAGACCCACGTCGACGACACCGTGGTCAACGAGAGGCCTGCCGACCAGACCCCGGTCGACCAGACCGCGGGACTGTAGAAGACAGCAGACCTCAGCGCCGAGGGCCATCGGCCGACCGCGCCACCCGTGCGGTCGGCGTCAATATCCGCGCGTGAGCGCGGCCGAACGGATCCGCGCTCACGCGCGGCCTGATGTAGGGAGCACGGCAGCCATGCCGAAGATGAAGACGCACAGTGGCGCGAAGAAGCGCTTCCGGATCACCGGAGGCGGAAAGGTCATGCGCGAGCAGGCCAACCGGCGCCACCTGTTCGAAGGCAAGCCGAGCACCCGCACCCGCCGCCTGGCTCTGGACGTCGAGACCTCCTCGGCCGACCAGAAGCGGGTCCGGCGCATGCTGGGCAAGTGAGAACGTCACCACCGACTCACACCGGACGCACCGACGTTCCACACCTGCACGTCCGACGGTTTTGAGGGCAGACCTCTGCGCAGGAAGCCCCAGCAGCTGAATATCGAGGAGAGACACACGTGGCACGCGTGAAGCGGGCTGTCAACGCCCAGAAGAAGCGCCGCGAGACTTTGGAGCGCGCCAGCGGCTACCGCGGCCAGCGTTCCCGCCTGTACCGCAAGGCCAAAGAGCAGGTCACCCACTCGTTGGTCTATGCGTACCGGGACCGCAAGGCCCGCAAGGGCGATTTCCGCCGACTGTGGATCCAGCGGATCAACGCCGCCGCCCGCGCCAACGACATGACCTACAACCGGTTCATCCAGGGCCTGAAGGCCGCCGAGATCGAGGTCGACCGCCGCATGCTCGCAGAGCTCGCGGTCAACGACCCCGAGGCGTTCGCCACCCTGGTGCGCTCGGCGCGGGCAGCCCTGCCCGCCACGAGCACAGCGGCCTGAGCGCCGCACGACCCGGACCCGCCGGAACCTGCGGCGAACGAACCATGACCGAGCGCCCGGAAAGCCCCGTACTGGACAACCCCGGTTCCGACCGGGTCAAGTCGGTGCGGGCTCTCTCCGGGCGCTCGGCACGTCGCCGGACGGGCACCTTCCTCGCCGAAGGCCCCCAGGCGGTCCGGGAAGCCGTGGCAGCGCACGCCGCCGGGACGACCACCACCGGTGAGGCGACCACCACCGGAGAAGCAGCCGGCGTCGTCCGCGCCCTCTACCTCACCCCGCAGGCCGCCGAGCGCCACGGAACACTGGTCCGGACGGCCCTCGACCACCGGATCCGCACGGTGCGGGTCACCGACCGCGTCCTGGCCGCCATGGCCGACACCGTGACCCCCCAGGGGATGCTCGCGGTCTGTGCCCTGCGCGACGTGCCGCTGTCGGCCGTGCTCGACGGCGGCCCCCGGCTCGTGGCCGTGCTCGACCGGGTGCGCGACCCGGGCAACGCCGGGACCGTCCTGCGGGCCGCCGACGCGGCCGGGGCCGACGCAGTCGTGCTCACCTCCTCCAGCGTCGACGTGCACAACCCCAAGTGCGTGCGCTCCACGGCCGGCAGCCTGTTCCACCTGCCCGTGGTCACAGGGATCGACCTGTCGCGCGCCGTGGAGGCCCTGCGCGGGGCCGGGCTGCGGATCCACGCCACCTCCGGCGCCGGGGACCTCGACCTGGACGACCTGCTCGACGACCCCGACGCCCCCGGAGGGCTCGCCGGCCCGACCGCCTGGATCTTCGGCAACGAGGCCCGGGGCCTGGGCGAGGCCGACCTCGCCCTGGCCGACGACGCCGTCCGCGTGCCCGTGCACGGCCGGGCCGAGAGCCTGAACCTGGCCACCGCCGCGACCGTCTGCCTGTACGCCTCCGCCCGTTCCCAACGCCGCGGCACCGGTTGCCGGACCGGCCGGGCGCAGAACCCCCACGGAGCCCGGCCCTGAGCCCCGCGTCCAGCCCGGGAGAAACCCGGCAGCGGCCGGGCCCCACCATCTGACAGACTCGACGTGGGCCGCGTGTCGCCGGTGCGAACCGGACCGCGCGGCGAGGACCTCGAGGAAACTGGACGATCCCGCGCCATGTCTGGACCCAAGACGCACCAACAGCCCGTCACCGCCCTCGACGAGGAGCAGGTCGAGCGAGCGGTCTCCGCAGCGCTCACCGCCATCGCCGCGGCAGACTCCCTGGACGCCCTCAAACACGTACGCCTGGACCACTCGGGCGACCGGAGCCCGCTGGCCCTGGCCAACCGGGAGATCGGTTCGATCCCCGCCCGGGAGCGCGCTGCGGCCGGCCGACTGATCGGCTCCGCCCGGGGCCGCGTGGCCGCCGCCCTGAACACCCGCAAGGAACAGCTGGAGGCCGAGCGGGACGCCAGGATGCTGGCCGAGGAGGCGGTCGACGTCACCCTTCCGGTCGAGCGGCGGCCCCCCGGGGCCCGTCACCCCCTGCAGCTGATCTCCGAGCGGATCGCCGACGTCTTCGTCGGCATGGGTTGGGAGATCGCCGAGGGGCCCGAGGTCGAGGCCGAGTGGTTCAACTTCGATGCCCTGAACTTCGACCCGGACCATCCGGCCCGCCAGATGCAGGACACCTTCTTCGTCGATCCGGTGTCCAGCGGCCTGGTGCTGCGCACCCACACCTCCCCGGTGCAGGCCAGAACCCTGCTGGAGCGGGGGGTCCCCCTGTACGTCGCGTGCCCGGGCAAGGCGTTCCGCACCGACGAACTCGATGCGACCCACACCCCCGTGTTCCACCAGGTGGAGGGGCTGGCCGTCGACAAGGGCCTGACCATGGCCCACCTCAAGGGCACCCTCGACCACCTGGCCGCCGCCATGTTCGGCACCGACGTCGTCACGCGGCTGCGACCGTCCTTCTTCCCCTTCACCGAGCCGAGCGCCGAGATGGACCTGCGCTGTTTCGTGTGCGGCGGCCAGGAGGCCACCTGCCGGACCTGCGGCGGCACCGGCTGGATCGAGTGGGGCGGCTGCGGGATGGTCAACCCCAACGTCCTGACGGCCTGCGGGGTCGACCCGCAGGAGTACACCGGGTTCGCCTTCGGGATGGGACTGGAACGCACCCTCATGTTCCGCCACGGCATCGCAGAGATGCGCGACATGGTCGAGGGCGACGTCCGTTTCAGCCTGCACTACGGGATGGAGATCTGATGCGGGCCCCCCTGTCCTGGCTGCGTGAGTACGTGGCCCTTCCTCGGACGACGACCGCGCAGGACCTCGCGACCGCCCTGGCCCGCGTGGGCCTGGAGGAGGAGGCGATCCACGGCGGCGAGATCACCGGTCCCCTCGTCGTGGGGCGCGTGCTGTCCTTCGAGGAGGAACCCCAGCGCAACGGCAAGGTCGTCCGCTGGTGCCAGGTGGACACCGGTTCCGTCGGCGGCGAGGGCCCCCGCGGGATCGTCTGCGGTGCGCGCAATTTCCACGTCGACGACCTGGTCGTCGTCTGCCTGCCCGGGGCGGTGCTGCCCGGCGGGTTCGCGATCAGCGCCCGCAAGACCTACGGCCACGTGTCCGAGGGCATGATCTGTTCGGCTCGGGAACTGGGCCTGGGCGACGACCACGCCGGGATCCTGCGCCTGGCCGACCTCGGCCTTGACGTGCAGCCCGGACCCGACGTGCAGCCCGGACCCACCGTGCAGCCCGGTCCCGACGTGCGGCCCGGTCTCGATGCGCTGGGCCTGCTGGGCCTGGACGAACAGACCCTCGAGGTCAACGTCACCCCCGACCGCGGTTACGCCTTCAGCCTCCGGGGGATCGCCCGGGAGTGCGCCCACGCGACCGGCGCGCTCTTCACCGACCCCGCCGACCTGCCCACCCCGCCGGCCGGCGACGGCGGCTTCCCCGTGAAGCTCCTCGACGACGCCCCCCTGCGCGGCCGGAACGGCTGCGACCGGTACGTGGCGCGGATCGTGCGCGGGATCGACCCGACGCGACCCTCCCCGCAGTGGATGCGCAGCCGTCTGGAACAGGCCGGGATGCGTCCGATCTCCCTGACGGTCGACGTCACGAACTACGTCATGCTGGGCCTGGGGCAGCCTCTGCACGCCTTCGACCTGCGGGCCCTGCGCGAGCCGATCGTCGTGCGCCGCGCCGCGGCCGGCGAGACCCTGACGACCCTCGACGACGTCGAACGCGCCCTCGACCCCGAGGACCTGCTGATCTGCGACGCCGACGGCGAGCGGGTCCTGGCCCTCGCCGGGGTCATGGGCGGGGCCAGCACCGAGGTGGGCACCGGCACCACCGACGTCCTCCTGGAGGCCGCGCACTTCGACCCCGTCTCGGTGGCCCGGACCGCGCGTCGCCACAAGCTCCCCAGCGAGGCCGCCCGTCGTTTCGAACGCGGGGTCGACACCGACCTGGCCCACCGGGCCGCCGAACTGGCGGTGCGCCTGCTCGTGGAGTACGGCGGCGGCACCCCCGGGGAGATCACCGACGTCGACCTGCGCGAGGCCACCGAGCCGATCCGCCTGCCGGTGGCCTTCCCCGGGCGCATCGCCGGAGTGGATTGGACCCTCGAACACGTGCGCGCCCCCCTGATCGAGATCGGTTGCCGCGTCGAGGACGCCGGCGCCGACCTGATCGTCCACGCCCCGACCTGGCGGCCGGACCTGCGTGCCCCCATCGACCTCGTCGAAGAGATCGCGCGCCTCAACGGGTACGAAACCATTCCCTCGGTGCTGCCCCAGGCCCCCGCCGGCCGCGGGCTGAACCCCTCGCAGCGGGCCCGGCGCTCGGTGGCGCGGGCCCTGGCCGAGCACGGTCTGGTCGAGGTGCTGTCGTACCCGTTCGTCGCCCCGAGCGTCCACGACGACTTCGGCCTGGAGCGGGACGATCCGCGTCGGCAGGCCGTCCGCCTGGCCAACCCCCTGTCGGACGAGCAGCCGGAGCTGCGCACCTCGCTCCTGGCGACCCTCCTGGGGACCCTGCGCCGCAACATCAGTCGGGGACAGACCGACGTGGGCCTGTTCGAAATGGGGACGGTGACCCTGCCCGCCGGTCCCGTGCAGGTCGCCGGTCGGCCGGCCGTCACGGGTCCGCCCGGTCCGGACGAGCTGGACCGGCTGCGTTCGGCCGTGCCGGCCCAGCCCCTGCACGTGGCCGTCGTCCTGAGCGGCCTGCGCGAGCCGGCCGGCTGGACCGGCCCGGGCCGCCCGGCCGACTGGACC
>JAUPKJ010000131.1 GCA_030837505.1 Actinomycetota bacterium
CCCCGCGATGTCTCAAGGAGGTCACGGGAACGGCGTGTCGGGGGAGGACAGACCTCGGGCCGTTTCCGACATGGCCGGAAGAGGGCGTAGCGTGCGGTCCGGTCGGAGCGTGGGACGGGGGAGTCGCTCCGTGGGGGACTCCTTGGGTTGCCACGATGAAAGGCCAGGAATGCGCTGCAGGTCGGCAGCACGAACGGAACGACCCCAGGGAATCGGGTCGGGCACGGTGCTCACCGCTCTCCTCACCGTCGCGGCCTTCGCGGTACCCGTCGTCCCAGCAGCGGCCGCCGCCGCGAACGCGACCGCGGTAGCGTCCCGGACAGGCACCGCAGCGTCCCGGACCGGCACCGTGGCCTTCCCGAACACGATCGTTCGGGCAGGGACGGACAGTGCGGCAGGGACGGACAGTGCTGCGGCGGAACCCCACGGCGCCGAACCCGTGAAGTCCGGCCACTGGGTCCCCTCCTGGACCGAGGAATTCTCCGGCACCGGCATGACCCCGGACTGCGGGGCCTACGGCGGCGTCCGCGACGAGGGCACCAACGCCTGGTCCCCCGAACAGGTCTCGGTGGAAGCAGACCGGCTCCACCTCGGGATCGTTCGGCAGGAGAACCGCGGTAAGCCTTTCACCTCCGGCGGTGTCGGCTGCTGGGGCAGGGCACAGACCTACGGACGGTTCGAGATCCGGGCGAAGGCCCCCCGCGGGCAGGGCCTCAACAGCTACCTCGGGCTGTGGCCCGAGGACGGAAGCGACAACGACTGGACCGGGATCGAACTGTTCGCCCCGGACACCGAAACCGCGTACGTCACCAACGGGTGGGGTGACGACACCAACCGGGTCGGCGTCCCGGGCCGGTACACGGACACCTTCCACACCTACGTCATCGAATGGGCGCCAGAACTCACCAAGGTCACCCAGGACGGCAGGACCCTCTACCGCAGCAGCCGCTCCTACACGGGTTCGCGGTGGCTCGGGCTCGTCATCGGCACCGAGGACGGACCGACCGGGCCACCCGCCGTCTTGGCCCACGTGCCCGCCGACTTCCAGATCGACCGGGTCTCCGTGTGGTCCTACACCGGTTTCCCCACCGGGAACGGCTCTTCCGCCCGGGCACTGTCGGTGGCCTCCGCCGTCTCCCGGGACACCCTGCGCGGCGAACCCGCCCCACAGGCCCTCGTCCCCGTGGTCGCCTCCGACCCCACCGTCACCGTGACCCCCGACCAGGACGGCGCCTCCGGTGAGTTCCTCGACGAGCTGCCTCCCTCCGTCGCCGCCTACACCACGGCAGACCACTCCAGCGACGGCGCCGCAGTGAACTTGTCGTTCAGCACCACCGATTGGGGCGGCGTCCCGTGGCTCATCGCAGCCCTCGCCGCCGTGGTGGCCGTCGGCACCTTCCGATGCTCCCCCTACCTGGCCCGGGTCGCCGTGCGCCGGGGGGAACGCTCCCGACGCGACACGTAACACACGCGCGGCTGGACCCGGCGCGCCTGCGTCGCGCAGGCGTTCCCGCATCGAACTAGACCTCCTCCCCTGTTCTGTTGGCACTCGCCACCTCTTGTGTGCCAACGGGAGATCGGCGCACTCTGCCGGAAACGGGTGTTCACAACCCGGTGCCGCGTTCCGGAACGGGAGGTGGTCGTGGTGGCAGACAGATCCGTGGAGGTCTCGCCGTTCGGCGACGGGGGCCGCTCGCTGCGAGGGTTCGTCGTCTCGGGCCGTTGGCCGGCCTCCACCAAGGAATGGGCCCAGTTCCTCGCCCTCGCCGTGCGGCTGGCCGCGGTCCCGGGCCTGGTGCCCACGACCGCCGTCTACCGCTCCGTCGACGACGTCCCTCAGAACCCGCAACCCGGAACCGTCGGCCTGGTCACCCTCGCCGGTCCGGTTCTCGGGGACGGCGCACCGGCCCCCGGCCATTTCGCGTCCGGCGCCCCCTCCGCGCTGATCCTGCTGCACCCTCCCACCGAATCGACACCTTCCACGCCCGAAGCACAGGGAGCGGCCTCCGGGTGCGTGCTGCTGCCCGGCCTGCCCCACCTCGGCCTGGACCACCGGGCCGCCTGGGTCGAAGCCGAGGCCGACGGCACGGTCACCCGGCTGGTCAGCCAGGTGGGAGTCGACCCGGCCCAAGACCCCGACACGGCTGTGCTGGCCATGCTGCTGGCAGCCTGAACGGACCGCCGACCGTGCGGAGGATCCCGGACGACCTGCGACGCGCCGGGAAGCTCCCCTGTCGGCGCCCCACCGACCGGTAGCGTTGTGCAGTGCCTGCCGAAACGTCACCGACGCCGTCGGGGCCCGGGCACCGACCCGGGGGAAGAACCGGGGCGAACAAACGTTCGCCCACGCCGTCGGCCCCGGGATGGCCGGGAACGGGAACAGGCGAACCCCAACCCCCACGGACACCCGGCCGGGCCTGTGGGACAGGGTGGTTCGACGGCCCAGGTCCCGATCTTCTCCGGCCCCTCTCGCGGTACCCTCACAAGGACGGTATCGAGATGGGTACCGGTGCGATGTCGGCCCCTGACGCCGTGCCCCGGCCCGATCGGCACGCGTCCGCAGCAGAATCGAACCGGTCGGGTGAGGCTCAGCGTGTGAGTGATTCGGGGCAGGCCGGCCGCGCCGGACAGAAGGACCGAGCCGTTTCCGCCGTCGATGCTGCCCAGACACGGCGGGGGACGGGCGAACGGGATACGCCACCCGAGGAACACTGCCGCCCCGAGAACAGAGACTTTTTCGACACACTGCGCAAAGCGCTGTCCGGCTCTTCCCTGCCGGACACCCTCCTGGCCCAGGGCAGGCTCTCCGAGGAGATCCTCGACCTGACGCATGCCCATCCCTCGGGCCTGGCGACCCTCATGGCGGGACGATCGACACGCCTGTCCAGTCTTGTGAGAGAGACCGACGCCTACACCGCGGCCCTGCGCCAGGTGCGGGTGATCCGAGCCGACGTCGCAGAACTCACTGCCGACCGGGGGATCCGATCGGGCTACCTCGCAGCCGGGCTGGCCTGCTGGCGACCTCCGATCCGGGGCATCATGCTCGAATCCGGGGACATGCGGGACGATCCCTTTCTCGCCCCGATCCTCCTGCGAGGCTGCACTCTGCGACCGCGCGACGGCGACCACGAGGACTACGACGTGGACCTCGACGACACCGTCGTGGTGAACCCCGTACTCCTCGACGTCCTCGCCGAGGAGTACGGAGTCCAGATCGACGGCGACGCCCTGGCCCGGTTGTCCTTCGGCCCCGAGGGATTCGACCCTCTGCCTGTGTACGCGCGTCTGGAGGACGCCGGGGAGACCGTCCCGGACTTCTGGGTGGAACCGCGGCTTCTGGTCGGTTCGTTCACCGCGGGCTCGGGGGCCCTGCTGCGCGATCTCGTCCTGGCCCGCCCCGCCCTGCGAACGCACAGACTTCTCGCACCCCTGTTCGGGGGAGAGGCAGCCGACGGTCCCCCGACCGGCACCGCTCCCGCCGGCACCACCTGCACCGGCCGCACCGAGACCTGCGCCGGCACCGAGACCTGCGCCGGCGGCCCCGGCACCGACACGGCCACCGGACCCACGAACGGCACGGGCACCGCCACCGGAACACCGGACCGTCCCGCCCCGACGGACGCCCCCGATACACCGGAAACCACCTCCGACGGCGAGGAACCGGCGCGAGACACCCGCACCAGGAACCGGGTCACCTGCCGGCTCCCGGGGGCGGGCAGACGACGCGCCCGCGACCAACGAGCCGACTCCGGTCACGGCCAGATCCCCGGCAGCTACAGCGACGCGGCCGCCGAGGAGAGCTGCGCGCACGCGAGCGCCGTCGAGTCGGAGCCAGAACGCACCGAGCACGCGGACCGTCTGCTCGATCTGGATCCTCAGCAGCACCGGGCTGTGGCGGCCGTCCTCGACGGGCAGGACGTCGTGGTCGAGGGACCGCCCGGTTCCGGCAACACCCACACCGTGGCGGCGGCAGCTGCTGCGCTGGCTGCGATGGGGCGGACGGTTCTGCTGCTGACCCCTCACCGCGCCACGGCGGACGAACTGATCGCTCGTCTGGACCATGCGGGGATGGGTGACCACGTCCTGGACCTGCACGACGGCCACGGCCACCGTCCCAGGATCATGTCCGCTCTGGGCATCGGGTTGGAGACCGTGCTGGGCGGGCAGAACATCGAGAAGGCCGAGGAGACCCTGGCCCAGACCCCTTCCGGGGTCGCCGAGGCGTTCGACACGGCGGTGAAGGGGCTGGCCAGCTCCTGCGAAGCCCTGCACGCCGAACGGGACCCGTGGGGAGTGAGCGCTTACGAGGCCATGGTTGCCCTCGCGGGGCTCATGGCCGGCCCGAACGCCCCCCGGACGAGGGTGCGGCTGTCGCAGGAGGTCACCCGCCGCCTGAACGCCGAGTCCAGGGAGCGGCTGCGCGGAGACCTGCGGGACGCCGCCGCCCACGGGGCCTTCACCATGACCCGCCTCGACACCCGCTGGTTGGACGCTCGGGTGTTCACCGACGCCGATGCCGAACGGGCGCTCGCGGCCGCCCGGGCCGCGAGGGACGGCCTGAGCCGGGCCCGTGTCGAGATGCGGGCCGTCGCGACGAGCGGGGGCCTGTCCGAGGCGACGACTGTGGCGGGGTGGCGTCCTCAGCTGGAACTGCTGTTCGGGGTCCGGGACACGCTGGACCTGCTGCTTCCGGCGGTCTTCGAAGCCCCGTTGGACGATCTGATCGCGGTGACGGCGCCCGAGACGTCTCCTCACCGTCCGGCCCCAGAACAGTTGGAACAGTTGGGGGGGCGTTTTGCCCGCCGGGCGCTGCGCCGCCGGGCGCGTTCCCTGGTCCGTCCCGGGGTCCACGTGCCGGATGTGCACGAGTGTCTTGTGATGGCGCGCCGGCAGCGGGAACGCTGGCAGCAGTTGGCCCGCCGCGAGACCCTGCCGCAGGTGCCCACCGGGCTCGCGGACGCGGGCGCGGCGGTCACGGCCGTCGAGGGGGCGCTCGCGGTCCTCACTGCGGCCTTGAGCGGAACGGGAACCCCGAATCTGAGGTTGTTGCCCCTGGACAAGCTGGAACAACGTCTGACGGATCTCGCGGGCGACGAGGACGGCATCCGGGCCCAGCCGCGCCGGACTCAGCTGCTGGACCAGCTCAACAGGGCCGGTCTGGGCGATCTGCTCTCGGACCTGCGTCAGCGCAAGGCGCTGCCCGACGATGTCGACGGCGAGCTCGATCTGGCCTGGTGGACATCGGTCCTGGAAGCGATCATCCGGGGGGATACTCGTCTGGCCAGGCACGATGCTGCGGTCTTGCAGAAACTCACCATGGAGATGCGAGCGGCGGACGGGCACCGTGCGACCAGGGCAACGGCGTCGGCCCGTCTGGCCCTGGCGCGCAGGGCGACCCGGACCGTCCAGGCTCACCCGATACAGGTGCGGTGGCTGAGGTCCGAGGTCTACCGGGGGCACCGTTCGGTGTGGCCGGCCGATCTCTTCCGCAACGCGCCCTGTCTGTTGGCGGCCCTTCGGCCGATCTGGGTGATGAGTCCGGACGCCGTCTCCAAGGTGTTGCCGCCTGCGGCGCCGGGGGATCCTTTCCTCGACGCCGTGGCGATCGATGACGCAGGACAGGTGGGGCTGGCCGAGGCCGCGGCGGTCATGGCCAGGGCCCGGCAGGTGATCGTGGTGGGGGACCGACGTCGGTTGCCTCCCGCGACGGGGGGGCCATCGGTCCTGTCCGCCGTGGCGGAACGTGCGGAGGTGCATCGGCTGTTCCGAGACCATCGGAGCAGGGACTCCCGGCTGCTCGCTCCCATGCGGGACTGTTACCCCGAGGGCTGGACGGCGGTCCCACCGGCCGCAGGTGCTTCGCCGCTGGTCCTGGAGTACGTCGCGGACGGCATCGGCGTGCCTCCTCCCGGGCAACAGCTTGCCGTGAGTGCCGAGGCCGAGGTCCGCCGGGTGGTGTCTCTCGTGACGGATCACGCGGTGCGTCGACCGGGGGAGTCCTTGGCCGTCGTGACTTTCGGGACCCGTCACGCCAACAGGATCTCTGCCCAGTTGCGGACCACCGCGATCGAACGACCGGAGCTCGCCGAATGGCTCGCGGTGCACACGGCGTCCGGGATCGGCGAGCCGTTCGTGATCCGGCCAGTGCATCGGATCGCTGGACTGGTCCGGGACGCCGCGATCGTCACGGTGGGGCTCAGCCGGACTCCGCATGGCAGAGTCGTGCACAGGTTCGGGGTACTGGACGGAAGATTCGGGCAGGCTTGTCTTCTCGCGGCACTGTCGAGGTCCCGGCGTCGCACGACGGTCGTGTGCAGTTTCACGGCAGCCGATCTGGTCTACGAGCGGTTGCGCAGTGACGGGGCGCGCATGTTGCGGCGCACGTTGGAGGTTTCGCAGGAACTCTCCGGTGTGGTCATCCCTCCTGTCTCGGACAGGGCCTCGGGATCCGTGTACATCGGGACTGTTCCCACGCCTCTCGGCAGGGGCGGTATGCGGACCGAGCAAGCTCAGGGGCCTCGGGACGGTCGGGAGCCCTCGGGAGCCCCCGGTATCTCCGCGGCCGGGACGGTGCCGGGCCTGGATTCCGTGGACCTGCGGTCGGTATCCGATGCGACCGAACCTCTGGGCGGGGGACTCGTGGGTTCCCCGACGGGGGGGCCGGAGAATGATGCTCGATCTGGGACAGCCGGGCGCGTTGAGGACCGTGGGTGCCCTGAGGACGGCGAGTGCCCTGCGGACAGTGAGTGCCCAGAAGCGGGCCGCAGCGGCAGCGGTGGTGAGGAGAACGTTCCCGGTCGTTGGTGTGTCTCGGCCGGAGGAACGATCCAACCCCCCGAAACGCCGGAACGACCCGGACAGCTCGGACCAGCTCCGGCCGAACAGGGGACGGCCTGGCCGGAGTCGGGATCCGGGACCGGTGGCGGCAGGCCCCTGTCTGCCCCTTGGGCGCAGGTGGGAACGCAACCTCCGGACGCCTTGGTGGCCGATCTGTGCGATCGGCTCGCAGCACTGGGCATGCCCTTGATGACGGGGGTTCCCGCTCCGGACTGGCCTCTGGACATTGCGGTCGGTGATCCGCACGAACCCGGTCGTTGGCTGTTGGCCGTCGAGGTGGACAGCCCCGTGTACTCGCGGTGTCAGGACATTCGTCTGAGGGACTGGCAACGCCCCCGGTCCTTCGAACGCGCGGGATGGACCTACCTGCGGGTCGCCGCGATGGACCTCTTCTGCGACCCCGGCGAGGTCGTGGAAAGGATCCAGGACGCTTGGCGGGTGGCGGGTGGGATGCCGCTGGCGCCCGGGGACGTGGCCCGACCCGTCGTCCTTTTCTGCGATCGGGGTCCTCGGCCCGCGATCCGGACCGGCTTGACCTTTTCTTCCTACTCGGCGGAGGATCTGCAGGCCGTGGCTCGCTGGCTGCTGTCGGACGGCCGGGAACGCGACGAACATCATTTGATGGAGGAGATCCGCGACGAACTGGAACTGGTGGGGCGGAGCGCTCGTTCCGACGCGATGATCAGCCTGGCCGCCCGCAGGGCACTGACCGTTCGGTCCGGCGGTCACCGGCAGGTTCGACAGTGACCGCCTCCGGAACCGACGAGAACCGGCTTCCCGGGGAACGGACCGGGGAGGATCGGGGAAGCCGGCCGGCTCTGAACGGGGCGTCCACGGACGCCCGGCCTGCGGGGAACGGCCGACCTGACGCAACCCCCGGGGCAACTGCCGCAAACCACCGGAAAGACCCAGGAGCCCGCAGAAGCACTGCAAGCCCCGGAAAAGACGTTGCAAGCCCCGGGAGAGGCTCTGCCGGGCCCGGGACGGACAGCGCGGACAACGGTTCTTCCCGGGGGGACGGACCGGGCTGGCGTCGAAGATCTTCTCGGGGGCGGAACGGCTTTTTGGATCCCGAGGACTGGGCGGCCTCGCCCGCCGGGGACGACGAACGGTATCTGCGGGACCGCCCGCCGCACTGGGAATAGGACCCACTCCACCGACCGCAGGAACGGCCTGCCTCGGCAGAGGGTTCGGCAGAGGGTGGGGACCTGCTTTGCAGACGGTGTCGGGACTGCACCCGGGATCGGGGCCAGGGACCGTACCGCCCCGGCCCCGGCACCCGCACCGGCTCTGACCCTGGCCCCGGGGCACTGGCCCGGCGTCCGCGAGTCTCAGGTCCGACTCCCACCGGCCGGTCCGACCGCCGCCGACCACGACTTCGGGCAGGCCCTTCACGGCTCGGACCTGACGGCGATGCTCAGGGGCCGGGTTCCCGCGGCCGCAGCCAACCGGGCCGCGGTGTCGCGGGAGACTGCCAGGACGATCGTCCCCGTCGGCCCGGAGCCGTTCGACTGCCGCGGATCCGCCGACAGGATTCCGCCAGGAGCGGTGCCCCCCTGGGAGGCGACAGCGGAATCCGAGCCGGAACCGGCGGAGGACCCCTGAGCGCCCGCCGCCAGGACGAGGGCGTCGTCGGCCAGCAGCGTCGCGCGTTCCTCCTGTATGGGACCGTCCTGGGGCGGGCCGGCCAGGACGTCGACCCGGTCACCGGTCCGGACGAGGTCGGCCGAGGCCGGATCGGCCGGCCGGACGGACAGGGCCAGGAGATCCCGCCGCAGGCCGGCCAGCAGTCCGCTTCCGGTCAGACGGGCATCGGTCACAGGCTCACCCCGGCGAAGGGGAGAAGCCAGCCTGCGGCCCG
>JAUPKJ010000132.1 GCA_030837505.1 Actinomycetota bacterium
GCGAGGCAAGGGGCGGCTGTCCGAGGCGGATGTCGACCGGACGATCCGCGACATCCGCAGGGCCCTGCTCGACGCCGACGTCGCCCTGCCCGTCACCCGCGACTTCTGCTCAGCGGTGCGGACAAGGGCCCTGGAATCGGACGTCTCGGCGGCGCTGAACCCCGCCCAGCAGGTCGTTCAGATCGTCCACGAGGAACTGGTCACGGTCCTCGGCGGACAGACCCGCCGTCTGACCATGGCCAAGAACCCTCCCACCGTGATCCTCCTGGCGGGTCTGCAGGGCGCGGGCAAGACGACCCTGGCGGGCAAGCTCGGGCGCTGGCTGCACGACCAGGGGCACACCCCCCTGCTGGTGGCGTGCGACCTGCAGCGGCCCAACGCCGTCGACCAGTTGCGCGTCGTGGGCGAGCGCGCCCAGGTCGCGGTCTTCGCCCCGCACCCGGGGGCCTGCGCCACGGGCGGCCCGGCCGACCCGCGGGCCGGGGCGGCCGACCCGGTCGCCGTGGCCCGGCAGGGTGTTCTGTACGCCCGCGAGAAGCAGCACGACATCGTCATCGTCGACACCGCGGGCCGCCTGGGCGTCGACGACGAACTGATGCGCCAGGCCGCCGACATCCGCGACGCGGTCGAACCCGACGAGACCCTCTTCGTCGTCGACGCCATGATCGGTCAGGACGCCGTGACCACGGCCCGGGCCTTCCTCGACGGCGTCGGGTTCACCGGGGTCGTCCTGTCCAAGCTCGACGGCGACGCGCGCGGCGGCGCGGCCCTGTCCGTCGTGGGGGTCACGGGTCGGCCCGTCATGTTCGCGTCCACGGGCGAGAAGCTCGAGGACTTCGAGCTGTTCCACCCCGACAGGATGGCCTCGCGCATCCTGGACCTGGGCGACATGCTCACCCTCATCGAGAAGGCGCAGCAGGCCTTCGACGCCGAACAGGCCGAGAAGATGGCCGCGAAGTTCGCGGCCGACGAGGACTTCACGCTCGACGACTTCCTGGTCCAGATGGGCGCCCTGCGCAACATGGGGTCCCTCAAGAAGATGCTGGGCATGCTGCCGGGCATGGGGGAGCTGCGCGATCAGCTGGACAACTTCGACGAGCGCGAGATGGACCGCGTCGAGGCCATCGTCCGCTCCATGACTCCCCAGGAGCGCCGTCAGCCGAAGATCCTCAACGGGTCTCGGCGCTCCAGGATCGCGCGGGGGGCGGGCGTCCAGGTCAGCGACGTCAACCAGCTGCTGGAACGATTCGTCGAGGCCCAGAAGGTCATGCGGTCCATGCGCCGCGGGGGCCTGCCGAACATGCCGGGGATGCCGGGCCTGCCGGGGATGGCCGGGGGTGGCAAGAAGTCCCGGGGGCGGGCCGTCGCGGCCTCCGCCCGCAAGGGCAAGAAGGGCAAGGCCCGTTCGGGCAACCCGGCCAAGCGGGCCGAGCAGGAGCGTCTCGCGGCAGCCAAGGCCGCAGGGCTCCCGGCCCCGCAGACCCCGGCGGAACCGGGCAGCGCCTTCGGCCTGACCGGGCCCGCACAGCAGACCGACCCTGCAACCTTCGACCTTCCCCCCGGATTCGAGAAGTTCCTCGGCCACTGAAACACCTGTTCTTCGCCGGACCCGGGCCCCGCCCGGGGGCAGGGATCGGGACGACTGGTGAATACCGACGGCCGACCCACTAGATTCGCGCGTGTGAGCGACGAGGGCGCGGGCCGACGGCGGGCAGGAACGGAAACGACCGGACCGGGGCGGTCCGCCGGGCTTGCCCGGCTGTTGGACAGGGTGAGGCCACGGAACCTGCGGCACTCGCGCGGTCCGGCCCTCGTCGAGGCCCTCGTCGTCGTCCTGGTGTCCACTGCCGTGACGGTTCTGACCAATGGGCCCGTCGTGCGGGGCCTGAGCACGACCGTGCCGGGCAACCTCGGGGACCCTCTGTACTTCGCGTGGCAGATGTCCTGGGTCGAGCACGCCGTGCGCACCGACCCCGGCGGGCTGTGGACGACCACAGCCTTCCAACAGGCCCCCGACAACCTCGCCTACACCGACACGATCCTGGGCTATCTCCCGCTGTCGTGGATCGCGCGACTGTTGTACGGGGACGGGCAGGCCGGTGCCCTGGCTGCCCTGAACCTCGCCGGCCTGTTCGCGACAGTGTGTGCGGCCTGCGGCGCGTACGCCCTGGCCCGGGCCCTGGGCTCGTCGATCGCCGGGGCCTCTGTCGCCGGGGCGGGCTTCGCCTTCGCCCCCTGGCGGCTCGAACAGGCCATTCACGTCAACGTGGAGTCCACGGGCGGCCTGGCCCTGACCCTGGCGGCCCTCGTGTACGGGCACGGCTGGTCGCTGCGCCACGGGTGGCGGCCCGACCGGGTCCGCGGCGGGTGGATCCTCACCGGCTGGCTGGTGGCGTGTTGGCAGCTCACCCTCGGCTTCGCCATCGCCATTCCCTTCGGGTACGCGCTCGGCCTGGTCATGGGCCCGCTTCTGATCGGGTGGGCCGTGTCGGGGCGTCGGCGTCTGCCCCGGCCCCCCCGCGGCGCGCTGATCGCCGAAGTGGCGGGAATGCTGGCCTTCTGCGGGCTGCTCCTGGCCTACACGCGGCCGTTCCTGCGCGTGCAGGAACGTTTCCCGGAGGTCGAGCGGACCGTCGCCCACCTCGAACTGTTCTCCCCGCCCCCCCGGGGACTGTTCACGCCGCCGGCGACCAACCACTTCTGGGGCGAGCGCCTGGCCTCGTGGCGCGTGGGTCTGGGCTGGGAGCTGGAGATGGTGCTCCTGCCCGGTTTCCTGCTGCTGGGTCTGGCGGCCCTCGGCCTGGCCCTGTCCCGGTGGCCCCTGCGGCGGCGCCTGGGCCTGGGGGCCGTCGTCGTCGTGACCGCTGTGCTGGCCCTGGGCACGAACGCCCCCGGCGACGGCCGGTGGACCTACCTGCCCTTGTTCGATTACGCACCGGGCTGGAACGCGATGCGCGTCCCCGGCCGGTTGATCATCTGGACGACCCTGGCCCTGTGCCTCTTGGCCGCCGGGGCCGTCGATGCCGCGGCCCGCGCCCTGGTGCGCTGGGTCGCCTCCCGGACCGTCGCCCCCCTCGGGGCTCCGTCGGCGCCCGGGGAGAACGGGGAGAATGGAGAAGTCGGAGAACCCGGGGAAGCCGGCGTCAGCGGTGGGACCGGGGAGACCGGGGAGGGCGGGGAGAACCGGACAACGGCCTGGGGTTCCCTGCCCGCAGCGGCCCGTTGGGGGATCGTCGGCCTGTTGGTCCTGCCCGCGGCCTGCATCGTCACGGAGGGCCGGGGCGACGTGCCCAGCTGGGCCGTGCAGCCGGCCCCGGTGAAGGTCTCGGACCTGTCCGCCCCCGTGCTGTTCCTGCCCAGCGACCCCATGGCCGACTACCACCTCATGCTCTGGACGACGGACGGCTTCCCCGTGACCGCCAACGGCTACAGCGGGTTCGACCCCCCGGCCCAGGTGAACACCCGTTTCATGGCGCAGACCTTCCCCGACGCCGTCAGCGTGGACTGGCTGCGCGGCAAGGGAGTGTCCACCGTGGTCGTCGTGCGTTCCCGCTCGGCGGGAACCCCCTTCGAAAAGGCTGCGGACCGCGACGTGACCGGTCTGGGCATCGAGCGCACGGACAGGGGGGACGCCGTCGTCTTCGACCTGCGGTGACCCCCGCCTTACAGTGACAGGCCATGGAAGCCCTCTCGCCCTCGCCGGTTCTGCATCTGACGGGCCCTCTGCTGACCGGTCCGGGGCAGGAGGCCGGGCCCGCCTGGGCGATCGGCGGCCGGCTGACCTTCCGGGAGCCGACGTCGTGGACGGGCCCGGTGCAGCGGCTGACCGGGTGGGTCCTGCCCGGGCTCGTCGATGCCCACTGCCACGTGGGGTTGGGTGAGCACGGGGCCGTCGACGCCGCCACGGCGCAGGAGCAGGCCCTCACCGAGCGGGACGCCGGGGTCCTGCTGATCCGGGACGCGGGACAGCCGGGGGACACGCGGTGGATCGACGACCGCCCGGACCTGCCGGCCGTCGTGCGTGCCGGGCGGCACATCGCGCGCCCCCGGCGTTATCTGCGCGGCTTCGGACTGGAGATCGAACCGGAGCAGCTGGTGGACGCCGTCCGGGAACAGGCCCGGTGCGGCGACGGGTGGGTCAAACTCGTGGGCGACTGGATCGACCGGTCCGTGGGGGACCTGGCGCCCTGCTGGCCGGCCGAGGTCCTCGGCCCGGCGATCGCCGCGGCCCATGCCGAGGGGGCACGGGTCACAGCGCATTGTTTCGGGGAGGACTGCCTGCCGGACCTGCTCGCCGCAGGTCTCGACTGTCTCGAACACGCCACGGGACTCACGGACGACACGATCGACCTCGCCCTCCGGCAGGGGGTGACGATCGTGCCGACCCTGGTGAACATCGAGAACTTCCCCGACTTCGCGCGGGCGGGCCGGGAGCGGTTCCCGCGGTACTCCGACCACATGCTCCGGTTGCACCGGGACCGGTACGCCACGGTCCGCCGGGCCCACGAGGCCGGCCTGCCGATCGTCACGGGCACGGACGCGGGCGGGCTGGTCCCGCACGGGCTGCTCGCACGGGAGGTCCTGCACCTCGTCGAGGCCGGTCTGCGGCCCGTCGAGGCCCTGGACGCCGCCTGCTGGCGGGCCCGCACCTGGTTGGGCCGTCCGGGGCTCCACGAGGGCGCCCCCGCGGACCTCGTGGTGTATTCGGCCGATCCCCGGATCGAGCCGCGGGTCCTGCTGAGCCCCGAAGCGGTCGTCCTGCGGGGCGTGCCCCACCGGGGCGCCGCTCCCGCCCCGGCCTGACGGCGCGGGCCCCTTACGGTACGGACAGGTCCCCGGATCTGGCAGAATGGCCCGCTGTACCCGGCATCCGCGGACCCTCTCGCCGCGAACGACCGAGTCCGCAGATCGTGTGCAGCTTCCCGGACCCCACCCGGAGAGCCGCCTGGGATCGCCCATCCAGAACCAGGAGAGCCCACACCCGTGGCCGTCAAGATTCGTCTCAAGCGCATGGGCAAGATCCATGCACCGTACTACCGCATCGTCGTCGCCGACTCCCGCACCAAGCGGGACGGTCGCGCGATCGAGGAGATCGGCAAGTACCACCCCACAGAGGAGCCCTCGTACATCGAGGTCAGCTCCGAGCGCGTTCAGTACTGGCTCGGCGTCGGCGCTCAGCCGACCGAGCAGGTGCTGGCCATCCTCAAGATCACTGGTGACTGGCAGAAGTACCGTGGCGAGCCCGGCTCCGAGGGCACCCTGCGCGTCGCGGCCCCCCGGGCCGACAAGCGCGCGGTCTTCGAGGAAGCCGCCAAGGAGACCATGAACGAGCCCAAGTCTCCGGCGACCACCCCCCGGGGCGGCCGCAAGAAGGGCGCCAAGTCCGCCGAGGGCAAGGCCGCCAAGCCCGCCGAGGCCAAGCCCGCCGAGAAGGCGGCAGAGGCCAAGGACACTGAGACGGCGGCAGAGGCCAAGCCTGCTGAGAAGGCGGCAGAGGCCAAGCCCGCCGAGACGGCTGTAGAGGCCAAGCCCGCCGAGACGGCGGCAGAGGCCAAGGCCGAAGGGGCCGAGAAGGCCGCGGCCGAGGGCGCCGGAGCCTGACGTGTTGGTCGATGTGCTGGATCACCTCGTGCGTGGCATCGTGTCCCACCCCGACGACGTGCAGATCCGCAACAAGCCGTTGCGCAGGGGTCTGCTGCTGGAGGTCCGGGTCCACCCCGACGACCTCGGCCGGGTGATCGGACGATCCGGGCGGACCGCCACAGCACTGCGCACGGTGACCAAGGCGTTGTCCGACGGTAAACCCGTCAGGGTCGACGTGGTCGATGTGGATCGTGGCCGCTGACACCGTCCGCCGTCCCGGTCCCGTGACACCGTGCAGGCCGGCCCGGAACTGCCCCTCGGGGCGGGACCGGGCCGGCCGACGCCGGGACGTGCGCTGCCGGGAGGGCCGATGCGTCTGATCGTGGCGCGCCTGGGACGGGCCCACGGGATCCGTGGCGAGATCAGCGCTGATGTGCGCACAGATGCCCCCGAACGGCGGTTCGTCCTTGGCATGTCCCTGTATGTCTCGGACTCGCACAGGGTCCTGACCCTGTGTTCGGCCCGTCAGCATCGCGGGGGTCTGCTCATGGGCTTCGAGGAGATCGACGGCCGTACCGAGGCGGAGGCCCTGCGGGGCGTCCTGCTCGAGGCCGAGATCGATCAGGAGGAGGAAACCGGCCGGGACCCGGACGCCTGGTACGACCACCAACTGGTCGGTCTGCGGGTGCTCTCCCCGGACGGGAACGAACTGGGCGAGGTCGCTGCCGTCGAACACCCGGGGGCCCAGGACCTTCTGCTCGTGTGCCGTCCCGACGGCGTGCTGCGGCTGGTGCCCTTCGTCACGGCCCTCGTGCCGACCGTCGACCCCGACGCCGGGATCCTCGTGCTCGACGACCCCGGAGGGCTCCTGTACGACGGGGACGGACCGTCCTGATGCGCATCGACGTCGTCACGATCTTTCCCGAGTACCTGGCGCCCCTGGACCTGTCCCTGATCGGTCGGGCCCGCCGTGCGGGGCTCCTCGACCTCGCAGTGCACGACCTGCGGGACTTCACCCACGACCGGCACCGGACGGTCGACGACACGCCGGCCGGTGGGGGCGCGGGTATGGTCATGCGCCCGGAGCCCTGGGACGAGGCCCTCGGGGCCGTCGTGCGGGCCGGACGGGCCGCGCAGCGCGCTGCCGGGCAGGCCGGCGACCCCGAAGCCGGTGAACCCGAGGCCGGTGAACCCGAAGCCGGTGAACCCGAGGCCGGTGAACCCGAAGCCGGCGACGTGCCCGTCCTGATCGTCCCGACGCCCTCGGGGGAGGTCCTCACGCAGCGGACCGTGGTCGAACTCGGCGACAGCCCCTGGCTGGCCTTCGCCTGCGGGCGCTACGAGGGGATGGACCAGCGGGTCCTGACGGCGGCAGCGCACCGGATGCCCGTCCGCGAGATCAGTCTGGGCGATTACGTGCTCAACGGGGGCGAGGTGGCCGTGCTCGCGGTCGTCGAGGCCGTGGCGCGCCTGCTGCCGGGGGTCCTGGGTAACGCGGGGAGCCTGGTGGAGGAGAGCCACGAGGACGGGCTCCTGGAATACCCCGTGTACACCAAGCCGGCCAGCTGGAACGGCCTGGACGTGCCGGAGGTCCTCCTGTCCGGGCACCACGGGCAGGTCGCCCGGTGGCGCCGGGACCAGAGACTGGTGCGCACGGCCCGCCGCCGTCCCGATCTTCTGGCCCGCCTGGACCCCGAACACCTGGACAGGGCCGATCTGGCGGTTCTGCGGGCCGAGGGCTGGGAACCTGCCTCCCGCGGATTTCAACGCACCGGTACCCCTGTGGCAGACTGACTCCGCGTGTCGCCGGTCGGTCGTGCCCTGCCACAGGGGAGCGCGCCGGTCCCCCTGGCCGTTCGTTCAGCTCAACGACCCTTCAAGTCCGGGTCCTGCAGCAGGCGGTCATCCGGCGGTTCCTGTGATCCCCGCGGATCCGGACGCCGGTTCCCCGAGCCGTGTCCAGGAACAACACGCCGAACTGGGGCACCGGTCCCATGCTCGGCAAGGACCTTGTTCGCACGGACGAGCAATCGTTCGACAAGAGCGCGGATGACCTGTGGCGTCTGCGGGAGAGCGACCTGAAATGAACATCCTGGACAGCCTTGACGCCGCCTCGTTGCGGGACGACGTACCGGATTTCCGCCCCGGCGACACCTTGAAGGTTCACGTCCGCGTGATCGAGGGCAGCCGCTCGCGTACCCAGGTCTTCCAGGGCGACGTGATCCGCCGTTCGGGTGGTGGGGTCCGGGAGACCTTCACCGTCCGCAAGGTGAGCTACGGGGTGGGAGTGGAACGTACGTTCCCGGTCCACTCGCCGATCATCGAGCAGCTCGAGGTCGTCAGGCGGGGTGCGGTGCGTCGCGCCAAGCTGTACTACCTGCGGACGCGTCGCGGCAAGGCCGCGAAGATCCGCGAGAAGCGGGATGCCACGCCCTCCCGCTGAGCCGCGGGGCCCGGTGGGTGCTTTCGTCACGTAGGCTCCCAGAGTGGTTGCCGAACGTCACCCGGAAAAGGCACTCCCCTCGGTCGGTCCTCGGGACCAGCCGCCGTCCCCGGATCTCTCGGATCCGCGAACGGGATCCGATCAGGGGGTACACGACCCCACAGGGCCGGAAACGGCCGTCGAGGGTCGGACCGGTCGAACAGCGGCACCGGTTCCGGATCTGCAGCAGCAGAACGGAACCGGTGCCGCCGGAGCCGGGAACGCTCCCGGCGGAACCACCAGGACTGTCCGTACCGACGGCACCGCCGCCCGCCTTGAATCCACGCTCGGGGACGAATCCGGTCCCGCGGACCCGACAGCGTCTGCGGAGACGCCGAGTGGAGCGCCTGTGAACCCGAACACCTGCGAAGACCGCGAGGAGCCCGGCCTCACCTCGCGGGAGCGGCCCTCGCCGTCCTCCCTGAGGGACCGTCTGCGCTCCCCGGTGAGGAGCACAGTGCCGGAGGGTCCTTTGCGTTCCGTCGTCCGGGTCTTCTCCTTCCTCCTGACCGTTGCCCTGCTGCTGGCCGGAATCCGGTTCTTCCTGGTCCAGACCTTCGTGATCCCGTCGGGCTCGATGGAGAACACCCTGCAGGTGGGGGACAGGGTCATCGTTTCCCGCTGGTCGTACCGTTTTGGTGAGATCCAGCGGGGGGACGTCGTCGTCTTCGACGGTGAGGGAGTTTTCAGCAAGTCCGCGGAGGAACCTGGATCCCCCCTGGCGGCCGTCGGCCGCGGAGTCGCCAAGGCCCTGGGCATGCCCGTGGGCGAGACCGACTACGTCAAGCGTGTGATCGGGTTGCCGGGGGACCGCGTGACCTGTTGCGATGCCCATAAGCGCCTGATGGTGAACGGCAAGAGCATGTCCGAGCCCTACCTGTACCCGGGAGACTCCCCGAGCGAGTTGAGGTTCGACATCTCGGTTCCCGAGGGGCGGCTGTGGGTCATGGGGGATCACCGCAGCGACTCGGGCGATTCACGGGAACACATGAACGAGCCCAGCGGCGGAACTGTTCCCGTGGGTCAGGTCGTTGGTCGAGTGGTGGCAATCTGGTGGCCGCTGGACAGATGGTCCGGAATGGGGCGATCCGGGACACTGCTGGAGTCCGGTGGTGGACAGGAGGGCGGCTCGTGAGCGAAGCCATGGAGTTCGACCCGGAGGGCCCCTGGCCACCGGGCCGGGGCGCTGCCAGGTCCCGGCCGCGGCGGCGGGCCCTCGGCTCCGGGGTCGAACCCCTGCCCGGCGAGCATCCCGACCAGGTCTCCCGCAGCGATCCCGAGGACCCCCGGCTACCGGAGCGCTTCCTCCCCGGGAGCCTGTCGGCCGACGGGAACCAACTCGTCCAGGACCCCGGTGGGAACTGGCCCGCCATGGCGAATCCGCTCCTGGGAACCCCTGCGATGGGCGTGCCCATGGCCGGCACCCCGGTGCCGGGCCTGCCTCCCGCCGGTTCCCACAGACCCGCCTGGTCAGGAACTTCCACACCGTCTCCGGGCACGCCGCGAGCAGGGCTGCCCCTGTCGCAATCCGGGGGGAACACCCCCAACTACCCGCCTGCCCGGCCTCGGGCCCGCCGACCCAACAGGGCTCTGGGCGCCACCCCGGCGGCCGGCCTGCCGGATCCCGCAGTGCTCCCGCCGCCCTCCCTGCCCCGGGGCCTCCCGGCCGGAGGGATCGCCCTGCCCGACCATCTCGGGGCCGATCCGTTCCTCACCTCGGCCTACGGTGAACGGCCCGCACCCCGTCGCCCCCGGTCCGGGGCCCGCGGCGGCCTGCCGGCGGAGGACTGGCGGATCCGCAGGGCTCCGGACGACAGCCCGCTGGATCCCGAGCCACGGGGGCGTCGGGCAGCTGCGCACCTGCGCGACAGGAACTCCCGCGACAGGGACGACCATGTGCCGGACCGCGACGGGACCGGCGAGCGCGAGGGGCGTCCGGAGCGTGCGCGGGACCGCTCCGGACGGGCGGACAGGTCGTCCCGGCCCTCGGACCGCAAGAAATCTCCCTCGGTCTCCAACGCTGCGGTGGGCGCCGTCACGGAGGTCCTCGTCGTGGTGTCGATGGCCCTCGTGCTCGCTCTGGTCATCAAGACCTTCCTGTTGCAGGCGTTCTTCATCCCCTCGGAATCGATGGAGAACACCCTGCTGGTCGGGGACCGGGTCCTGGTGAACAAACTGGTGCCCGGCGTCATGGACCTCCATCGTGGCGATGTGATCGTCTTCAGGGACCCCGGCGGATGGCTGACCCCCGAGGCCCCCGTGGACGAGGGGCCTGTCCGCAACGCGATCCGCTCCTCCCTGACCTTCATCGGTCTGCTGCCCCAGGACTCGGGCGAACACCTGATCAAACGTGTGATCGGTCTTCCCGGGGACGTCGTGGCCTGTTGCGACGCCCAGGGGAAGATCACCGTGAACGGGGCTGCGATCGAGGAGCCCTACTTGTTCCCCGGGAACGCCCCCAGCACCCTGGACTTCTCGGTCAAGGTGCCGGAGAACCGGCTGTGGGTCATGGGTGATCACCGGGCCGTCTCGGAGGACTCCCGCTACCATCCGACCCTCCAACAGGGCACGATCTCCCTGGACGACGTCGTGGGCAAGGCGTTCGTGATCGTCTGGCCTCTGGGACGGGCGGGTTCCGTGGCGTCCGCCGGGGCGGTCTCCGACGGCGTCCCCGATGCGAAGAGCCCTTCGTGACCTCCCGGAGCCCCGTCCCGACCCTGCGGGAGGAACGCCGCCTGCTGAGGTCCGGGCACAGCCTCGTCGCGGGCATGGACGAGGTCGGCCGGGGAGCCCTGGCCGGGCCGGTCTGCGTGGGCGTCGTCGTCGTGGACCTGCGCACCCCCACTGCGCCCGCAGGGGTGCGCGACTCCAAACTCCTGACACCCACCGCCCGGCAATCCCTGGTGCCGGCGTTGCGCGGCTGGGCCCGTGCCCACGCCGTGGGACACGCAGAGCCCGAGGAGATCGACGGCCTGGGCATCATCGGTGCGCTGCGTCTGGCCGGGCGCCGTGCCCTGGCGGCCCTGTCCGACCCCCCGGACTGTGTCCTGCTCGACGGCTCGCACGACTGGTTGAGCGCCCCCGCAGCCACCCTGCTCGACCTCCTCGACGAA